>JAGQNP010000004.1 GCA_020428005.1 Candidatus Saccharimonadota bacterium
AACTTATCCTTATCGATGCCGTTGAAACGCCTACTATATTCTTCAAGTGTTGGGTTGCGTATTTCAAGTATTTGAGTTCGTGATATAACAGTTGGCAAAAGTTTGTGTTTGTTATTCACTGACAATATAAAAAATGTTCTGGGTGGTGTCTCTTCTAAAATCTTTAACAGAGCATTCTGAGATTCTTGTGTCATTCTATGACAATCGTGTATTACTACTATACGTAATTTGTCTTCACTGGAAATCTTATGCTTCAGTCTTTTCTTAATATCTCTTATATCTTCAATTGATATACTACTACTTTCGGGATCTACTAGGTTTAGATATGTATTTCTGCTAACGCCTTTAGGCATCCCCGATTCTATCTGTTTAATGATTGAATCAATTACGTATCGCTTTCCTGAACCATTTTTGCCACATATCAAAATAACTGGCCACATACCTTTGAGGTACTCACTTATATTATTTTGAGTTTTTGTCGATATTAAGTTTGTATTATCCATTAAATCCCTTCGGCAATGCAGATTTAAATACTGTACGTTTCCTATTTGGTAATGTTATCTCTAGCTCCTTTGCATGCAAATACAGTCTGTCGGCACTTTCTCCTCCATATAAACTATCACCAACTATAGGGCAACCTATATGTGATAAATGGACCCTAAGCTGATGTGTGCGTCCAGTTTTTGGCCTAAGTTCAACCAACGCTCTATCATCATTTGAATTTAATAACTTGTATTCAGTAACTGCTTGTTTACCGTTTGTTCCTACCCGAAAAGTTTGCGGTCTTTTTGGGTTTCTTTCTATAGGCATATCAATAACAGCTTGATCATGTTTTGGTGTTCTGCTCGTTACTGCAACATAGGTTTTTTTGACTCTTCTTGTAGAGAATTGCTTTTGCAACCAAGATAAGGCGTTGGAATTTTTTGCGCAAATAATAACACCACTAGTTCCTCTGTCCAATCGATGAACAATACCCCTTCTATTGCCATCACTTGGAAAGTTAATCTTATCGGCTATAAAACTTGCGACAGTTGCTTCGCTATTAAATACACCCTTGCTATGCGTTAATACTCCCGCGGGCTTGTCTATAACAATACAGTCACTATCCTCGTATATAATTGGCAGACTAATCTCTGGTGTCTCACTTAGATATTCTGCATCAAAGTCAACACTGATGACATCATTTTTACTAACGCGATATTTCGCCTTTTCTTGTTTCCCATTTACTTGTACATATCCTAATTTAATTAATTTTTTGACCATACTACGATTCATCACTTCAAACTTCTGTGGCAAAAAAACATCCAACCGTTTATCATGATCAATTTGATCAACTGTAAGCCAATTTAAACTATCCTTATACGCAATTTTTTTATAGTCCAAATATAGCATTAACATGTCAGAAAGATGCGTTTTTTTTGCAAGGTCTTCCAATTTCATATAGCCAAACTCAAGATGTTTATCATGCTCAAGATTCTTGACTTTACCTGTATAGCTAGTAACTTCGTATAGAACTAGACGAACCTTCACGAGTCTTTTCTCTCTGATATAGTCATGCGGGATGTCATAAATTTTCTCAAGTTTTGTTGTATTTATACCAAGTTCTTCGCGCATCTCACGTACTGTTGCTTCCTCAGCTGTTTCGCCATCCTCAGCTTTTCCAACAGGAAATGTCCAAAAATCCCACTTGACATGTTTAAAACACAAAATCTCATCATTACTATTTCTTAGAACCACACCAATTGCAATATGATCTTCGAGTTCACTTTTGTTATATGACTGAGTGCGCATTAGCCCCTCAGGCCTACCGCTTTTTGTACCTTCGCAAGCGTAGTGTTCGCAACTTCATTCATGGCATTTTCAGAAGTTTCCAGTTTGGCCATCAACGCTGATTCGTCAACATTTTTCAGCTTTGTTTGAAAATCGGCTAGGAACGCTTCAACTTCTTCGGCCACTTCTTTCTTTAGATCACCGTAACTTGCTTTATTCTTGTGGTGCTTTGCGACAGTTTCGAGACTTTCACCAGAAAATAAGGCATGAATTTGTAACAAATTGCTGATTCCGGGTTGCTTTTTGTAGTCCAAGTTAACACTGCTTAAACTGTCTGTGGTTGCACTCATGATTTTCTTAGCGGCTGCTTTGGGATCATCGCCAAGGAATACAATGCCCCTCCCAGACTCATCAGATTTGCTCATTTTTTTTGTTGGGTCAACTAAGTCCTTAATGCGAAGCCCTTGATCCTTACCAAAGAATTTGTGCTGTTCTTTAACTGTCCTTGGCAACGTAAATAGTTCGCCAAATTGATTATTGATCCTCATTCCCAGATCTCTAGTAATTTCAATGTGTTGCGACTGATCATCGCCTACTGGGACATATTCCGCACTATAGAGCAAAATATCTGCAGCCATTAGCACTGGATAGTCAAATAATCCAACGCTTACTCTATCGTCTCCAAGGGTTGCTGACTTATCTTTAAACTGCGTCATCCGGCTCATCTCACCAAAACCCGTAAAACAATTGAGAATGAGTGTCAGTTCACTATGCGCAGATATAAAGCTTTGCCGGTATAAGTGCACGTCTGGATTATCCAGCGGCAAGCCAGCAGCTACAAACAGTTTCAGGTTATGCATTGTTTGTTCGTAAAGCTTGCTATGGTCAACTGGTGTGGTGAAACTATGTAAATCCGGCACAAACAAATTGATCTGATATTTACCAGCATGTTTCTTTGCCATATCTATCAGGGGCAATAACGCACCAAAGTAGTTGCCGATATGCAAATCGTTATTCGCTCTTAATCCAGTTAAAATGACAGGTTTACTCATTTATTATCTCCATTATAACTTAATTCTTGTTGTGTTCATCAAGCATTGTCTCGCAAAGCACCTGTATACTATCCAGAATGCGTGGATCCTTAATTTCTCCGAATGCGACAGGCAACTCAGTACAGCCAAGCAAAACAGCATCACAGCCATCTGCTAGCAGCTTTTGCACTATCTCATGCAACATTTGTTTATGGCTAATCGTCAAGTTGTCGGCAATAGTACTTCTTATGATTCTTTCCAATTTCGATAAATCATTGGTTTCTGGCAATACGCAAATAACATCTGCTTGTTCGAAGCTATTCTGATACAACTTAGTTTTAATAGTTGTTGGACTTGCAAGCAGACCAATCTTTTTAATATTTCTATGTATGACTTGTGACACTACTGCATCAATTAGTGAACGCATCCTAAGGTTTGGCAGTTTTTGATTAATCTCGTCGAACAATATATGGGCTGTATTGCATGCCATCATTGTTATTGATGGGTTAAATACCGTTGCTTTATGGCCCTCATTTATAATTACTTCGAGAGCTACTTTTATATTGTTTGTGTTACTTATGAAATCCGGTATTGGCAGTGATAGTACAATTATCTCTGGAAATGAGACATCTGAACTGCTCATAGCCATGCGGACTAATCGTCTGTGAACTTCTGCCGAAGCCTGTGGTCCCATACCGCCAATCACAACTAGTGGATTGTTCTCTTTCATATATTCGTACTCCTTATATTTAAAATAACCGCCCTTGTGGCGGTTATAATTCATTACATTTATATAAATATTTCACATACACTTAACAAAACGCCACGTAAATACGTTTCGCAGCCAATATAGAGATTTGCTTTCGTGAGTATTTTTCATCATATTATTATATCATACTTCTTATGCTTATGTCAATAATCTGAGTGTTGCTCTAATTAATTTTCTTAGCTGATTACTATTCTCTATGTTTAATATAAGATTTGGGTCTGTCCTACCTGTTTCTGTGCCAACTTCACCCATTATTCCACGGATTTGCTCAGGATTCATTATTTCGCCTTTTCTAATTGCAACATGAAACTTTTTAAGAACGTGTAAAAATCTCTGGGAACCCTTTTTATCAATATCAAACATTGGTGGCACGCTGTGGGTACCATCAATAAGTACTGCACATCCGACCTTACTCCCAAGCATACATATATCAGAAAGATGTTTGATGGCTGCTTTTCTTTTTTCTTTCTTGCTAATGTCTCCTGGTAATTCGTAACCTCTCGCGATGATTCCGACTTGACTATTACCTTCTGAGACCAAAACAGGCTTCGTTGCGACACCCGGCGAATCAGGCTGCATAGCAAGTTGACCCAAAATTACACGAGAATTATCGTTCTTTTTTGAGTTAGCCCTAACTGTCTCAACGGCTTTCTCAACAATATTAACATCTCCCGTTCGCCCATTTTTAATCGCAACAGGTAGATGGTAAGCACTAAATTTGCCACGCAAGGCAGTTGACTCAACGTCACGTGCTCCAACCCATACACCACTCAAAAATGGCGCAAGTGCGCCAAGCTGTTCTGCTTCTGTAATTTCAGTTAGAATTGGGATACCTCGTTCCGCAGCCTGTGTGTAAATATCAAAAAGCATCTTTACATCCTGCTCGCTGCCATAGAATAGTCCCGTCCAGCCAGTACCTGTCCTTGGCTTTGCGCCGTTACCTCTAAAAGCAATGACCGCATCTGGATGATCTGACTGAAGCTCCTGTATGTAATCAAACAACCCTGTGTAATCTGCGTCTGTATCTAATGAACATGGCCCAAGCACAATCAGCTTCTTACTGGAAGCACCTGTAAAAATGTCACCAATCTCCTGGCGATTGTGATCACGAGCCGAAATTGCATTCTGACTTAGTTCTGCTGTAACATTCTGTATTTTCAAAACTTCATCATCTGACAGTTGGGTTGCAACTGACCCTGCAGCAAGTGAGTCAAGCATCCAGTGATGTTCGAGTTGTGATTGTATTGATTCCTTCATTGTGATTCTCCTAGAATTAAAAAACCGCCCTTGTGGCGGTTATTTGCTGATTTTATGAATTATTTATTGATAATTATAAGCAATGCGCCACTTTAGTGGGTTTGTAAACCAGAAATAAAAGTAATTCTGCGCTTTGACTTTCATAACTCGATTAGAATACTTCCTTAGGTTGATCTTGTCAATAGTGTTAACGTTTCGTAAATTGGCGTTGTTTTCGGGCACCTTTGAGACCGAACTTCTTACGTTCTTTTTCACGCGGATCGCGACCAAGTAATTCGGCTCGTCGTAATGTACCTTTATAGTCAACATT
The DNA here is from genome assembly GCA_020428005.1 of Candidatus Saccharimonadota bacterium. Taxonomy (GTDB): domain Bacteria; phylum Patescibacteriota; class Saccharimonadia; order Saccharimonadales; family JACQNP01; genus JAGQNP01. The sequence continues at coordinate 5,138 of JAGQNP010000004.1, forward strand.
CAAGGCGGCAAGTGCCTTGGAAATACCGAGAGCTATAGCATCAACTTGACCAGCATGACCACCACCACTAACAACGACAGAGACATCAAATTTATTCTCGATCTCTAAAACACGAAATGGTCTGTTAAGAGCGTTTGTCAGGTGACGACTTTTTTCAAGATACTCTTCAGCTGGTTTGCCATTAATTGTAATATTTCCTTTTCCTGTCGAAAGCCGGACACGTGCTGTCGCACTTTTTCTTCGGCCAAGAGCATAGAAGTAGTTTTTATCAGCCATTATTTACTCTCCTTGAGGGTAATTTTAATAGGTTTTTGTGCAGTGTGATTGTGCTCAGCGCCGGAATATACCTTAAGTCGTGATAGGCGATCGTCTCGGAGCTTATTAGCGGGCAACATTCCTCGAACGGATGAAACTATGGCTTTTGTTGAATCCTGATTAATCACGTCTTTTAGTTTGGTTTCTTTGATGCCACCAGGAAATCCGGTATAACGAAAATATGACTTTTTATCCTTTTTCTCACCACTAACAACTAGGCTATCTGCGTTAATAATAATCACATAATCCCCACAATCAATGTGCTTCGTAAACATTGGTTTTTCTTTGCCCATTAGCATTGCAGCAACTTTTGTCGATAGTCGACCAAGTGTTAGCTCTGAGGCATCGACAAGATACCATTTACGAACAATATCTTTTGGTTTAGCACTATAAGTCATTACTTTGTCTCCTTGACTTTGGCTTTTGTCTTTGCTGGTGATGCAAGTTTATTATCACTGGCTTTCTGATCTTCTTTGTCGCTATTTGCTTCATTTTTTGCAGGTTTAGAAACAGGTTTTTCAGCTAAATCGTCGACAAAACTTATTCTAGCCATCTGAGTATTGTCGCCACGTCTTAGAGTTGTTTTTTCAATTCTGAGATACCCACTGTCACGTACACTAAGTTTTGGTGCAATTTCATCAACAAGCTTATGAGCCGTTGATGTAGTTTGTAAACTCGAAATTACTTGACGCCTTGAGTGAAGATCTGACTTTTTGGCTTTCGTTACTAATTTTTCAACATATGGCCTCAGCTCTTTGGCCTTGGTAACTGTAGTTTCTATAGACTCGTTAATAATCAAGGCTTCAGCTAAACTCTTTATTAGAGCCTTTCTTTGATCACTCTCACGGTGAAACTTTCTACCTTGATAACTATGACGATGCATTTATAGCTCCATCTCCGCCATTTTTTCTTTCACCTCATCAAGCGCCTTACTTCCAAAACCTTTTAACTCTCTTAGCTCACCATCACTTAACGTAAATAAATCTCTTAGGGTATGTATGTCATTGTTTATAAGAGCGTTCGTTGTTCTAGCCGATAGATTAAGATCCTCGATTGGTGTCATCAATTCTGCTGAATCATCCTGACTATCGTCGCTATTCTCATCGTCGTGTGTCAATGGAGCTGTTGCTTCTACAGTAGTCTGTCCAGCAAGAGCATTGTATTGATTGACTAGTATAGCAGCAGATTCTTCAAATGCCTCTCTTGGAGTTATGGATCCATCAGTATCAATAGTTATGATCAGTTTGTCGAGGTCGGTAATCTGTCCTACACGAGTGTTCTCTACTTTATATCTAACACGTTGAACTGGACTAAATACTGCATCAAGAGCAATCATGTCACTATTCTTCTTTGCACTAACTTCTTCAATTGTCCTATATCCTCTGCCAGTCTCAATAACAATATCCATTGTAAGCGTTGCTTTGTCATCGTCTATCACAGCAATAACGTGGTCAGGATTAACGACTTCTACATCTGCATTAACCTGAATATCTTTAGCAGTAACCTTACCCTTACCCTTTTTTACTATACGTAAAGTTTGCTGTTCTCCACCAAAAACTCGAAAACGAACACCTTTTAGATTTAGCATTATATCTACTACATCTTCTTTTACGCCTTTGACAGTAGTAAATTCGTGGGTAACACCCTCAATCTTAAACGAAGTAATTGCTGCTCCAGCTATGCTAGACAGCAGGACTCTTCTTAAGGAGTTTCCCAACGTCATCCCATAACCAGTATGCAATGGTTCAACAGCAAATGTAGCGCTAGTAGAGCTATGCTCATCTACATTTACGATTCCTGGTGTGTGCATTGATTTTGACATAATTTTTAGGCCTCCCTTTACTTATCGTGAGTAGTACTCTACTATTAATTGCTCATTGATGTCTGGTTCTGCTTCATCTCGTGTAGGTAATCCAGTTATCGATACTGTAAACTTCTTTCTATCAACCTTCATCCAGCCTGGAGTCTCGCTTGGAGCAGGGCTTACATCATCGATACGCTTGAAATAATCTGTACTTTTGCTCTTATCTCTAACTATCAAAATGTCACCTTCCTGAAGTCGAATCGAGGGAATGTCAATGCGTCTATTGTTCAGCATAAAGTGACCATGCGAAACAAGCTGTCTAGCAGCACGTCTGCTTGGTGCTAGCCCAGACCTATATACCGCATTATCAGCACGCCTTTCTAAATATTGAAGAAGCATTTCTCCAGTCTGCCCTTGTCTTTTTGATGCTTCCTTCATAAGTTTACTGAATTGCCTCTCAAGTAGACCGTATAATCTTTTAACTTTTTGCTTTTCGCGTAACTGAAGAGAATATTGGCTTGGTTTGTTTCGTCTTTGTGAATTTCCATGTTCTCCTGGAGGTGTTGAACGCTTAACAAGAGCTTTATGGGCCTTAGGATGAAGTGCATAGCCCTCACGTCGACTCATTTTTACAATTGATCTAGTGTCTCTCGCCATTTCCTAAATTCTCCTCGCCTTTCTTGGCCTACATCCACCATGAGGAATACCAGTTACATCAGTTATGCTCTCAATACTGATATCAAATCCTTGAAGCGATCTAATAGCAGCATCACGACCAAGACCGATACCTTTTACAAAAACATCAACTTTACTAGTACCATGTAATTGCTTTACAGCCTGAGCCGCTTTTTCGACTGCTACTTGTGCAGCATAAGCAGTACCTTTTTTAGAACCTCTAAAACCACACCCACCGGCACTCGCAGTTGTTAACGTGCCACCTGTTCTGTCGGTAAACGTAATTATCGTGTTGTTAAATGTGGCCAAGATATGAACTTGACCGTAAGGAATAGATCTCTTAGACTTCTTCCTTTTTTGAGTATTGGGTTTTACTGCTTCAGTTGTAGTGTTTTCTGTCATCTATAGTTAACCTTTACGTCTTTGATGCCGATTTTGGTTGTGCACCGCCTACAGCTATTCTCTTACCTCTACGAGTACGACCATTCGTTCTGGTTCTTTGCCCTCGACTAGGCAAATTATTCTTATGTCGTAAACCACGATAGCTATTAATGTCCTTCAGTCGCTTTATATTACCGACAACAATACGTTGAAGTTCACCTTCAACTGTATAATTTTCATTGATTGCTTCCTGAATTTTAGAGATCTCATTGTCTGTCAAATCTTTTGCTCTAACCGTTGGATCAACTTTTGCTAAAGAAAGTATGTCTAGGGAATGCTTAGGTCCAATTCCATATACATATGTCAAAGCGACTTGCACTTGCTTATTTTCGGGAATGGTGACACCTGATATTCGCGGCATAATTATTTAACCCTGTCTCTGCTTATGCTTAGGCTTATATTTGTTAATAACATAGATACGTCCTTTTCTTCGGACTATCTTGTCATCTGGACTAATTTTTTTAACACTTGCACGCACTTTCATGCGGATCACTGCCTCCTATACAATGCAATGACACACTGCTTAATTTTATATAGTTATGATTGTCGGTAAGTTATTCGACCCTTACTGAGATCGTAGGGAGTCAACTCTACCTTTACGCTGTCTCCAGGCACAAGGCGAATGTAGTTTTTTCGCATTCTACCCGCGACATGAGCTATAATTTGATGACCATTTTCGAGCTCTACACGGAACTGAGTGCCCGGGAGGGCTTCAGTAACTACTCCTGCTAGCTCAATTACTTCCTTATCTTTAGTCATAAATTATAACGTCATCAAATTCTATCAAATTATACAGGGGTTTGTAAAGGGTTTTTTATTTTTTATCTTTTCTTATCTTAGGAAACCTCAGCTTAAGACGCTTGGCTCCAGTGGCCGCATCTAGTGGCTCGCTCATGTCATAAAAGAAGTCAGGCTCTTCATACTGGTCATAAGTTACCATAAGTGCTCGTGATTCGATGGCTCGTAAAGTTTCTAATGCAACCGATACTAAAATCAGTATACTCGTACCTCCTAATGCAATATTTGCACTAACGAACACTTGGCCTATTATAGGAACTAGAGCCAAAAGACCAAGACTCAATGCACCAAATAGCGTTAATCGATTAATGATCTTTCCAAGATATTTTTCAGTTTGTGAGCCGGATCTGACACCCTCGATAAAACCACCCTGTTTTTGAAGATTCTCTGCAATTTCTTTTGAGTCAAAAGTTATTCCTGTATAGAAGAATGTAAACACAAATACTAGTAGAAAATATGTGATTGGGTATATGTATGGCGTAAAACCTCCTGCAGCAAAAGTTTGTGGACTTGGATTCTGAAACCAAATTACTAAATTACTACCAATTTCTTGTAATCGCTGACTTTGTGAGCTCGTTAAAAGCTGTCCTAAGAAGCTAGGAACACTAAGGAATGCAGTCGCAAATATAATTGGCACCACACCTGCTGTAATCAACTTAACTGGTAAAATTGTGGTGACTCCACCATAAGTTCTATTTCCTTGTACGCGTTTAGCATAATGTATGGTTATTTTTCTTGAAGCTTCGTTGAGTTTGACAACAAATACTGTCATTAAAAGTGTGGCTAGTGTGATTATAAGAGCATACGTGGCTTGTGCTTGGTTTATTGGAAGTTTAATACCTAGAAAAGCGAATTCAGAAGTCTTATCAATTACATTACTAACTACACTTGAGATTGTTCCAGGAAGTTGACTGACAATACCTACGGTAATGATAAGCGAAATACCATTGCCGATGCTTTGTTCGGTAATTAGCTCACCAAGCCACATAAGTAGCATAGCACCGCCAGTAAGCGCAGATATCATCAGAACCCACTGCATTATTGAAGTATTAGCGGTTATATCACCAATTCCACCGATGCGAGATGCCTGTTGACGAACTAAGTATATTGCCCCAATAGACTGAATTATTGCCAAAGGCAAAGTCAATATTCTTGTATATTGATTGATTTTTTTGCGACCGTATTCGCCCTCCTTATTCAGTGCCTCTAGTTGTGGTATGGCACGCGTCAATAATTGCATAATAATCGATGCATTTATGTATGGACCAAGGCCGATTAGCATTATTGAGAAGTTTGCTAAAGCACCACCAGACAATACGTCAATAAAACTTAATAATTGGGGCGTTTGTGAGTTAAATAAATTCTCAAGAACCTGACGGAGCGTCTCTGGATTGCTTAACGGTATAGGAATGTGGGCCAATACTCGGAATATAAGAAGCATACCCAAAACAGCAAGTATGCGTTTTCTCATATCGGAATTCTTCAATGATTTCCAGATTATACCCCAACTCATTTTTTACTTAACCTACTCCTGTGTCTTGTTTACTTACGAAAGTATACAAGATATTATTGACGATACCTAGTTTTGCTGTAAATCTTACTTGGTATTAGACTTTGATTGACGTTTTGGCCTATCTGTGGGAGTGAACGACCCTCCAGCTTTCTTTACAAGCTGCTTTGCACTTTCGCTTGCAGCTTGTAGTTTTACGTCAGCTTTTTTTGTTACATCGCCCTTCGATATCAATTTTACCTTCACAAAAGGACTAGTGGTGATTCCAGCTTCATATAATGAAAAGTTGTCAACGGTTCCAGACAACGAATCGAGTTGTCCTGTGAAAACATTTTCTGCCTTAGGACGTATTGAGCGAAAACCAGGCAACTTTGGCAATCTCTGCATTAGTGGATTTTGACCACCTTCAAAACCTGGATTCCTTTTTTTTCCAGTTCTTGATTTTTGCCCCTTTGTTCCGCGACCAGCAGTTTTGCCCCGTCCCGCTGCAATGCCTCGACCAACACGATGAGTTCTCTTATGTGAGTCTATATTTAACTCGTTGTACTTCATTTTTCTACCTTTTTAGAGTTAGCGTTACTTTTCTGTGAAGTTAACCAGTCTTTCCGATCTTTGATTGAAGAAAGAGCGTCTACGGTTGCGTATGCACAATTAATTTTATTAGCTGAACCAAGAGACTTTGATAGTGCATTACTTATACCTGCAACTTCTAGGACCGTTCTGACAACTCCACCAGCTATCAATCCGGTACCAGGTGATGCAGGAAGTAATAATATACGAGCACCGGAAACCTTAGCTTCTGCCTCATGCGGAATTGTTCCTTTATATATTGGGATTGTAACCAAATTCTTCTTTGCAACATCAACAGCTTTTGCTACAGCAAGAGTAACATCTGAACCCTTGGAAATTCCTATACCGATCTTTCCCTTATGATCACCAATAACTACTAAAGCCCTGAACCTAAATCGACGACCACCCTTTACAACTCTTGCGACACGATCGATATTAACGACACGTTCATCGAATTGCTTTTCTTCGTTAGTAAAGTTTTGATTGCCTAGTGAGCGATTCTTTGTATCCATAATTAAAACCTTAGTCCTTCCTGTCGTGCCGCTTCCGCAAGCGCCTTCACTCTGCCATGATAAAGTTTGCCATTTCTATCAAATACTACCTGAGATATCTTGCGTGTCTTGGCCTTTTTGGCTATTTCTGTCCCCACGAATTTTGCTTTTTCTGTCAAGTTGCCAGAAAGCTTACCGTTACCAACGCTTGTTGCCGCAACAAGCGTTTCACCCAAACTATCGTCAATTATCTGTGCAGAAACATGTAAGTTACTGATATTTACTGTGAGCCTAGGTCTTTCAGTGTTGCCAGAAACAGTAGCCCGAATTCTGTGCTTTCGTTGCATTTTATTGAGGTTTTTTTGATCAATTCTATTCATAATTTTTCCTACTTTTCTTTACCTGACTTTCCAGATTTACGAATAATTCGTTCATTAACGTACTTAATACCTTTGCCTTTATATGGCTCGGGTTTCTTGATTGATCTTATCTCAGCAGCAACCTGACCGACTTTTTGTTTGTCAATTCCAGATATTGTTATAACATTCTGCTCTATAGTTGCCACTACACCTTCAGGCAATTGATAATTCACTTCATGAGAAAATCCAACATTAAATTTAAGCACATTGCCTGCAAGAGACACTCTGTAGCCTACTCCATTTATCTCAAGTTGTTTTGAAAAACCCTGATTCACACCAACAATCATATTATTTACAAGCGATCTCATGAGTCCGTGTTTAGCACGGTTTTCTTTCTCGTCATTTTCACGAACAACACTAACTACGTTGTTGTCTACTTTTACATAGATACCGTCTAGTGTGAATTGCGACAGAGTACCTTTTGGACCACTGACATTAATGTTTGCATCATCGACAGTAATTGTCACACCGCTCGGTATCTCGATTGGTAGTTTTCCTACTCGACTCATCAAATATTCCTTTCTTTAATAAACTTTGCAGATTAATTCGCCGCCAACTCGCTGCTTTTTTGCCTCAGCACCTGTCATCATGCCCCTGCTGGTTGACACAATTACAATTCCACGACCACGCTTTACAACTGGTATACTTTCAGACCCTGCATATACACGCCTTCCGGGTGTACTCATTCTCTTAATTTCAGTAATCCTCGGATTAGTGCCGTCAGTATTTATTGTCAAATTCAAAACCTTACCGACATTAGCATCTTCAATTTTTACATTATCAATGAAATTGTTTGATCTAAGTAATTCTGCGACGGCCTCTTTAACATTTGAGTGTGGCATTGAAACTTGATTTTTTCTGACCGCAATTGCATTGCGGATTCTGGAAAGCATATCGGCGATTGGATCTGATGTGGTTTTTGTCATGTACTTCCTTCCTTTACCAGCTTGATTTGATTACACCGGGCACTTCACCCTTACTTGCATGTTCACGAAAACAAATTCTGCATATCCCAAACTGACGCATATACGCATGTGGTCTGCCCGATTCACTACATCTGTTTTTACGTCTTGTTGGTGATGAGTTTCTTGGCAGCTTATGTAGACCTTCTCTATCACCCATAGCTTTCAATTCTTTTCGCTTAACTGAGTACTTATCAATCATCATTTTTCGTTTAGCATCTCTTGCTATTATAGATTTTTTAGCCATTACTTATTCTCCTTTTCAAATGGCAGACCCAGCTTACTAAGAAGTGCTTTTGAGTGTTCTTTAGTTTCGCTGTCTAGTACAATTACCACTTGCAGTCCATGAGTTGTTGTTGTTTCGTCAAATGATAGTTCAGGGAATACAGATTGATCACTGAGACCAATACTATAGTTGCCGCTATTATCAAATGACCTGGCGCTTAAACCGTGAAAATCACGAAGTCTAGGTAGAACGATGTTGAGTAAACGATCAAGGAATTCATACATTCGATCTCCGCGGAGTGTTAGCTTAAGTCCTATTTTATTGCCTTCACGTAATTTAAAACCTGCTATTGATTTTTTTGCAATAGTATCAATAGGTTGCTGACCCGTAATTTTCCTAAGGGTGTTCTCTGCTGCCTCAATGACTTTCTTGTCATCTTTGGATTTACCAAGGCCAACATTCAAGACAATTTTTTGAATTCTCGGAACACGATTAATATTGTCCAACTCAAGTTCGTCCTTAAGCTCATTTTTAAGCTTTTTGTTGTATAGAGTTCTCAACCTAGGAGAGTAGTGTTGTTTTTGAGTCGCGGTAGTCATTATTTAATCTCCTTTCCGGTCTTTTTATATACGCGTTTCTTTGAACCATCTTTATCGAAGATATAGCCGATTTTTGATGCCTTTTTCGACTGTTGTTCTACTAACGCAACCTTGCTAACCCATATTGGCTGGGTTAGCTCAATAATGCCACCCTGCGGATACTCTTTATTAGGTTTTTGATGTTTTTTTACAACATTTACACCTTCTATGGTAACTTTATTTAGCGTAGGGTGTAATTTTAGAACTTTGCCAGTTACACCTTTGTATTTTCCGGAAATGACAACAACAGCATCACCTTTTTTCAGTCGAATCTTATAGGTAGTTGATGTCATTAGAGTACCTCCGGCGCCAGTGATATTATTTTACTGTATCCCATATCACGTAACTCACGAGGTACAGGTCCAAAAATACGAGTTGCCCTTGGAGCTTTATCGTCACCAATAATTACAGCTGCATTGTCATCAAACTTTATAGTCGAACCATCTTTACGCATAATTGAATTCCGAGTTCTTACAACAACGGCTCTTACTACAGTCTTCTTTTTGACATTACCCGTTGGATTAGCGTCTTTAACTGTAGCAACAATAACGTCTCCAACTCGAGCGTAGCGTTTTTTGGTGCCTCCAAGAACCCTGATACATAGAATCTCCTTTGCACCAGAGTTATCGCAAACGTTAAGTCTAGATTCTTGTTGAACCATATTTACGACTCCTCACCTTCCTCGTGACGTATCGAGGCATGCTCAAGTACCTTATCGAGCTTAAATCTTTTACTTGCACTAACGGGCCTAACCTCAGATATGACTACTTTATCGCCTATCTTCGCCTGATTGGTTTCATCATGTGCCATAAACTTCTTACTACTTATGTATCGTTTCTTATAAACTGGGTGAGTTTTATGAGAAGTAACAGTCACAACAATAGTTTTAGGGTTGGTGTTCGATGTAACGACACCTATCATAGTCTTTGCCATTATATATTCTCCTTCGCAAGCTGTTCACTCAGAACAGTGAGCATTCTAGCTAGATCTTTTCGCTTATTTCTTAAGAGTCTGACGTTTTGAACTTCACCCATGTGAAGTCGTCTTTTTAACTCTGCTATTTCTTCACGCAATTTTGTACTTTCTGATGCTAATTCGTTGGTAGGTAATTTCCGTATGTCTGAAACTTTCATTTTAGGCATCCTCCTTAACTAAAAATTTAGTCTTAACAGGCAGTTTATGAGCAGCGAGCCTCATGGCTTCTCTAGCTACTTCTTCACTAACACCCTGCATTTCAAACATGATTGTTCCAGGTCGAACTTTGGCAACAAAAAATTCAGGATTTCCTTTACCACTTCCCATTTTTGTACCAAGCGCCTTTCGCGAAACGGGTGTATGAGGAAAAATTCTTATCCAAATCTTTCCACCACGCTTTATATACCTAGTCATGGCCTGACGAGCAGATTCAATCTGTCTAGACGTTATTCTTTCCATACTTTGTGATTGAAGAGCATACGTACCAAATGCAATTGTGTTGCCACTAGTTGCAACACCCCGAATCCGACCTTTTCGAACTTTCCGATGTTTTGTACGGTTTGGCATTAACATGCTAGCTAACCTCCCCCTTATAGATCCAAACTTTTATTCCAATTATTCCAGCTCCAGGATAATTCGCTCTTGCGTTATGAAAATCGATATCAGCACGGAGAGTATGAAGAGGCACACTACCTTCAACTATTTTTTCGCGACGCGACATTTCAGCACCACCAAGGCGACCAGACACTTCTATGCGAATTCCTTTGGCACCACTTCTAATAGCAGCAGCCGCGGCTGATTTCATCGCCCTACGAAATGCTATACGACGTTCAAGCTGGTGAGCAATATTTTCTGCAACTAATTTCGCAAATAGCTCTGGCTTCTTAACTTCTTCTATATTAACTCTTGTTGGAGTAGCATATATTTTTTCAATGTTAGCCTTCAGTTCTTGAGCACCTGCACCACCTCGCCCAATAACGACACCAGCTTTTGCGGTAGTAATAGTCACAGACACTAGGTTAGGTGAACGTTCTATATCAACCTTGTTGATTGCAGCCCTAGATCCGAGCTTTTCGTCAATTAACTTTCGTACTTTAAGGTCTTGCGTTAGGAAAGTAGCGTAATCTCGCTTATTTGCGAACCATTTACTACGCCAATTCTTATTAACCTGTAGTCGCATGCTAATCGGATTTACTTTCTGTCCCATTACTTACTCTCCTTTGAAACTGATTTTATTCCAGTCGATTTACTTGGCTTTGCTGGACGCTTATCACCATCAACTATTACCGAAATGTGACTACTACGACGCTGAAAGGGTAATGCTCGTCCATGGGCAGCTGGACGGTATCGCTTATAGCTTGCTCCGGGAGTAACGGTAATAGAAATAATATTGAGTGTATCCGGCTTAAAATTATGGTTATTTTCAGCATTCGCACGTGCACTTTCAATAACCTTTTTTACTGGAAGCGCCGCCCTTCTGGACGTGTGATCCAATATAACCAAAGCATCTTTAACTGTGCGTCCACGTACAAGAGATGCAACCACACCAACTTTACGTGGGCTCATTCTGACACCTTTAGCTTTGGCTGTGACACTCATTATTTGCCACCTTTCGCAAGCTTGCCACCATGAGAACGGAACTTCCTTGTTGGTGCAAATTCACCAAGTTTATGGCCAACCATATTTTCCGTTATAAAAACTGGAACATGAACCTTGCCGTTGTGTACAGCTATGGTTTTACCAACAAATTCAGGTGATATAGTACATGCACGTGCCCATGTCTTAATTATTGTGCGATCTTCCGAGCTAAGTGCACTGACTTTCTTGGCAAGCTTTGGGTCTACAAACGGCCCCTTTTTCAAACTTCTACTCATTGAAATTATCTCCTCTTGCTTTCATGGCGAGTACGCACAATGAATTTATTGCTTGTTTTACGTCTTCTAGTTTTATAACCAAGTGTCTTCTGCCCCCACGGAGTTCTCGGATCCTTACCCATTCCGTGACGACCTCCGTCACCACCACCATGAGGGTGATCTGCGGCATTCATAACAACACCTCGAACGGTTGGCCTTATGCCTTTATTGCGATTTCTTCCAGCCTTACCCACTTTGATGTTCTGGTGCTGTTCATTGCCAACAGATCCAATGCTAGCAGTGCAATTGACATTAATCATTCTGACTTCACCGCTCGGCAATTTAACCTGGGCATATTCACCTTCTTTAGCAGTAAGTTGAGCTCCAGCACCGGCTGATCTTACCAATTGTGCACCCTTGCCAACACTCATCTCAATTGCATGTATAGTACTTCCTACTGGTATATTCTTTAGATATAATCTGTTTGAGGACTCAATTGGAACTTCTTCGCCGGACCGAACGGTTTGCCCAACTTTTAATTTATTAGAAGCTAAAATGTAGTGAAACTTTTCATTTTGATCTTTAATCAGTGCAATTCTGGCGCTCCTATTCGGATCATATTCGATTGATTCAACAACAGCGATGGTTCCGGGCATAAGATTAAAGTTAACTAGACGGTAGTATTTGCGAGTGCCACCACCCCTGTGGCGTAATGTTATTCTTCCTTGGTTGTTACGGCCACTTTGCTTCTTCTTAATAACAACTAGTGACTTGAGTGGCTTTTTAGCGGTAATGGAACTCATGTCTTGCGTCGTCATACCGCGACGTCCAGGCGTAGTTGGCTTATATTGACTTATGGCCATTATTTTTTGCCTCCAGACTTATTGTTTTTTTTATCATCATCTTCGCTAGCAAATACAGTTATTGAGTCACCTTCTTTCAGAGTTACATAAGCTTTTTTGAAATTAGGTCTACTACCTGTAACTGGCCGACCGCCCTTTCGATATGTGCGTTTTACTTTACCAACAACGTTTGCAATATTAACTGTATTAACGGTAACGTTAAATTGAGCACTAACAGCTTGAGCTACTTGTTGCTTATTTGCAGTTACTGGAACCTGAAACACATATGTATTAATTGATTCTGATAGTCCGTAAGCTTTTTCGCTGATTCTAGGCTTTAATGTTAATGTCTTCTCCATTATTGAACACCTTTCTTAAGGCTAAGTCGCTCATTAATTAAATCCAGAGAATCTTTGTTGATCAATATTGTATCAGCATTAACCACATCAAAAACATTTAGACTTTTAGCACCAACAATTTCAACGAAAGGAACGTTTCTGGCGGCATTTTCTTTAGAAAGATCTCTATGAGCTACAACAAGTAAAACCGAACCCTTGACATCAATTTTGTTCAGTAAAGCTACAAAATCTTTGGTTTTGCCATCAGTCTGAATTTGTTCAATAACTTTAACTTTATTCTCAGAAACAGATAGAGACAATGCTTGTCGTAGTGCTTGTCTTCTTGAGTTTGTTCCTAATTTTATTGTGTAGTTTTCGTTTCCATTAGGACCAAAAACAATTCCACCGCCACGCCAAATTGGATTTCGACTAGAACCAAATCGCGCCCTACCGGTGCCTTTTTGTTTCCAAGGCTTGCGTCCACCACCACTAACAAGTCCTCTGGTTTTTACAATTGCAGAAGCCTGACGTGCATTACCGATATATGAAAGATAGGCTTGTTTTAGTAATTCGTGGTTATCAACTTTTTGTTCAAAGACTGACTTATCAAGTTTAGCTGGTGAAGCTGACTTCGTACCTGACTTGCTATATGTTATAACTGCCATACTATTCAGCCCCCCTTATGAGAACAACGCCTTTTCGAGGACCAGGTACAGCCCCAGTGACTCCTATTAAGCCCATATCTAAATCAATAAGTGCTACTCTTAGGTTCTGAACAGTGACACGCTCGTTACCCATCTGACCAGCCATTTTTTTACCCTTGAATATTTTCTGCGGGTACATAGAGCCAATAGAACCAACTTTCCTAGTGTTACCTTTTCCACCATGAGTTTTCCTTTGACGGTGGAAATTATGTCTTTTAATAGTACCAGCCCAACCCTTACCCTTACTTGTTCCAGTAACAGTAATAACATCCCCGATATTAAAAACGTCGGCTGAATACGATTCGCCGACTTTCATGTTTTCATCCAATTTGTTTACGCGAAATTCACGTACAATCTTTGGCATCACTTTTGATGGCTTGAAATGACCTGCCTGTGACTTACCGAGTTTTGCTTCTCCGGAACCCAATTGAACGGCGATGTAACCATCTGCATCCATATCTTTGATTTGGGTAATTACACAGGGACTAGCGGAAAGCAAGGTAATAGCTTGAACAGTACCATCATCTGCAATAGTACTAGTCATGCCAACCTTCCGTGTAATGAGTGCTTTCATAGTTCTCCTTACGTTAGATACAGACATTAAAATGCTTGGTATTCAGCGGTTTCTACCTCTGGTAGACCTACCAACTTACCAAGTTATGCTGTATTCAAATTTTGATATACCGTAACAGATTATCATAACAATGTAACTTCTGTCAATGTGTTGTTTATTCTACTGCAAAGCTGTTATATAAATTCCTGCTTGTATCCAGAAGCCAATAAACATTGCAATTGTCAATGTTGCATATTCAATTTTTCGATCTATTTTGAAATGATCGTGAGCGGCAAAGAACATACCTATTACAAAGCCTATTGGGATTGGTATTTGGGAAGTTAATTCAGGATTTACAAGTCTGATCCACTGCGAACCCAGGATTAAATACATAACTATCTTGAAGAAGTATGCACTGTCTGTCTCAGATGATGCTTTTCTTTTCTTTTTTACTGCCATAAGCAGTATTATACATGCTACTTAACAATTCCGAGAGGAAGTATCTGGCTAAACGACTTATCGAATTGCGAATGTCGTGGCTCAGGAAGTGTGTCTTTAGTAAACCAACCTATTTCTGATATTTTGTGGGGTTCACCAATTCTTACCCTGCCAGGATCAACCTTGACTACATGGACTAAGGCAACCCAGTGGGTTTTATTACCGTCATGTTCGCGATGTGCATCATATGCTGTAACAAAATCTATCTCAATAGGTTTAGCACATAACTCCTCATGAACTTCGCGTTTTACAGCTTCATCAATTGATTCTCCAAACTCTACAGCACCACCACAGATGTCCCAACAACCATTCTCATCACGCGCCTCTGGTCCTCGTTTCATTAATAAAATACGTCCGTTACCATCATGGATAACTGAACATACTGAAACACCTATATGATCAATACCCCTTCTCAAGTCTGTTTTTTCATCTGCAATCTTTACTTTCGACATATGTCTATTGTAAGGTGTTCTCAAGTTCTTGTATAGCTCTTACTACTTCGGGAAAATATTAAATATAGGCATCTACTTGATGTCTAGCAAAATCCTCTCTAGTTCTAAGTCCGCTTTCTAGGCTACACACGAATGAAAGACCAGCTCCCAGTGCTGCATCGGCATCGCTTACTGAGTCACCGACATATACACATTCTTCTGGCAGCCAACCATGATTAGCTTCAATCTGAGCAAAAGCACGTGGATCAGGCTTATGATATTCCATATTATCTTTGTAATAGAACGCATCGATTCTTCCATTTAGCGGATGGGCTGCATCAAGCATATGCTCAAACTCACCGTGCTCACGCGAGGTAAGTAACATGACTGATTTACCAAGTGCTACCAGCTGATCAATAGCTCTCAAGTTTTCTGGGGGTATAACATCGAGTCTGCCTTCGCTTATTGCACTTTTTATAAGTGGTTCATATGCAGCTCGAAATTCTCTGACATCAATACCTGGCGAACGTATTGGCATAATATCAAAAAGGGGTTTGCCCCAAGTTTTTAGGTGTAATTCTCGAGGCATTGGATCTCGACCCATTGCTGCAAGTGTCGCATTCTCCAGTTCAAAACAGGCTGCCTCGGTCAAGCAAAGCGTATCATCAACGTCAAGGATTACGGCTTTTATCACAATGAACTATTGCTACATTTTAATTTCTGCATCACAACCAGCAGGCAAGGACAAATTCATAAGACTATCGATTGTTTTTGGTGTTGGATCCAAAACATCAATAAGACGTTTGTGAACGCGCATCTCAAACTGTTCGCGTCCTTTTTTATATACGTGCGGGCTTTTTATCACTGTATATAGTGTCTTTTTTGTTGGTAACGGAATTGGTCCCGCAATTGTTGCGCCAGTTCTAAGTGCAGTATCAACAATCTGTTTTGCTGACTGATCAATTACCTTATGATCATAAGCTTTAAGGCGAATTCGTATTCTCTGCTTCGCTGGGGCAGTTGATTTTTTGGCTTCTGGTGCCATATGTTATCTCCTTTGTGATGTAACATCCTCTGAGATCCATGAGGGATAACTCAGATGACTTTTAGTCATCACTATTAATTATCTGAGGTATTTTACAATAAAAGCTAGAATTAACAAAATAATAGTGCTAATTTATCAGTATGAACGATCACAAAAAAACACCACAGGACATCAGACAGGTTGAACAAAGAGTAGTAAAAGAGCTCGAAAAAAACCGCGATAGTGCCTATGAGAAGTTTCCATTACTTTTTACAATGCTTGGGGCTTTTGGAGTTGTTGCGACATTTTACGGATTTGAACACATAATTGATAATATTGATCTTTTCGCAGATAATCCGTTCATACTACTTGGAGTTGGGGTAAGTACGTTAGTGCTGACTGGGACTCTTTACAAGAAACTGGGCTAAGTAGTTCTGTCAATTGGGTTTTTAATAAATAATAGAAGAGGCCTTTATGGCCTCTTCTAAAATTAATCAATATGGTGTTCTATTTATTGATCTTAGTTACTACACCAGCACCAACAGTTCGGCCACCTTCA
This sequence comes from Candidatus Saccharimonadota bacterium, assembly GCA_020428005.1. Lineage (GTDB taxonomy): Bacteria > Patescibacteriota > Saccharimonadia > Saccharimonadales > JACQNP01 > JAGQNP01. Next base: position 21,764 of record JAGQNP010000004.1, read on the forward strand.
CGGATAGCAAAACGTAGACCCTGCTCCATGGCAATCGGTGCCAGTAGTTTAACCTTGAAGGTTACAGTGTCACCAGGCATAACCATCTCTTTGTCTGCTGGAAGTTCAACCTCACCAGTTACATCCGTTGTTCGGAAGTAAAACTGAGGCTTATAGCCCTTAAAGAATGGGGTGTGTCGTCCACCCTCTTCTTTCGTAAGAACGTACACTTCTGCATCGAATTCAGTATGTGGTGTTATTGAACCTGGCTTACATATAACCTGTCCGCGCTCAATATCATCCCGCTCAATACCTCGAAGAAGAATACCAGCGTTATCACCTGCTTGACCTTGATCCAGGTTCTTTTTGAACATTTCAATACCAGTTACAACTGATTTTTGAGTGTCACGAACACCAACAATTTCGACTTCGTCATTAATCTTTACCACACCCTGTTCAATTCGACCTGTAGCAACTGTACCACGTCCCTTAATTGAGAAGACGTCCTCGACTGCCATCAAAAATGGCTTATCTGTGTCTCGTTTTGGTTCTGGAATGTAATCATCCATAGATTTTACAAGTTCCATGATTGCATCTTCGTCTGATGCAGAACCTTCAAGAGCTTTAGTTGCAGAACCCTTGATAATAGGACAATTCTCATCAAATTCATATTTAGCAAGAAGTTCGCGGATATCCATCTCAACTAGCTCAACAAGCTCCGGATCTGCAAGATCCATCTTGTTCATAAATACAATGATACTTGGCACGCCAACTTGCTTAGCAAGCAAAACGTGTTCACGAGTCTGTGGCATAGGGCCATCTGCAGCCGATACGACCAATATAGCGCCATCAACTTGTGCAGCACCTGTAATCATATTCTTAACATAATCAGCGTGACCAGGCATATCAACGTGTGCATAGTGACGTTTTTCTGATTCATACTCTTGGTGTGAAGTTGCTATGGTTATTCCACGAGCTTTTTCTTCCGGTGCGTTATCAATCTGATCATAAGCGATTGGTTTGTTTACATCGCTTGGTAGTTTTTTTGCTAAAACAGCTGTGATTGCTGCAGTTAGAGTTGTCTTACCATGGTCAACATGTCCCATAGTTCCGACGTTCACATGTGGCTTACTTCGATCAAAATCTGCCATTTAGATTTATCTCCTAGTTATTTTAAGTTAATTTTATCGCGGTCCATATTGCACAAATAGCAACGCCCTCCCGCGAGTTACCAATAAATCTTATCTGAAACGCTCGAGTTTGTAAAGAGTTTTATGCGGCTCTAGAATCAATTATATCTACTGTGTTACGTAGTAATTCCAGCTTTGCATTTGCAAGCTCTTTTTCTCGCAAGTCAACAAATGTAGTAATGCCATGGTCAACAATGTGAATAGATCCAATCTCGTCAACAAGTACATTTCTATGACCAATTAAATCTGGAATATAACCGGTTTCTTCATACATAGTGTTAGTTGCTGACCACAAACGTCTTACATCCAACTCGTTAGCAGCCTGTGGATTAGAGAAAAAGTCGGTACCATTTACTCTTGACTGAATTGCCCCTACTCTGGGCTTATTACGCGAATATTGGCTCTCATAAACAAATAGTAGTTGTGGCTCAAGTAAATCGCCTAAGTACCTGGTAAGAAGTTCAGATCTCCTTATATGATCATCAATGCTCCGTTCGCGATGAAATAATTTAACAATCTTGCCATTATCAGTACCACCGTACGCAAATACAATAGCCTCTGCACCATAGGCCATAACACGACTACTACTTCTACCCCCCTCTAGAGGCAAGGTGTCACTGTAGAGTTTACATATTAATCGTCTGAATACTGGTTGTGAAAGCTTTCTAGCAAGAGCGGTTATTTTTGATTTCTCACCAGGTCGTCGAATTTGTTCTGCAATAGAATACTGATGATATTCTGCTGTTGCCATCTCAACACAAGCAAACATATTATCACGAATACTTGCTGATCTTAGCATGACTATTTTGTGTTCTTGGCAACGATAGCTTCTGCTACATTGTTTGGAACATCAGCATAGTGATCAAGCTCCATACTAGAGCTAGCTCTACCTTGAGTCATTGAACGCAAATTCGTCGTATAACCAAACATTTCGCCAAGAGGAACAAATCCGGTTATTTCTTTAACTCCAGCCGATAAGTCCTCCATGGATTCAATACGACCTCGTTTTGAGTTTAAATCACCTATAACATCGCCCATAAAGTCTTCTGGTGTAACAACTACGACTTTCATAACTGGTTCAAGTAGAACTGGTGCTGCGTTACGCATTGCTTCTTTAAAACCTATCGAGCCAGCAGCCTTAAAGGCCATTTCAGAGGAGTCAACATCGTGATAGCTTCCATCATATAGTTCAACTTTAATATCAACAACAGGGTAGCCGGCTACGACCCCGTTATTCATAGCTTCTTTGATACCTTCTTCTACGGGTTTAATGTATTCGCTGGGAACAACACCGCCCTTGATTAGGTTGATGAACTCAAAACCCTTACCAGCTTCATTCTGTGATATCCTAACCCAAACATGGCCATATTGACCACGGCCACCAGACTGACGAATAAATTTTCCTTCAGCTTCGACAGCATCTTTACGAATAGTCTCACGATAGGCAACTTGTGGAGCACCCACATTGGCCTCAACATTGAACTCGCGCTTCATTCGATCAATTAGGATCTCTAGATGCAACTCGCCCATACCGCTAATGATTGTTTGCCCAGTCTCGTCATCAACACTAACACGAAATGTTGGGTCTTCTTCAGCCAGACGTTGCAATGCAAGCGACATCTTCTCTTGATCGCTCTTAGTCTTTGGTTCAATTGCGATCGAAACTGGTGGCTCAGGAAATGTGATGCTTTCCAAAATTATTGGGTTATTTGGGTCACATAAGGTGTTTCCAGTTGTTGTACTCTTCAGTCCCACTATGGCAGCGATATCACCCGCGCAAACTTCAGTTACTTCTTCGCGCTTATCTGCCTGCATGCGTACAATTCGACCAATTCGCTCTTTTTCTCCATTTGAACTATTTAGAACATAAGAACCTGCCGTTAATTTACCTGAATAGACTCGATAGTATGCCAATTTACCGACAAATGGGTCAGTTGTAATTTTAAATGCCAAGCCAGATAACGGTTCGCTCTCACTCGCCTTTCGCTCAATTTCATCACCTGATTTTGGATGTGTACCCCAAGACGAACCTCTGTCTAAAGGGTTAGGCAAGTAATCAACCACCATATCTAGTACTTTTTCGACTATTACACCACGGCCGTCACCGCCAGTAACAGCGAAGAAGTTGCCGGATAGAACAGCAGACCTAATTGCTTGCTTGATATCATCCTCAGTTAATCCATCTTCGCCAACTTCAAAGTACTTCTCCAACATAGCCTCGTCTTCTGCAACCGCGTTTTCAATAAGTAGGCTTCGGTACTTCTTTACCTGATCCATCATATCAGCCGGTATATCACCGACAATAAGTTCTTTATCAGTGAATTCCTTATATGTATAGGCTTTCATGGTAACTAGATCAACCACACCATTAACTGATTGTTCAAAGCCAATAGGCAGATGAATAGGGAAAGCTCTTTTGCTAAGACGATTGTGAATCGAGTCTAGTGACTTATAAAAATCACCACCCGTTTGATTTATTTTGTTTATAAAACAAACGCGTGGAACATTGTATTTATCTGCTTGACGCCAAACGGTTTCAGACTGTGACTCTACGCCCATCTTACCATCAAATACTACGCACGCACCATCAAGCACACGGAGTGACCGTTCAACTTCCACTGTAAAATCAATATGCCCTGGAGTATCAATGATATTAATCTGATGATCTTTCCAGTAACAAGTAACTGCAGCGGATACGATAGTGATTCCACGTTCACGTTCCTGCGCCATCCAGTCAGTGGTTGTTTCTCCTTCATGAACAGCACCGATTTTATGCTTCAACCCTGTTCTATACAAAATGCCTTCAGTAGTTGTTGTCTTGCCGGCATCGATGTGGGCAATAATACCCATGTTTCGAATCATTTTCATTTCAGTTTTTTTAGCTGTCATTACCCCCCCTAACTATCTTGCAAAGTGAGCAAATGCTCGGTTAGCTTCGGCCATCTTGTGAGTATCTTCCTTCTTCTTCACAGCTGTACCGGTATTGTTATATGCATCAATGAGTTCCAACGCTATGCGATCTTCCATACTCATACCCTTACGAGCACGGGCAGCCTGAACAAACCACATGGTAGTTAGGTGCTGCTGTCGTTGTCCACGAACTTCAAATGGGATTTGATAGTTCGCACCACCGACACGCCTAGAGCGAGTTTCGACTGAAGGTTTTATGTTCCCAAAAGCCTGTTCGAACACTTCTAATGGATTTTGAACTTTTAATTTATCGGCAGCCTTTTGCATACCATGATATACAAGTCGCTCGGCCACTTGCTTTTTACCGTTTTGCATAACTCTGTTTATAACTTTGGTAATCTGAGTATTGTTATATATTCTATCTGGTTGGACAGGACGAACTAGTGATTTAGTAACTTTCCTCGGCATTAGTTACCCTCCTTCTTAGAACCATATTTCGATCTACCTTGTTTTCGGTTCTGAACCCCTTGCAAATCAAGAGACCCTCTAACAATGTGATAGCGGACACCAGGAAGGTCTTTCACGCGACCCCCACGAACAAGCACAACGGCATGTTCCTGAAGGTTGTGACCTTCACCACCAATATAGGCCCAAACTTCGTAACCATTGCTTAAACGTACACGAGCAACCTTACGAAGCGCAGAGTTAGGCTTTTTAGGGGTCTTAGTGGTGACCTTAACACAAACACCTCGTTTAAATGGTGCTGACTTTTCATAATTTTTGGTTTTTAGATTATTTACAACTCGCTGCATAGCCGGTGATTTGCTTTTTGTAGTCACCTTTGTGCGTGGTTTGCGCACCAGCTGATTTATTGTTGGCATGTATTCTCCTTTTAGTACTGTAATCTACTGCAACAAGCACATGCCTACGCTCGGCTCAGATTACTTATTTAATACAATGTGTAACTCTAACAGAATTTTTGCTTCTTAGCAATACTAAACTAGTGCTTCCTCTTCAATTTCAGACAGTATTTCTTCGTCATCATTTTCTTCTTCTATCGAATGGCCAGTACCAACTGGTATTCGCCTACCCAAGATAACATTTTCTTTCAAACCGTAAAGCTTATCAACCTTACCGCTAGTTGCGGCTGAAATAAGAACACGTGTTGTGTCCTGGAAGCTAGCTGCACTTAAGAATGAGTCTGTTGAGAGACTTGCTTTAGTTATACCCAGCAACAACTGAACATATTTTGCAGGTTGCTTCTTTTCTGCAACTAGCTGTTCATTAGCTTCAACAACAGCAAGCTTACTAACAATATCACCAGTAACAAACTCCGTATCACCAGCATCTTCTATCTGTACGCGACTAAACATTTGACGAACAATGATTTCTAGATGTTTATCAGCAATATTTTGGCCTTGTGAAGCAAATATCTTAAGAATTTCGTTCATTATGTACCGTTGGGTTGCTTCAACCCCTTGTAACAGCATAAGTTCATGCAGATTTATTGAACCATTTGTCAATCTTTGACCCGCAATCACTGATTCACCGTCTTTGACCAATACTTGCTTATATCCGGGTATCTCGTAGCGGACGAAGCTTTTACCTGCTGGTACAATTGAAACCGACTTCTTGTTCACTTCAACTTTACCGGCAATTGTAGCTATAAGGGGATTGGAACCCTTTTCATTTGCAGCAAGCACATCACCAATAGCAACTTCTGAGCCATTGGCAACTTGAACATCACGATCATCGAGACTGTACTTAACTTTTTTCTTATCTTCAGCACCAACCTGAACTATATATTGGTCACCCTCCTCCCAAACAGTAGCTACTCCATCAATCTCAGAAAGATAGGCCTGACCTTTAGGCGTACGAACTTCAAATATTTCTTCAACGCGAGGCAAACCTTGGGTAATGTCTTCAGCAACAGCCGACCCACCTGAGTGGAACGTTCTAAGCGTCAACTGCGTACCTGGTTCACCGATACTTTGTGCAGCAATAACGCCAATTGGGTGGTAAGATTCCACTAGCTTACCAGTGGCTGGATCAAGACCGTATGACTTTTGCGAAACCCCTCTCTCGTTGGTACAGCTTAATGCGCTCATAATTCGTACACCATCGCAAGAATCATCAGACTCAATTGCATGAGCTATGTCGCTAGTTATATGTTCCCCTTTGCCAACATGCTTTCCGATTTTTTCTGCAGCAAACCTACCAACAAGTCGAGAAGCATAGCTAACACCGATCTCATCGGAATCTGATCGATAAACCGGAAATCCTGGATCTTCACAATCCTCATCAATCGTAAATACATCCTGGCTCACGTCCACAAGTCGACGTGTAAGATAACCAGAGTCAGCTGTTTTGAGAGCTGTGTCGATCATTCCCTTACGTGCACCCCTTGTCGCAGTAAAGTATTCTAGTGGTCCAAGACCGCCTTTGTAGTTTGACCTAATAGGTAGTTCAATAGCCCGTCCTGTTGCATCAGTCATAACACCGAGCATACCAACAGCAGTTTTTACTTGGCCAATATTACCCCTTGCGCCAGAGACAACTGCAATCGACATTGAACTATCCTCACTAGCAAACTGCTCTGAAAGTTTTGTTTGTACTGTTGAGTCAGTCTGCATCCAGTTCTCAACTGTCAACCTATATCTTTCCTCGTTAGTAATAAATCCTTGGTCATACTGGTTACTGATTTCCGTGGCTTTTTCCTCACCAGATTCCAATATTTTAGAAAGACCTTCGAAATCACTGAAGTCTGTCATACCCATTGATAAACCAGATTTAGTTGCATAAAAGAATCCTATGTCCTTCATTGCATCGGCAATAGCAGCAGTTTTTTCTTGTCCATACTGCTGGTATACCATTGAAAGAACGTTAGATAATTTCTTCTTAGTCATAGGTTCGTCTTGGTATGGAAAGTCTTCAGGGAATATCTCATTAAATAGCAACCTTCCTACGGTGGTTTCACGAACTTCACCCTTAAATGTAGTTCTGACTTTGCTCTGCAGAATTACCTTTTTACTGTCAAGCGCCATTAAAACTTCGTCAATATTAGCAAAGGGAAGGACTTGATCATTGGCTAGCTTTCTGTCATATGTCAGGTAGTAACAGCCCAACACAATGTCTTGTTCAACATGCAATATTGGTGACCCATCAGCCGGTTTTAGTAAGTTTTTGTTGCTAGCCATTATGTTTCTAGCTTCAGTTTGCGCACTATCTGAAAGCGGTAGGTGAACAGCCATCTGATCGCCATCGAAATCAGCATTGAAACCTTTACATACAAGTGGGTGCAACTGGATGGCCTTACCCTCAATAAGTACTGGTTGAAAAGCCTGTATGCTTAGCCTATGAAGACTAGGTGCACGGTTAAGTAACACGTACTTACCCCTAATTGCTTCGTCAAGAGCATCCCAAACGGCAGTTTCGCCAGTCTCAATCATTCGCGTAGCTGAACGGATGTTGTGTGCATAGTCATTTGCAATCAGAATACCAATTACGAATGGCTTGAATAGCTCAAGTGCCATCATCTTTGGAAGCCCACATTCATTAATTGTAAGCTCTGGACCAGCTACAATAACTGAACGACCTGAGTAATCAACACGCTTTCCTAGCAAATTCTGTCGGAACCTTCCTTGTTTACCTTTTAGCATGTCACTAAGACTCTTTAGACGACGTCTTTGACCAGTAGCTGCAACGGCTCGTCCTGACCTAGCGTTGTTATTATCAATTAGCGCATCAACCGCCTCCTGTAACATTCGTTGCTCATTTCGCCTAATTACCTCAGGGGCGTTCAATTCAATCAATTTCTTTAGTCGATTGTTTCTATTAATTACACGTCTATATAGATCATTAAGATCGCTTGTGGCAAAGCGGCCACCTGTAAGTTGAACCATAGGTCGAAGATCTGGAGGTATAACAGGCAGTACAGTAAGACACATGCTCTTTGGCTTTATTCCCGCTCTTTGCATACTCTCAAGTAATCGAAGTCTCTTCATCAGTTTCTTCTTTCGTTGACCTTTAGCCTCTTCTGCCTCGTTGGTAAGATCAAGTATTAATTTCTCAAGATCAATATCATCCAGAAGCTCCTTTAGTGCTCCACCGCCCATTCCCACCTCAACAATTTCACTTAATTCGTCGGGTAAGTTTCTATAATCAGCTTCCGAAATGAGGTTTAAGCGAACTAAAGAATCAACCTGAGATTTGTACTCTTCAAATTGGGCTGCAATTTCCTCAAGCTCTTTTGTCTGCATTTCGGCAAGTGCCTTAATATTCGCATCATCTTTCTTTGATTCGGCTTCGTATCTGGACTTAATTGCATCTGTTGCCGCCTTGTATTCAGCCTCTTTATCGGACAACAACTGATTTCGCTTTTCTTCATCTACATTTTTTATGATGTAGCTTGCAAAATATGCTACCCTCTCAAGGTTCTTTACGGTAAGCCCTAGTAGCAATCCAACAGCAGATGGCGTTCCACGTAAAAACCATATGTGGGCAACTGGTGAAGCTAAGCTAATATGCCCCATTCTTTCGCGTCGAACAATTGACTTTGTGACAATTTCACCGTTTTTATCTATAGCTGCCTCGTGTGATCTAACACCCTTATATTTGGCATCATGAGGGTTAATGTCCTTAACAGGTCCGAATATTCTCTCGCAGAATAGCCCGTCGCGTTCTGGTTTTTGAGTCCTATAGTTTATGGTCTCTGGTTTTGTAATTTCACCATGACTCCAGTCTAGAATATCTTCAGCGCTAGCCACAGCTAGACGTACTGCATCAAAGTCTGCAATATTTGTACCTTGTGAATAACGTCTCATTACGCTACCTCCTTTTCTTCTTGGTCTTCAGCCGGTAATTGAATATCCTCATCATCATTGTCATCAGATGATACAGAATTATCGTCAACCATAGTAACGGTTGCAGTTGAGTCGGCGAGATCAATCACATCAAACTCATCAACAGCAGCATCTTCGGTAACATCTATCTCTGATACGGATGGCTCAGGAACATCAACATCTGCAAGATGTTCCGCTTCGTCTTTAATATTGTCAGCAAGAACCTCCTCTGCATCAACAACCTGATCACTTGTAACTAAGTCTACCTTTAACCCTAGACCCTGCAACTCTTTAACAAGAACATTGAAACTTTCTGGTACCTTTGGTCCAACAATTTCTGTTTGTTTAATAATAGCTTCATATGCTTTAGATCTACCGTATACATCGTCAGATTTTATGGTCAGCATCTCCTGAAGAGTATTTGCTGCTCCATAAGCCTCAAGTGCCCATACTTCCATTTCACCAAAGCGCTGACCACCATTTTGTGCCTTACCACCGAGCGGTTGCTGGGTAACCATTGTGTACGGTCCAGTTGAACGTGCGTGAATTTTATCGGCAATCATATGATTTAGCTTGATCATATACATGCTGCCGACAGTTGTTCTCTCGGAAAATGGCTCACCTGTACGACCATCATAAAGTTGCTGTTTACCGTCTTCAGGTAATCCTGCGTCTTTTAGAAGTTCTTGGATTTTATCAGGAGAAACACCGTTAAACGATGGACTTGCGACTTTCATTCCTAAAGATCGTGCCGCCATACCTAGATGAGTTTCAAATAGCTGTCCAATATTCATACGACTTGGTACACCAAGAGGGTTCAGTATTATGTCTACTGGCGTACCATCCTCAGTAAATGGCATGTCTTCAACCGGTAATACACGAGCTATAACACCCTTGTTACCATGACGGCCACCAAGCTTATCTCCAACAGATATCTTGCGCATTTGAGCAACAAATACCTGGATTTGCATTATGACACCAGCTTTCAATTCATGTCCGTTAGCTTTGGAGAAAACCTTAACCCCTACTACCTTCCCATGTTTACCGTTGGGCATTCTTTGTGAGGTATCTCTAACTTCTTTAGCTTTTTCTCCAAAAATAGCACGGAGTAAGCGTTCTTCACTGCTTAGCTCTTGTTCGCCTTTAGGCGTAATCTTACCGATTAGAATGTCGCCAGGGTGAACTTCAGCGCCTATTCTAACTATTCCCTCCTCATCTAGATGACGGAGTGAATCTTCAGCAACATTTGGTATGTCCCTCGTTACTAACTCAGGTCCAAGTTTTGTTTCACGAACTTCAACCATGAAATCAACAATGTGAACAGAAGTTAGGTCATCGTTTTCAACAAGTTTTCTTGAAATTATAATTGCGTCTTCAAAGTTGTAGCCATTCCAAGGCATAAATGCAACTACGAGATCTCTACCCAAAGCTAACTCACCACTTGCAATCGACATACCTTCAATTATTGGATCACCTGGTTTTAGTTTATCTCCAGTGTTTACAACAACTTTCTGATTTATGGAACTACCTTCATTGCTTCTTATAAAGTGCTGTGGTTTATATGTAATTTTGCCACTTTTGTAAGATACTACGACTTCATCACCTGAAGCTTTTACTACCTCACCAGCTTGATCAGCCACGATAAGCTGACCACTGTTATATGCAACCGCTTCTTCAAGTCCAGTACCCACAATTGGAGATTGTGGCCTAATTAGTGGCACAGCCTGCCTTTGTTGGTTACTACCCATGAGAGATCGATATACATAATTCTTCTCTACAAAGGGTATCAGTCCCGCACTTGAGCCAATGATTTGCTTTCTTGATGCATCTATGTGAGTCACATCATTAGCGTCAACTTCACTTGACTTTAAGTGACTTCTAGCTGAAACACGTTCACTAATAAAATAGCCTTTGTCATCTACAGGCTCACTTGCGCTAGCAATAACTGCGGCCTCTTCCTCAGCTGCATCTAAATAAACAATATCATCTGTTGTAACAGCTTTTATCGGCCAAGTAACTTGCTTTTTTATCGAGGCAAGCTTTTTTGCATTCGCAGCAGTGATTGTTGCTCCAGCCTTTACGATTACAACACCTTTTTCATCTTCGAGATTTACTGCAGCTATGTGCCCTTCGGAATCCTTCGCCGAAACAGAATTCATTACCTTGCGATAAGGAGTTTCTATGAAACCGTAATCATTGATCCTCGCGTATGCAGCCATATTAAGAACTAGTCCAATGTTAGCTCCTTCGGGGGTTTCTACGGCACATATCCTTCCATAGTGAGTTGCATGAGCGTCGCGTACTTCGAAACCGGCCCTCTCACGACTTAAGCCACCAGGACCCATCGAGCTCAAGCGTCTTTTGTGAGCTAGTTCACTCAAAGGATTAATTTGGTCCATGAACTGTGACAGCTGCGAACTAGCGAAAAATTCTCGAACAGCAGCTACCACTGGCCTAGCGTTTATAAGCTGAGCAGGAGTAACAGTTTCAATTTCGCTCATACTCATGCGATCCTTAGTGTTACGTTCCATTCTAAGAAGCCCGATCCTAAACTGCCTTTGCACAAGCTCTCCAACCAACTTAACCCTTCGATTAGCTAGAGAGTCAATATCATCTGCCGGTTCTTGAGTATTATTTAATCGGATAATCTCTGCAATGATTGCTATAAGATCCTCAAGTCGCATGACTCGGTTTTCAACTGTATTTGGAATATCTAAATCAAGACGTTTGTTAAGCTTATAGCGTCCGACTCTACTAAAATCAAAACGCTTAAAGTTGTAAAACATGTTTTCTATTAGCCCACGAGCATTATCAACAGTTGCGAGGTCACCCGGTCTTAATCGACGATATACTTCAATTAGAGCTTCGTTGCTACCTTTTGTTGGATCTTTTTCCAATGTAGACTCGATGTAATTTAATGAGCCTTGATCGACATGTTTAAAATGTTCTTTTATTTGAGCTTCACTTAGACCAAGAGCTTTCAAAAGAGTTGTGACAGCAATTTTTCGCTTTCTATCAATTTTTACAAAAAGTGCCCCCGATGCCGCAGTCTCAAACTCAAGCCATGCTCCCCGACCTGGGATAACCTTGGCGCCGTAAAGGTTCTTTGAACCATGAAGATCTGAAGTAAAAAACACACCCGCAGATCTAATCAACTGAGATACAACAACACGCTCAGCGCCATTTATCACAAAGGTTCCGCGGTTAGTCATCCAAGGATAATCACCTAGATATATCTCTTGATCTTTAACTTCACCAGTTACCTTGTTTGTAAGCTCAACAGTAGCCTTTAAAGGAGCTTCGTAACTAACATTGTTTTCTCTGGCCTCGTCTTCTGATAACTTTGGTGACTCAAATCTATAGTCTTTAAACCTTAGCGAGAGCTTACTTGCTGTGTAATCATCAATTGGACTTATTTCTGCTAAAAGCTCGCCAAGACCCTCCTCGACAAACCATTGAAAAGACCGATTTTGGTGGTCAACCAGATTGGGAAGATCGATAATTTCATCAGAATCATTAAAATATACTCTACCATTTTTGTTTTGTTTAGTTTTTGTTGATGTAGTATCAGAATTACTACTCTTTGCCATAGACAACTAGCTCCATATTAATTAGTTTGATGTGATTTTTACGTTTTGGTTCGGCCGAAGAACACTAGCTGGGCATCTTGGCAAAATCTGTTACAAACCAATACTACCCGAACGTACACTACTTCTTAATATGAGAGTTTGAACTACCGAATTGTAAAAGTCAAGTAATAATTATTGGTTTTTGATAACTCTATCGACTAACCCGTATTTTTTTGCACCATCTGCTGTCATCCAGTAATCGCGCTCCATATCTTCTTTAATTCGCTCTACTGTTTGTCCTGTATTTTGAGCCATAATCTCGTTTAGACGGCTTTTGATCCTCAATGATTCTTTTAGATCTATTTCCATATCCGTGACCTTACCGCGTGTTCCGCTTGATGGTTGGTGAATCATGACTGTAGCATTTGGCAATATAAAGCGTTTACCCCTTGTACCGCTACTAAGTAAAAATGCAGCAGCTGACGCCTGTACGCCAATGCCAACGGTTTGTATATCACTACTTACATATTGCATAGTGTCATAAATCGCTAATGCGTCATAGACGCTTCCACCTGGACTATTTATGTATAGATATATGTCTTTTTTGTTATCCTCATTGTCTAGGAATAGTAGCTGAGCAACTATTAAATTGGCAGTGTGTTCATTAACATCACTCCCTAGAAAAATTATTCTATCCTTTAGAAGCCTGGAGTATATGTCGAAAGCACGCTCCATACGCCCATCCGTTTCAATAACTGTTGGAACTAGAAACGAATTTTCTTTATTAATCATGATGACAGTATACCTACAACATTAGCACTCGTCAAGTGTGAGTGCTAATATTATTTTTTTGTAGCGTACGAGACTAGCCTATCCAGTGTTTTTTCCGTCAAAATTCGAGAAGCAATTTCACTCTTGTTCTCTGGTTTGTCAAGTTCTGCTCTCATTTTGGGGTCAGTATATTGTTGCTTCAGCTGAGATATTCTTGCTTCAACTTCATCATTCGCAACCGTCAGACCCTCTTTTTCTGAGATTTCGGTTAAAACCAAGCCAACTTTAACACGTTCCTCAGCCTGATTGCGTATCTGAGATTTCTCAAATTCTTCTTGTGATATTCCTTCTGCTAACAAAAAATCCTCAAAATTTTGACCACGATAGGACAAATTTTGCTTAAACTCTGCAAGCATTGACTCGGACTGTTGTGATATCAAAATCTTAGGGATTGTTACTTGGGATTTTTCTGCAATGTCTTTAATAAGTTCTGTTTCATAGTTTCGAATTAATTCGCGATCTTTTTCGACCTGTAACTGACGTTTTATGTCTTTCTTTAGTTCTTGAAGTGTTGAAAATGGTCCCGACTTAGCCGCAAATGCATTATCCAGCTTTGGCAAAATAATCTCTTGGACTTTTTGCATAGTAGCAGTGAATTTGACATCTTTACCTGCCAAAGCCTTAAATCCATAATCTTTTGGAAACTTTAATTTGAATTCCTTGGTATCACCAGCTTTCATTCCAATTAAATTGTCTTCAAATCCAGGTATAAATGTATTACTTCCAATAACAACCGGGTAATTTTCACCATCGGCACCCTTTATTGGCTCACCTTTAGAGTTAACACCCTTAAAATCAATCCATACCTGATCATTATTTTTCGCCATACGATTGACATCTTTTTTTTCTGCGGTCCGTTGCCGTAGAGAACTAAGTACCTCATTTACTTCTTCAGAAGATATTTGCAACTTTGGAACTGGTTTTTTTATTGACTTATAGTTTGGTAATTTTATTGGTCCAATAATAGTAACTTTAGCTTCAAATTCTAATGTCTCATACGGAACAAATTTTTTAACTGAAATCTCTGGGTTGCCAATCGGTCGAAGCTTCTCAGTTACTATTGCTTTTGGGTATGTATGATTTACGACTTCTTCTAAAAACGTTTGTTGAAGTTGACCGGCATCAACATTCTTTTCAACAAGGTTTAGAGGTGCTTTTCCTTCCCTAAATCCTGCTAACTTAACTCTTTTTCCCATATTACTGAGAACGAGCTCTTTGACCTTTTGTAGCTCTTGAGTACTGGGAATGACTATAATTGTTACCTCGGTTTCTGAGACTTTGTCTTGTTTTATCTGCATAAGCCACTACTCTAACAGATGTAAAGGACTTTGGCTAGGTCTAAGTAAAGTTTAGATTGTTTGCTAAAACAAAAATCATTAAACAAAACCAAGCAACCTCGCTTGTTAATCCCCACCAAATTTCACGCTCTGCCCACTGAACCTTTGAGTGAAAACGACGAACTGGTCCCATATTCTTTGGTTTGCGCCCTTTAAGCTCTACCAGCCATCTAGGTAACCACATAAGATCAGGACTGGCACAAGAAACACCACAAGCAATTATTAATAGCCAATTCTGTGGTTGTAAGACAAAAATAACTACTATTAAGGCTAGTGCTAGTCCAGCATCTGCACTTAGGGTATAAAGAAACTTTTTGCTAGTATGATCACCAATTCCATAGTGCGGGAAGGCATCTAGTACAAAATGTGCACAAAATGCTACTGGAATTGCGATAACAGGGTTAACTACCAATGATCCTATTACAGCTCCTGTGATTACGTGATTTGATGCAAACATAAACTTTTACGAAAGCTCCCTCATTATTTGTCTCGCAGATAGTTTTACAGTCTTGCCTGTATCTAAATTTTTCAATGTCAGTTTGCCGCTACTTATTTCATCATTACCAATAATTATTACATTCTTAACCTTTGACTTATCTGCACTTTTTAATTGCTTATCTAACTTGCGACCAGTGTTATCTACAGCGATATTAAGTCCACCGTTGCGTAATTCTCGAATTAGGGGCTCTGCATTAGCATATTCGTTACCCAAAATGATTGCGACAGCATTAACTGAAGTTGTAAGTTCGGGCAGCAATTTGTTGGTTTCAAGAAAGTTTTGTAATGTTACATCGCCCATAGCAAAACCAACTGTTGGTATTGGCTCAACCCCAAATAAACCGACCAAGCCGTCATAGCGGCCACCACCAAACATTGATCTGTTATTAGTAGGGTGTGTATCGAAAACCTCAAAAACAATGTCAGTATAGTAATCAAAACCCCTCATCAAACTAATATCAAAGGATACGTTTTGAACGCCTAACTTGTTGAGACTATTAATGGTATCTGTAAGTTCTTTCACGGACTGCAAGTCTTTCAGAGCTTCTGGCAAGTCTGTTAGCTTTTCAATCTGAAGCAGTTCTTTTACGCCCTTTAACTTGCTTCCTACAATTTCGGTCAATTCTTTTTCGAACTTTGTTGGCTCAAGTTTATTCATGCGATCGATTAACTTAACAAGGTCGTGTCCTGTTTGTTTATCAAGCTTTAAGTAATTTTCAATAATATAGTCGACGAGCTTTCGACTGTTAATCCTGATCTGATACATTGATTCAGTTGCACCGAACTCTTTGAGTACAGTATCCATGAGCTGTATCAATTCTAATTCTGCAGAAATATTATCGACACCAAATATGTCAACATCAAGCTGAAAGAACTCACGATACCTACCACGTTGTGGTCTTTCATAGCGCCAGCGGCCTCCGATATTAAATAATCGTGCTGGGTAGGCAAATTCCTGTCGCTTTAATGCAACCAATCTGCTTACTGTTGGCGTCATTTCTGGCCTAAGTGCAACCTTGCGACCACCACGATCTTCAAACGCATATGTTTGCTCATTCACAATCTCCTCGCCAGTTTTTGCAGAGTACAGTTCAAGCGGTTCTAGGATCGGAGCGTCATATTCTTGATAACCAAAGCGTTCACAAACACGACGCATTACACCAAACATATACTTTTGTATAAGTTTATCTTCAGGGTAAAAATCCCGGGCTCCTTTGTATGGTTGTGTTGATAGACTCATATTTCCTCCATTATATCTTATGCTTTGCTTCTGCGGATATCTTCTTTTATGACATCTATTAGCGATACCCCCTTTAATGTCATCCATACTTGTATGGCATACAGTAAATCAGCAGCTTCAGAAATAACCTCTTGCTTATTAGTGTCAGACCTTAGCAGTGCCTGTAATAGTTCGCCAAATTCTTCGCTCAGCTTTTTTACTAAGGCGTTCTGGGATCGCATTAAACCTAATGTATATGATGTTGCATCCATGCTCTCGATGTCATTGCGCCTCATTGACAAGACGCTTGCTACATCTAGCAAGCCATCGTATAACTTGTCTCCGGCTGATCTTTGATCATACTCACAATAGTCAAGAACTTTTAGATCAAGCTTCCGACTCTCCAGATATATTTTAAGTCCATTCGCAGCAATTGTATCTCCGGTTGCCTTTATATCAAATAGCAGATCACACAGGCCCGAACTCACATATCCTTCACAGCCACCACTGACAAAAGTAGGCTGCAAGTCAACAAAGCTGCTACTTACCATTTTATTCATCAAAAACGGATAGCTTGTTGCAACCTTCATCGGCTTACCAAGCTTCATTTGTACTTGTGAAATACCTTCATCATCTGGTCCAGCAAGAATCATTGAACAATCTATTGGTACACTGTCAATGACATTCGCACTTTTTATAGTGCCGCTTAGTGACAACTCAGCAAATTTATCTGAGCCTATAAATGCCAAGTCTCTTTGACCGTCGTTTAAAAGCCTCAGTCCTTCCTCATCCCTCACATATTGAAGCGCAACGTTACCCACCTGCGAGGTGAAGACACCTCGCAGGCATCTCTGGCAACTCTAGGCCATTATCAATCATCCATGCTTCGGCAGCAGCACGGTTTTCACCCTTTGGCACAGCTATTGATTCTACGTTTTCAAAATAATTCATTATTCTCTCTTAAAGTTAAAAATTAGTTACATAACAAAAACGCCGGGGTGATCCGGCGTTTGAAGTTTCAAGACAAAACTAAACTAACCGATCAGCTCCGGCAATATATGGATATGATGTTGGTTAGTTAAATAAATCATATTTATATTTTAATACACCATCTTGCTTATGTCAATGGTGCGCGAGAAAGGACTTGAACCTTCACGCCTTGCGGCACATGCTCCTAAGGCATGCGTGTCTACCAATTCCACCACTCGCGCAGACTAATGACAACTGCGATATTTTACCTAATCTTTCTATAAAATGCTAGTTGGGCATCCTCATACTTTTTTGACTTGATAAGCTTAAGATTGTCTATACTCGGCAGAGCAAGTTTGCCTGGCCAATCTAATATAAATACTCCACTATCCTCAAGATGTCTAGTTAGACTCTTTATTTTATCCACTTGCAAGTCGTCATAAGGTGGAGCTGCAATTACTATATTAAATTTTGTGTCGCTATTCTTTTGGCTCCAACTAGCACAATTTGAGCGAATAACTTTTATCTTTTCGCTAGTGATACCCAAATCCTTGACATTACGTTGAACCGCATCAAAAGCATTTTTGTCAATATCAATGGCAACAACAAACATAGCACCTCGACTAATAGCTTCGAACGCTAGAGCGCCACTACCCGTAAACGCATCTAAAATAGTTAATCCATCGATATCTCCGAGTACACTAAATAGCGCACCCCGTACCTTATCAGCCATTGGATGTGTTCTGTGATTTTTAGGAGCAATAAATACCCTGCCACCCAACTTTCCCGATATTATTCTCATAGCTTTGGTTGTAATCCAGCCTCAACAAGTGCTAAATACCAACTTAATGTTACCGTTTGAACGATAATCGGTCCAAGTTTATGTCTAACTTGCCACGCAAGCTTTGGTGTCCAGCCTTTTTTGTAATATGCCTCATACATATTTAAAACAGCAATTTCTCGCGCGGAACGTCTAAACAATTCACCTATTCCAATGTTTTGAGCTTGTTTTATTTGACTTTTTGTTGGGACGGCCTCATTGAACGTAAGTGGCTTTATAATTGCCGCTACGCCAAATTCAAAAAACCCATGAGTTGTGATCAATCCCTTGGGTCCCCACATCTTCCAATTTTTTTTCATCATGTCTCTTTTAGTATCACCAGGAATAATTATCTTGTCCTTGACTGTCGTTCGTGTATCGTTTGGGGCACCACCTCTAAGTTCACTCAACTTTTCTTCGTATGGATAGTGATGAGCCGGGGTTAGACCATCGACTATAGCGTGCGCTAACCAAGCTGCTTCAAAACTGCTCTTCTCAACGCTATCTTGCTGGAGATGATGCACTAATTCTTTGAAATGATGTTCAATCTGAGTAATTAGTTCTGAATCTTTATCGTCAAATGGATTAAAGTAATGCCATGGTTCATCTTTGGCTGGGCTTTTTCGTTTGATCCCATCTGGGCCATTCTTGCCCTCAAATGAAAGAATCCGCCTAATTTTGGGGAAGGCAGTTTTATTATCTATTATTTTATTAAGATGTCGCCTTGATACACTATCAAATTTCTGATGTGCACCGACAAATCTGCCAGATAATTTAGTTAGTGTTGTTCCTGAGTACATTGTTTTTTAATTCAAGTTTGTGATCTTGCGAAGATAATTTACTCTATTATGTAACTCTTTATATTGTATCAACTTTTCCTTTCTTGCAATAAACTCTTCTGCTGCTTTTTTTGCAGCACTGATCATCTTTGTATCTGATAACTTTGCCATCCTTAGATCTAAATGTCCGTGTTGAGTAATTCCATAAATCTCACCCGGCCCCCTCAACTCTAGATCAAGCTCAGCAAGTTCGAAACCACTATGCTTTGACTCTAAAGCATGCAATCTCTGACTGGGCTTGTTGTTGTTAGATAGTGATAAGAAGCAGTAGCTATCATGATCAGCTCTTCCAACTCTGCCTCTTAACTGATGTATCTGTGCTAGACCAAATCTTTCGGGGTCCTGAATAACTATTACTGTGGCATTCGGTATATCAACACCGACTTCTATAACAGTTGTAGTAACTAGAATTGCAATCTCGTTTTTTTGAAACTTTTGCATAGTTCTCTCTTTCTCTTCTTTTGAAAGTTTTCCATGCAATAGTCCAATACTGACACCTGAGAATAATTGCTGAACTTTATTGAAGGTTTGCTTTGCAGAGCTAGATGTTGCTGATTCGCCTTCTTCAATTATCGGTGACACTATGTAAGCCTGTCTGCCATTATTAACTTCTTGCTTTATAACATCATGGATTTTTTGCTCATCCCTCTTTAACACTATGCAAGTCTTCACAGGTTTTCTGTTTTCGGGCTTGTCATTAACAATTGTTATGTCCAGATCACCATACAATACAAGCGCTAAGCTTCTTGGAATTGGTGTGGCAGTCATTGATAGCACATGTGGCATTCTTCCAGCTTTTCGTTGAAGTTTTTTTCTTTGATCAACCCCAAATCTATGTTGCTCGTCAATAATTACTAAAGCAAGGTTTTTCATAGTTACCTTCTCCTGTATAAGTGTGGACGTGCCGATTACCACTTTAGCTCTACCGTCTTCGATACTCTTGTACGCCAAATGCTTTTGTTTAACATTCATGCTCCCTATCAAGAGAACCACCCCATCACCATATCCAAGTGGTTTCAGTAATTTTCTAAAGGTTTCTGCGTGTTGCCTAGCCAATATTTCAGTTGGAGCCATAATAGCAACCTGATAACCACTTTCAATTACCATTAGCGTAACCATGCATGCAACTACTGTTTTACCAGAGCCAACGTCACCTTCAAGTAATCGATTCATAGGAGTACTTCCAGCAAGATCTTGATATATTTGCCAAACAGCTTTCCTTTGTGCGTTAGTTAGTGAAAATGGAAGAGATTTCACGAACTTATTAGCAATATCCTTTTTAAATTCTATTAATAGTGAGCCTACTACTCT
>JAGQNP010000050.1 GCA_020428005.1 Candidatus Saccharimonadota bacterium
GCGGCAACTACAACGACAGAAATGGCAGGTAGAAAAATAAAAACCACTAAAGTAGCCAAGACTATCTTGATCTCTGTTTTTAGTGACTTCATAATCCACCAGATCCATGTCATAGGCTATACATCTCCGCAGGATTTGTAGTAATGAGTGGGTGTTCTTTTTCTGAGGCAACAACCTTAACTGCTACATGGTTTTTGTCTGCAATTATGAGAGCGTCCCCCTTTTCGCAGGTTAGTAAAAAGTTATTTTCATATTCGCTTAGAGCAAATTCAGATACGACATTCTTAATTGTGGTCGTATCTTGTCTCATCAGTATTCGTAAAGCGCTTTGAGAGGCTATGGCTCGTCCGTAGTCATTGTGCAAGAAGTCGTTCGCTTGCTGTGAGATTATCGATACACCAAGGTAATACTTCCTAGCCCTTCGTACAAGCCCTGCAATAAACCGTGCTGACTCTTCATGCTGAAGCAGTAACCAACCTTCATCGATAACCAATAAGCGCTTTTTCGGGTTTGTTTTCACTTCGTTTTGTACGTAGTTAGATATGATGAGAACCATCAGTTGTCGCAGTGATTCAGGCATGTCTTTTATATCAAAAACTACTAATCTGTTCTCGAGACTCACATTGCTGTGATTATTGAATATGTTAGAAAGTGATCCAGATATATACCTATCTAGACGCTCGCATAGCTTGTTCTGATTGAGTTGCTTCAATTCTCTGTATAGATCTTTTAGAAGCGGTCTACTATTTTTTGAGTGGCTATACATGCGTAGTAGAGCTTTATCGAGAGCTGCCTTTTCTTTTGCATCTAGACCTTCAACCATCAAGCTCACTATTTCTGTAAGATCTTGAATATGCTCGGATAAGTCGCGCTTCTTCTTGGAGGTCGTAGAGATATCGAATGGATTAATCTTTTGCTGGCTATTGGTTGAAAACTTAATGTACGTTCCATTGACTGAATCGGTTAGTAGTTTATACTCACGCTCTGGATCAATAACTATGACAGAGGTTCCTTGCATCAATTGCCTCAAAATCTCAACCTTCGTCGCATAGCTTTTACCACTACCTGATTGCGCAAATACAATACTGTTTGCATTATGGAGACTAAACCTATCAAGGATAACCAGTGAGTTGTTGGATTTATTTACTCCATATAAAATACCGTCCTCTTGAACGAGCTCAGAACTCATAAATGGAAATGTGAGTGCCGCAGAAGAACTATCGAGATTCCGTTTCTGACTCAGTATGTCTTCGGATCGAGGCAATACAGACTGTAGTGCTTCAATCTGTTGGTATCGGGCAGTTTTTACAAAGAATAATCGCGCAGAAAGAGTCGTCTCAAGAACTTTCGTGAGTTTCTCAAGTTCATTATATGAATCAGCTGTTATGGCTATGTATATGGAAGTTTGAAATAACATCTCTTGACCGCGTTGAATCTTATCTCGAAGCTCGGTCGCACTTTCTAGTGGATCTGTTATTTCGGGCCCAACAATTTTTCCAGCTTTAATCATGGTTCTCTTCGTGCTCTCAAGTTCTGTAATCTTGCGGTTAAGTTTTGGCAACGCACGAGTCGCATCAACCTGATCCATGTGATAACTAATGTCGATGTTGTGATTGAAGTTAATCAGACTATTTAGCCAACCTGAGTTAGCAACAAAAGGATAGCCAGATATAAAGAGGGTGCGACAATATCTGCCGTCTATAACAACGTAAATTGGTTGCTCCTTTAGGCCTGAGTAGCTAATGATATCCATAGGGTCTTGTTCGCCATACTCCAATACAAGTTTCATCGGTTCATCACGTTTCTTTCGCAACCGAGCAACTTTTGATGAGAGTGCAGTAATCATAGGTACGCCTCCTTTAGTAGTTGTATCGTTTGTTCTCTGAGGGGTTGTCTTTTTGCATGCGCTGGAGAGTAAAAGCTATAGAACAAGTCAAGTACTTCTAGGCTATTTAGTTTTTGTGTCTGCATGCCCAATCTTCCAAGTCCCTTTGCTACTAACTCTGCACTTTGTTTTAGCTGCTCTGAGACTATCGTGAAGTCGCTATCTGTTGCTTTGTAGGGCAATACGACGTAAAAGCGTCTTGTGAGAATCTTGTTGTTAGTGACGAGTTTTCCGACAAAATCGATATAGTTTTCTGCTTGTTTTTTGTAGATCTGTTCATCGTGTGTGTTTATCTTATTTATGAAACCCTGCAAGTACTTATCCATATCAAGCTCTCGAATACGTATAACAATCTGAAAGCTTGTGTTAAGAGAGTTTAAGAAGTTTTGGTACGTATCTATCAGCGCATCCTGTTCGTCTTCGCTCATTAATTCGAAGTTAATAGATGAAGTTTGCAGTATTAACCGATATTCTTTGTTTGGGAGAATAAGAATGCCGTCACGCACACCGTCGATGCGAATCTGTTCACGAGAACTAGCGGGCTTATTTGACTTTTTTAATATGGACACGCAGACCTCCTTTCTTAGATCGGATAAAATGTAAATCTGCATTCGGGTTACCTAGTGCATTTTCAAAATTCAAAATCTCACCTGTTGTAAATGCCAACTTAGGAAGAAGTGGAGATTTAGACTCCTTTACTTCTTTATCAACTATTTGTTTTTTTGGTTTTGGTGTAATCGATCTGCTTGATCCACTGTTTTTGTTAAAAACGTAGAATCGTGGTCGCAAATTATAGTGAGACAGCATGATTATCCACTCGATAACCAATTTACCCTTAACGCGCAGGGCTAGAGTGAAACACAATAGAGCGAATGTTACAGAGATAATTACTTTATACAGCTGGTATTTCGTGAATGGTGGAAGAAGTATGAATAGTGCAGTACTGACAAACACTGGCGTGATCATCAGTATGAGTTGCTTGAATGATAGATTACCTGCAATTCTATCTTCAACACTAGTTATTTGGGCAGGTACGACTGTAGTTTTCATTTGTATCCTTCCTTTGTTGTAGTCTTTGGCTTAGTGCTTGAACCACTCGATTTTGCATTATCGGTTGCTAGTTGTCGGCTTGAACGAGAAGATTGAATTTTCGAGGTTGTATAGCTTACTCCGTTCATAAACTGTGAGCTTAGTTTGCGTAACGCCCGTGGCCCTGCACTGACATAAGACATTTGCATAAGAACAGCTTGAGTCTTGAGAAGAGCAAGTAAGGTTGCGACACCAACAATCATTGCCATTATTGGGTTGAATGTACCGCTCCCGCCTTCTAGCTTCACACTCCCCAGTAGTGTTGCTGCTAAAGTTAAAATAATGACATGGATGAAAAGTAGGAAGATATTCACGATATAGGCTTTCGTTGCTGTAATTGAGAAATCTTTAAATCCTGGAATAATTTGAAGGAGGGCAACAATCGGTGACAAGACGGCACCAACATATAACGTGACGATCCTAAGCACATAGAAGACCATCAGCATAACTGCAAGGATAAGAAACACAACCATGATAAGGAGGGCAACAAACCCAAACCCACCAGACATATCGGCAACTGAGTTCAGTACTTCCCATACGGTCTGTGACGCATATACAGACTGGACGGCACTTATCATGGCATTGCTTAGGCTAATGATTGCATCAATACCAAAGATTGACATGTTCATGAGCAAGAAGGTTCCAACAAGCTTAGGGATTAGCTGTTTAATTTCAAGTTCTTCAAAGCCGAACGAGGCAGCACTCATAAATTGAAAACCAATCAGTACCACACCGAGTACAAATAGCGCATTCGAGATGCCCAATACCGTTAGCCACAGCTTAAATACAGCAGGATTACTCGCCATGAGAGGGGTTTCACTGGTGAAGTAAGACAGTCCATCTATAAATGGTTTTCCCGCAGTTGTAATAATGTGCTTGAAAAGGCCTATAATGGCATTAATAAGCACTTCGGTTAAGCCACCACCGCCAGTATCAGTTTCAACTGTTTGGAGTACTGGCAATTGTTCTGCGACACTTCCACCACCTTGCTGGTACGCGTTACTTAAAATTGAAGTAAGAGTTCCGGCGGCAATAACAATAACGAGACCTATAAGGGCATTCTTGAGAATCTTTTTAGCATTCTCGAGTTTTTCTGGTTTCCCAGAGCTGGTCATGTATTCTATACCACCCTGTACGATGAAGAATGCTGAGACCACCCCAGCCAAACCAACTAGTGAAAATAGAATGGGGCGTAAATAGTTTTGTATGTCGTTGTTGATTACAGCAAAATTCGCCACCCCGTCTAAGAGAGTGGCGAATGATGATGCCATTTAGGGATTATCTCCCGAAAGCATTTGTAGCTATTCCAGTAACAATGTTACTAAGAACAAATGCTCCTATAGTGATTGCAAGCCCGAGACCAGAGAATATCAACGTTCTTTTTGACTTCTCCAGTGTTTCAGGATTGCCTGAACTTGTTATGTAGCCAAAGCCCCCAACAACAAAAAAGCCGGTCGCTATGAGACCGGCTAAACCTGCGATGACTTGGATGACGTTGCGGATAAAGTTTTCTACTTGTCCTACGTCGCCCGCGCTTTGCGCAAGAGCTGTGTTAGTGAGGACAAAGGGGATCCCCACGCTTATAAATAAGCTTAGGAATGTGAGTTGTTTTTTACTCATGCACCTTTACCTCCTTGGTAATTTGAACTATAGCAAACATATTTGCTATTATGCAACAAATATTGTATAACACTTATGCTTACAGGGGTAAAGCGTTAGTTTTTTGACCGATGTTCCTTTTCTTTGTCGGCCTTAAAAGATTCATATAAATTTAATAACTGCTCTGGATCATTTTGTGCTAGATCGTGTAGATTGGTCTGTAAAAAATCTAACATAGCGGCAGCATATTCTGGTGTCGCATTTTCGGGTTGATGGATTTTGAGATAATTTACTACCATCTCTATATCTTTTCGTACTTGCTGTTCGTCCATAGTTTCCTCGCATTATAGCACCACTGTTATTATCGCGACTTGATAAACTTCTCCATCTGAGAGCACATATCCGTCGATACGATCCTGCGCATTATTTCCATACTTCCATTCTGAGATAGCATATTGAGGCTACCTTCCCAAAGAATATAGCCGTCTATCATAGCCAATTTACGATGTCGCATATCGTTGCATATGTAGACTTTTACTCCAATACTCCTTAGCACCTCAATTCCTTTAATTGACTCAGAAATTAAGATTCCATCATGATGATTGGGGTTACGTGTATATATAGAAACTCTTACGCCTCTTCTGATTGCCTTTTTCAATAAAGGGGATATTTCACTTGCGCGTCTCATTGTGATGTAGGGGCTTTCAATCACTATTTGGCTTTGGGCAACACGTATATCTTTACTAAATTCTTTATAGAATGAATGCTCATCGAATAACTCAGATGACAGCAGGGGGGAGGCGTTGGATTGTTTCTTAAATATTCTAAACATAGCTACTCCTTACTCGCCCTTGAGCAGAAGGGTTAAATGTAGTAATATTCTTTGGAGGATTTACGGGTAACAGTGACTCAGATTTATCTGCGTCATGGATCATCGCATCAATCCCTAATTGTTCTAAACGATTGTTTAGCTCAATTAGACCAGAGAAAATGTAGTTCCAGTTTTCCCTGCTAGAGTCCACCACGAATGAATCCCACTAATTTGTGGGATTTTTTCGTGGTGGTTGCTAGCAACTCTAGAACAGCAAACTTGTTTGCGATATCGATATTCGAGCGATTAGCGAGAATATATGCTAAGCCCAAGAAAACCTTCATTATCAGTAATAGTATTCTTGGCGCGTAGCTATAGTCTGGGAGGAGCCACCAAGATAAAAACTCTCCTGGATAAGGAGA
>JAGQNP010000051.1 GCA_020428005.1 Candidatus Saccharimonadota bacterium
CAGTCTAATAAGTTACTCTAGAAACATAAGAATTTAATATGCAACACGACCTTTTTATAGAACTTAGTTTAATAATCGCTATCGGCTCCGGTATTGCTTTAATAATGCGATTACTTCGTCAACCTCTTATCATTGGGC
The DNA here is from genome assembly GCA_020428005.1 of Candidatus Saccharimonadota bacterium. Classification (GTDB taxonomy): domain Bacteria; phylum Patescibacteriota; class Saccharimonadia; order Saccharimonadales; family JACQNP01; genus JAGQNP01. The sequence goes on from JAGQNP010000051.1 coordinate 139, forward strand.
ATATATTAACAGGTATTATTGTCGGACCTTCCGTTTTATCTCTCATAAGCTCAGCCGAAACAATAGAAGTTTTCTCTAAAATTGGCATAGCGTTGCTGTTATTTATTATTGGGCTTGGTCTAAACCCTAAAGTCATACGAGAAGTGGGTAAAGTCACAATGATAGCCGGTGCATCACAAATAATAATTACCGGGATTGCAGGCTTTGCCGTCGGATCGCTTTTTGGGTTATCAAAAACCGAATCGGTTGTTTTAGCTACGGCTTTAAGTTTCAGTAGTACGATTATAGTTTTGAAACTTCTTAGTGATAAAAAAGAACAGTCAAGACTTTACGGGAAAATTACAGTCGGTATTCTTTTGGTACAAGACGTGGTGGCGACAATTGCACTGCTTGTTTTCACGGCACATGGAGAACAACAGAATTTTTCTCTAGGTCAACTTGCTTTTCTGACTGGTAAAGGTATCCTTATTGGCGTTCCTTTAGTGCTGATAGGTAATATGGTGCTTCCAAAACTACGTAAACTTATCGCAGGAAGTCAGGAATTTCTATTCCTATTTTCCATCGGTTGGGGTTTTGGTTCAGCAGCACTATTCCAATTAGCAGGGTTTTCTATTGAGATTGGGGCACTTTTTGCAGGTGTAAGTTTAGCTACCTTACCTTACGCTCAAGAAATTAGCTCTCGGTTACGCCCATTACGTGATTTCTTCGTCGTTGTTTTCTTTATAAACCTTGGTGCTACTTTAAGTTTTTCAAACCTTGGTAGCGTTGTTCCATTAACCTTAAGTGCTCTGTTCGTAGTTATCGTAATAAAGCCTTGGTCAGTTATTTTGAGTATGGGAATTTTGGGCTACACAAAAAACACCAGCTTTAAAACAGCCGTGAGTCTATCGCAAATTAGTGAATTCTCGCTTGTCTTGGCAAGCTTAGCACTAGACGAGAACAGAATCGGTGCGAACGTCGCATCAGCGTTGACTTTTGTAGCTTTAATTTCAATTGCGTTTTCTACTTATACAACCGTATTCGACGATGGAGTTTATACTTTTCTTGAGAAGCATCTCTTACTATTCGAAAGGCAGAAGACTTACAACGAAAGAGGCAAAAAACGTAAAGCTTATGAGCTAGTCTTATTCGGTTATGACAGAGGTGGAAGAGAATTTATTAATGTATTCAAAACTTTGGGTAAAAAATTTGTTGTTATCGATTATGACCCGGAAGCCATTGACGCCCTAGAACGAACTGGAATAGATTTTCTATATGGCGATGCGACTGATCAAGAGTTACTAGACGAGGCCGATTTAACTAAAGCTCGGATGATAGTTTCGACAATTACTGATTTTGAAACTAATAAGGGATTGGTTAGGTTACTAGAAACTACAAATCCCAGCGTAGTTTTTATATCTCATGCTGACACAATTGAACAAGCATCAGAACTGTACGAGATGGGTGTAAGTTATGTAATGCTACCTCATTATATTGGAAGTGAAAAAATAAGTGCTTTTATAAAAAAATCTGGTTTGAAAAAATCCGAATTCCGTAAGTTTCGCGAGAAACACATAGCATATCTTGAAACCCATTTTAATGCCGACAAAGATCAAATCGAAGTCGTCGAAGATTAATTATTATACAAGCCGTTTGCCACTAAATATTCAAATACTCCGCCAGGTAACTGATCTCTATTTTGCTTGGTATTTTCTCTTATAGATGCTGAGTTTATGCGAGAATGAGTAATATGTTTTTTCCAGTTGCGCCGACGTTTCAGCTGATATAGTACGACACCGTTATCTAGCTCGTAGCTGTTGCCTATTTCTGAACCATGTCGATTTAGATAATACACGCCCTTGACACCTAGTGATTCGAGGTTTTCTACTCCAGGCCATTTAGCCATAAGTGGCGCTACATCACTACCAACAATCCACACAAAGCTACTGGCAGGATACTTTGCCTTTAACCATTTAAATACTGGCTCGATGTATTGATGGTCCTCTGGATAATCTAATACCTCAAACCTTGGGTTACTTTTTGTTGCTATTTTTAGCATATTTAACCGATGGGTATAATCTGTTGTACTGTGCTTGTGCTGAGGCACTCTTTCTGGCAAAAAAACCACCTTTTTACCCAAAGTTAGGGCCGTTTCTGCTGCTGAAATGTGCGCTTTATGAACCGGATCAAATACACCAGCAAAGACAACAATTCTATTCCATTTATCAAGCCATGATTTAAGGAAATTATTCATCAAGTGCCATTCCTTCGCAACAATTACGACTACGCCTTATGAGAGGGGAAAATCCCCTCTCATCGCGCCAGATCCGGAATAAATCCGGCTTTGGGCTGCTCTCCCCATAATAACTACTCATCGAGTGCCATTCCTTCGCAACATTTTGTTTTATAGCGACAACTTGGGCATTCAAAATGGCCGTGAACTGGAATAAGCGGGTAATGCCCGCACAATTCACAAAAATATTCTGTCGAAAATTCTTCTGTAGAATCTGCATTTTCTTTATTCATTGTTACTACAATATTAGCACGCAACTTTTCTACTACTGCAGTGTTGGCATGATGCAACTAGTTGACCCGGCATTCTACGGTTTGTTTGATGACATTCAGGGCAATCAAACTCAAGACTGCCATATTCATCTTCACCACCTGATAACATCTCATACTCTAATGGGCACGAATTGGAACGCTCAGTAAGCATTGCACCATCAAGCATTAACTCAAACCCTTCCAAGTCACCATTTGATAAGGCGACGCGGGCTAGTTTAAGAAATTGAGATGCTTCTTCACCGAATATATCAGTATCAATTTCAATGTTAGTTACTGCATACAGGACTGCTGTCTTACCGGCTAATTTACCCAGTCTCTTAAGCGGTTCAATGGCGTCTTTGAATTTATCTACTTCATCTATTAGTTGACTAACTATCCCCTCGGCAAAATCATCAAAATTTCTTCTTAGACACATATCCATAAAGGATTTATAGTCCTGCTGAGGTTCAGCCTCACCGTAAAATGTTCCACCAGCCGCAACATCATATTCTTCTACGATAGACGCTATGCCGTTTGGCAAGCTGCCTTTAGGCACCAGAATCACATATTGAACAAGGTCATCCTCTGAAACATCCAGCAAATCTACGCCATGGTTATCAGCTAGTTTTTGAATTGCCAGTAAATCATGTCGTTTGGCATCAGAGGCCACTTTACCGGCAACAAATGCAGTATCAAGCGTCGCTTGGGAACCGGAAACTGATAAAAGTTGTAGAGACATTGTGTCGGTTTTTGTGAAGAAATTGTAACGCTTTTTTGTTGTCAAATCATTAGTTGTTGCTGATGCAACTAAAACATCAAATTCGTCTGTTATTCCTGACTGAACAAATCTATCGAAAAGAAAAGCATTAGACTGCTCAGCAAATGCACGTCGATACATTATTTCGTTTAGATTAGTGTGTCGAAAAGTATTACCTAATACTTCGGTATTAGATCTACCGTTTTGTGTAAGTCTTCCATCTTTAAAGTCCAGATTAACTCGAGTGTGGTTTTTAGACTTGTACATGCGCTCGGCAAGATCCGTTACAACGCTCATTCTAACAACTTCTCTTGCTTGTAAATCACCAGATTTTGCTTTTCTTAAGGCGTCTAGTAATGTTGTTTCTTCTTGCGTAAAATCAACACTAACTATTCCCTCAAGCGCAACTGAACCCACAAATTCAGCAGTAATCTCATTTGCCTGCTTAACCATTTCTGGATATAATTGATCGGCTCGAAACCATTGATTATGATCAAGTGTTTGGCCATTTTCTAATGATTCTGTCTGTAGCAATATAAAAACCCTCTATTCTCGAGTCAGATAGAGTGCTAATTTGATAGCTCAAGTTTCCTGCTCGGGAATTACTTTTATTAGTTCTGTGTCGGACTTGTATGTATTTTTTTACATCATCACCGTAGCGGCACTGACTCGGATTCTAACCGAAATTACAGCATTCATTTGTTAATAGTAATGGTAGTGTAGCACCTATTTGCAACACTAGATATAGTATTTTTCAAAACAGTGTTTTGTTATATAATAATAAGCTAACCATGCCAAATTATGTTCCTATAATCTCACCACGATTAACTTCTATTTTGGAGGCAAACCCCGAGCTCGCTTCAGGTTGCGATGCAGAACTAGTAGCTGCTGCAACCCGTCATGCCGGTGTTGCAAATTTGAGTGTTTCGACAGGAAATGATGATTTATCTAGACTTGATTGCGTTGGTATAAAATCACTAATACCTCATGCAGGCATATCGACAATATTGGAAAATGTAGGATTGGTTTTCCCTCAAGCAGAACAAGTTTTCGAAGCATACTTAGGTAACAAAAAAATGCTTGAGCAAATAACTGAGCGGCAAGCGAATAAGGAAAAGCTTTTTTTAGTCTATAACCACGACGGCTTAATAACTGGCGCCATGGGAGCAGCGCTATTAGCCGCAGCACTTTACGAAGATGGGTCGAATGATATCAACCCTGGAGATATAGATTTAAGTATTGTCTTGGGAACAACTACAAAAAGATTGAATATAGTGGGAGTACCGGTCGCCGAAGCATTGGTTAGACAAGGAATTTTTCAATACGTTGATTTTGTGGTTCCGCTTTCATATTCGACAATACAATCACCAGCATTACATGAATTTCAAGCTCCGTTCAATAATGCCAGTATGCGAGCAAAAGTAGAGAGAAACGGATCTGACCCAAATAATTCAATTGTTGAGACAATTCACCCTAGTGCGAGTACAGACAAGAAAATCACTGTAAATGGTATAACTGCTTATCATTTAGCCCCTGGAGGTGATTCTGCAAGTTTAGTTAGTCGTGGATTTAGTTTACCAATGGGATTAGGAGTAAAGAGTACTGGTGAAGCAACGATTTATATGGGAGATATGCAGCCTCCTACTAAAAAGCGCGAACAAAAATTAGAGGCACTAGACTATATGATGACAGATATAGCCAAGGGCATGAGCAAATTGCACGATATACCAAGTGTCTACCACCCTAAAAAAGCAACGTACTTATCGGTTCTAGCCAGTTGTACTACGGCTGCGTAGTGTCGTTTGCAGAAGCGTCGGTACCCGAATCAGCACCTGATTGAGCTGGAGCTTTATAATCATCCGCAACAGCAACCACTAACTCCGTTTGTGAACTAGGTGAAAACGAAGTAGGAAGCGTTGAACCCGTTTCAAGCCCAAGTGCTTTTGCAATTGTGCTAGTCTCATTTTCTTGATCACTATCTACATCAAACACAAAACTTTGAGTTATGCCGTCTTTTACTGTCTTAGTTACTGTGACTTGAGTGCCAAAAGTTTTCAGAGCCTCTTCTACTGCATTGGTCGCCTCTTCTGAACCAACAATTTCAATTGCGATC
>JAGQNP010000052.1 GCA_020428005.1 Candidatus Saccharimonadota bacterium
ATTTGGCTTTTGTTCGTATAGCGGGCTGTCGCTCAGTAGATTTACCAACTTAAATTGTGCTTCATTTGTGTCTTGGAATTCATCTAACAAAATATAGAGGTATTGTTCTTGCAGGGTGTACTTTAGTTCTTTATGTTTCTCAAGTCCAGAAATTGCCTTTAAAATCATGTCATCATAATCAAATAAATTGTTTTTATTAAGTTCGTCAATGTAGTCTCTATAAACATCAGATAGTGCTAATAATTTTCTGTTCATAGACTCACCATTTATCACAAATTCGTCATGACTATCTTTTGCTAACCATTTGTTTTTCCAGGCTGTTAAAGAAGAGGTTTTGTTAGAAGTGATGGCATCTTGAAATGCAGATTCTAGTTCTTGGTAATATAACGCCTGTAGAGTACCGTAACTTTTCTTTGACTTTAGTAGCAGTTCTTCAAATAACGAAATAGAACTTTTATCTATTCTCTTAACTTTGCCTAATACACTTTTAGTTATCTCACTGTATTTAGCGATAAACTTTAAGTTTTCGCTAGCGGTTTTTTTTAGATTAGAGGGGGTAATAAGTGAGCGCTTTAATTCACTGATTGTTCCAAGAATATCTTTGCAGTCCGTATATTTCAATTGGTTTGAAATCTCAAGATTTTCTGATATTGCACTTATAATTCTATATTGTCCAAGCTCATCAATAGGAGTGGTATTAACCGATTCAGTAAAGTATTCTGGAAATCTAGATATTAACTCTTTCCCGAACGCATGGTAAGTACTTATAGTTACGTTATATGCCTTTTGACCTATAATATTTATTAGCCTTTGTCTCATTTCATACGCAGCTGATTCAGTGAATGTAAGACATAGTATGTTTTCGGGTCTCGCATCAGACTTTAGCAGTATATTTGCTACACGCGTAGTTAGAAGTTCCGTCTTTCCAGTACCTGGTCCAGCGATTACTAGCACTGGACCTTCTATTTGGTCTACAGCCGATCGCTGTGCTTCGTTTAGTTTTTGGTATCTCTCATTAAACTTTTGCACATAGTAATTGTAACTGAAATCAGATAACTCTTGCCACACTTATGATTACAGTAGTAAGCTTAATAAATAATGTAACGATGAGGTACAGGTTATGGCAGATGTTAAAGGTTTGGAAAACAAGCTAGATGAGGTGTTTGTAAAAAATGCTCCTTTTCAGCTACCAAAAGAAGCAAAGGAATGGATCGTAAAATATTTACCGTATATTAATCTATTTCTTGGAGTCTTGACGCTTTGGGCAGCATATGGGCTATATCACTGGGCAACTGTGGCAAATAACTGGATTGATACTGCTAATAGGATTGCAGAAACATATGGAATAAGTGGTTATGGTAGTACATCAAGATTATCCTTAATGGTATGGATTTCTCTGGCTGTATTAGTTATACAGGCAGTCATTTATATAGCAGCTTTTTCTGGAACACGTGATAAGAAAAAATCAGGATGGGACTTGCTGTTTCTTGCTATGGGAATAAATATAGTCTATGGCTTTATAACACTGTTTACCGATTATGGCAGTGTCGGCAATCTAATAGGTTACCTAATTGGTTCTGTCATTGGATTATATCTATTATTTCAAATTCGAAGTTATTACCTGCCCAAAAAGAGTACTGAAACATCGAAAAAACCTAGTAAAAAATAGATATTTAATCAGTATTTTTTGACTTTGTAGTTACGATATAAAGTAGTGCGGCAAATATAAAAAAGCAGGCACTGTAAAATGTCAAATCCGCATACAGCTCAACCCTATAACCTTCACTAGGATGTAGGTTGAAATAACGAATAGCACTATACCAATATGCTGCACTACTGAATGCTGCCGTTGCAAATATTGAAGACCTTGAAATTAATGATGACAAAATGATAGGAATAGCAAACAATGCCACTCCTCTACTGGCCATTCCTCGTCCAGTATAAATACTAAATGCTGCAACATAGATATCTAGAACTATTAATCCGCTAAGAATAGCTTGGTAGTACATATTTGAGTGTTCTTTTCGCCTTGCAGCAAACCAACAGATGGTTGTACCTACAAACATGGCAATTACTACTGTCCAACGCTGCAATGCTGCATCATAAGTCACAAGCTTCCATGCATCGTATTGCAATACAAAGACCGCAAATGCTAAAACATAGAAATAATGAGCCCTGGTCACCCTTAATACAGACGGTCTCAAACTACTTACTTTTGTTTTCTTCATTGTTACTAAATCTACAACAACCTTAAGCATGATGTCAAACCCAGATTTTACAGATGTGATTGAATAAAGAACTGTTATCAGGTAAAATCACTGGTTGTAATGGGGAGTGGCCAAGTGGTAAGGCACATGGTTTTGGTCCATGCATTCGGGGGTTCGAATCCCTCCTCCCCAGCCAAGCATTGCATCTAAATAGACCCGATTGCATAGTATGTTTATCTAATCAGTTGGAAACAATGCTTGTTAATTAAAAACCGACCAAATGGTCGGTTTTTGTGTTTATTCCCTCAAACTATCTTCATCTGAACGAACACGAGTCTAGAACCTCTAGATTTTGATTAGTTTTCTTTCGTGAAGTGCAAGTTTTATATCAAGGTTACGTATTAGTCTAGTTTTCTCATAGGTAGTTCCATTTTTGAGCACGTATTTGATATATGCTCCAATCATTGTTTTTTGATCTTGGTCTGTATGTGTTATAGCCATCATCCGTGCGAATTTATCTATAGCTTTTCTTAGGTTTAGCTCAACGGCTCGTATATCAGTGATTAATTCATTACACATTGAACTTAACTGATCTGCTATATCGCTCTCCTTGGCGTAGGGTTCTTTACAATTTCTATCCACCTGCCTAGAACAATGATAGTAAGTAAAAATTTTTGTATTCCCGTTCTTATAATTTCGCACTTTCTGTTCACCAACTATGCTTGAGCCGCATTTGTAACATTTTAAGAATTGTTTATATGGAAATTCTTTTGATCCCCATTTAGGCTTGGCAGGCACCTTGAGCTGAATTTGTACTTTATCAAACAGCTCTTTCGTGATTAATGGTGAGTGGTTGCCTTGATACCATTTTCCTGAATTTTTTGGATATTCAAATTCACCGTAATAAAAGGTACTTCCGAGCATTCTATAAATCATACTTAGTGGTATAGATTTGTCACCTCTTGTTTTGACATTATTATCCTCGAGCCACTGCCTAATGTGCCTTCCGCTTTTTCCGCTAGCTGACATTTCGAACATCTTTACAATGTACGGTGCACGCTCTTGATCAATGATCACATCTCTTTCCTTGCCGGTTGAAGCCCTAGTAAAGTAGCCGAGTGGTGGCATACAAGGCCGCCAGCCCATCTCACATTTTGCGCGGATGCCGCGTTTAACATTTATAGCTCGGTTGTCATTCTCTAATTTCGCCTGTGAGCAAAGGATCATTAATAAGAACTTCTCGTTTGGATTGTTACCAAATTCTTGAGAATGAGTCTTGATGTGAGCCAGCTTTTTTGCATCCATTAAATCTACTAATGATCCAAGATCTCCGGCATTTCTACTGAGTCGGTCTGGTGCCCATGTAAGGATTCCGTTATACTCCTCATCTCTTATTTCTTGGAGCATCTCCATGAATACCGGTCTTTGTGCTGACATCTTTGCAGAGTGACTCTCTTGTTTAACTTTTACTACTTCCAATCCCTTTGCTAATGCTAAGTCTGCCATTTCTTTGAGTTGTGAATCTATGCTCATAGCCTGTCGTTCATCTTGCTCAGAAGATTTGCGTGCATAGAGGCAGTATTTAATCGATTCCGTTTCTTCCACAGTGAAGCAAAGGTACCGCCAATGATGATTAAAGTCTAGAGAAGTTTTTTAAATACTTTCGTAAATTCTTCGGCTTTTTCGAGAAGCCACTTTAGTAGCTCTTCATGCTGTGACTCATCTTGATAATCGCCATTTTTGGTGACAATAATTCTTGCCGCTTTCTTAGTTGGGAGTTCTTGCCAATCAACTGTATACCCAAGTTTACTTTCAATGTCATCTTTCTTAGCTTCTAGCTCGTGAAACAGATCCTTGTCTCTGTAAATATAAAGCTCCATCCCAACTAACTGGTCTCGACTATTCAAAGTTGCCGCAAGTTTACCTCTAGAAGAACCTATACCTATGTTATACCAGTGTTGGGGTAATGCTTTCCGCCAATTTCTTATTAATTTACCGTTCTGCTCGCCATATTCTCTGTATTTTTCCCAAAAAGCTTGTTGTTGCAGCTTTGTCTCGGTTACCTTATTGCCTGATGAACTTTGTTTTACAGTCTTAGCCCAGTCATTTGGTTTTGCTACCATATTGAATCTAGGAGCTGGTAGTGAGTTATCAATTTTCCATGCCTCAACTTCGATTAAAAAGAAGTTAGCATCCTCGGTTGTGTTTTCGTTAAGCCAATTAATCGCTTGCTCATGCTCTTGTCTTGCTCGTGCAACTATCCAAACACATACCTCTGCATGTAATCCAGACGCGTATGTAATCAATTTACCCAAATGATCATGATTTGTATTTTCAAGTTGATTTTCAATTACTACCTTGTGGCCGTTTTCATCTTCGGCGAGTATGTCTACCTCGAACTGACCAACACCAACCTCTGTCTGGGCATTATTTAAATCAACCCCAATCGTCTCAGCTAATAGTTCAAGGTTCTCTGGTAAAGCAAGCCATTGGGTAAAATCTAAAGCTTCATGCTTCCAAATAGTTCTCAAAGGCATTTTTGTTAATCTTGATAGTTCCATTACTTATAATTTTACATCTTTGCTAAGAAGTTACAAAATATAGATGATAACCTCTGTTATTACTTCTTATAAAAGGTTATAATGAAATATAATATGGCATTTAATGAAGATACCCGTGTAAAAATTCCTGCTTTAATTCACTTGACTCGACTAGGCTACAAGTATTTTTCGTTAAAAGACAAAAAATTCGATATCAATCCTGACACAAATATCCTTACAAACATATTCTCCAAGAAGATTGCAGAGCTTAATCATGAAGCGGATGCAACCTCAATAGATCTTGAAATCAAAAATATAGTTGAGGAACTGAATTACGATGACCTCGGCAGGGCATTCTACAAACGCCTTATTGGCACTGGTGACGGTGATTTAAAGCTTATTGATTGGGACAAATTCGAAAATAATGACTTCCATATAACTACAGAATTGACATGTAAAAATGGTGACGATGAATTTAGGCCCGACATCACTGTGTTCGTGAATGGGATCCCACTGTCATTTATTGAAGTTAAAAAGCCAAACAATTATGAAGGTATCAAAGCAGAGAGAGACAGAATACAGGTTCGCTTTAAAAATGATAAGTTTCGACGATTCATTAATATCACGCAGTTGTTAGTTTTTTCTAACAACATGGAGTATGAAGATACGGATTCAAATAAGCTACAAGGTGCTTTTTACGCTACAACATCAAAGAACTCTGACAGTATGTTCAATAATTTTCGCGA
>JAGQNP010000053.1 GCA_020428005.1 Candidatus Saccharimonadota bacterium
AGCCGTACGTGAGGCAATTCAGCAAAGTCAAAAGATTGCAGCAGAAAAAATGCAGCCAATGATGGGAGCACTTGGCGACTTAGGGCTATAAATGACGGTGCTACCAAAGGCATTCAATGAATTAATTACTGAGTTAAGTAAATTGCCGGGTGTTGGACCACGAACAGCTGAGCGTTACGCGCTTGCAATATATAACAAGTCTCTGGTCAATTCTAGTTCGCTGTCAGATAGTATTAGAAATATACATAACGAGGTTGGAGTTTGCACTATAACTTTTGCGTTGGTTGATAAAAATTTATCAATTTCGCCTCTCTATTCAGATGAGAATCGTGATAAAACCACAGTCATAGTTGTTGCTGAACCATTCGACATTGTATCGATAGAAAAAACTGGCTCCTATAATGGAACATACCATGTATTAGGGGGTTTGATATCACCTATAGACGGTGTGGAACCTGATCAACTCACAGTATCTCAACTCACAGATCGAGTCAAAAACGACGCAGTTAGTGAGGTAATACTTGGTCTCAATGCTTCTGTTGAAGGTGAAACTACAGCACTATACATTCAACAAAGTCTTGGCAACACCACAAAAGTGACTAGGCTCGCCAGGGGACTACCTGTTGGTGTTGATCTGGAGTATGCTGATCAAATAACTATTAGCAGAGCGCTCGAGGGTAGGACAACACTATGATTGATTCGTCTTTAACAACTAAATTACGTAATTTTGTTGATGAAGCTAATAATATCCTTATAGTTCAGGCTGATAATCCTGATGCTGATAGTTTAGGGAGTGCACTTGCACTTGATGTTATTTTTTCTGAACAAGATAAAAATTCCTCACTGTACTGTGCTGTTAGTATGCCAACATACTTGCACTACATAAAAGGATGGGACAGAGTTAGTAACTCCTTGCCATCTGACTTCGATCTGGTGGTTATTGTAGATGCATCCTCATTATCACTTCTAGAAAAAGTTCAATCTGACAGATGTTTTTCTAAATTTCGCAAATCTCAAAAGGTAATAATTGACCACCATGAAATAGTTACAGACCCGATTGATTCCGAGTTGAGCATTATTGACACTACATGTTCTTCGGCTTCAGAGCTAATATATTCTCTGTCTGCGGATTTAGGTTGGAACTTGCCACTTCAAGCACAAGAACCATTGATGTCTGGTATTTTGGGAGACACACAAGGCCTTACTAACAGCATGGCTTCACCGTCGACATATAGAGTCATAGCTAATATTATCGAAGCAGGTGTAGATCGTGGCGAATTGGAAGAAAGAAGGCGCTCATACAGCAAATTTCAGACATCAATATTTAGATACAAGGCAGATCTAATTTATAAAACAGATTTTAACAACACTGGTGAAATTGCGTTTACTACTGTTGAACAAGATGACATTAATGAATATAGTCCGCTATATAATCCAGCGGCTCTCATCCATGGTGACATGTTGCAGGTCGAAAGTGTAAGATTAGCCATAGTGTTTAAATCATACGACGATGGAAAAATTACTGCGTCAATTAGGTCAAATAATGATGCGCCCATCTGTAGCATGCTAGCATCAGAATTTGGCGGGGGTGGACATTCCTACGCAGGTGGTTTTAAAATTCAAAATAGTGAAAATCATATCAACGTTATTAGTGAATGCCTAAAAGTAGCCGAATCACTACTTAAGGAATGTTAATATAAGCTTATGCGACTATATAATACCATATCTCGTAAAGTCGAAGACTTTGTACCTATAAATGATCGTAAAGTAAATATGTACACATGCGGACTCACTGTTTATAGTCAGCCACAGATCGGTAACTGGGTTGCGTATATCTACTCTGATATTTTGCACAGAACCCTAATTGAGAGTGGGTTTAAGGTTTATAGGGTACAGAATATAACTGACGTTGGTCATCTAGTTAGTGATGATGACATTGGCGAAGATAAAATGGAAAAAGGTGCACGCATAGAAGGCATCACAGCTTGGGATGTTGCCGATAAATATATAAAGGTTGCTGCTAAAGAGTCAAAAATTCTTGGTCTACTAAGTCCAGATAAGCTGGTACGGGCAACTGACTTGATTACGCAACAGATTGATTTTGTCAAAGGCCTAGAGGAAAAAGGCTACACATACATAATTGATGATGGAGTATATTTCGATACCTCAAAGCTAGATGATTATGGAAAGCTGGCCCAGCTAGATATAGATGGTCTTCAAGCTGGTGCCAGGGTTAAAGTTGGAGGAAAGAAAAACATTACCGATTTTGCACTCTGGAAATTTAGCCCAAAAGACAAAAAGCGAGACATGGAGTGGGAAAGTCCATGGGGATTAGGTTTTCCGGGCTGGCATCTAGAATGCTCTGTAATAGCAAGAGAGAATCTTGGCGATCAGATTGATATTCATACGGGCGGAATTGATCATATACCTGTTCATCATACTAATGAGATAGCACAGACTGAGTCATTAACTAGTAAAAAGCCCTTTAGTAAGTTTTGGTTTCACAATAACCACATTAAGATTGACGGAACAAAGCTGTCAAAATCGCTGGGAAATAGCTACACACTAAGTGACATTAATGACAATGGGTTCAGCACAGAAGCGTTTCGACTATTAGTGTTATCCAGCCACTATCAAACTGAAGGAAATTTTTCTTGGAAGATACTTGAGTCATCAAGTAATAGATTGAGTTCTTTTAATGCTATGGCAGATTTACAATTTCAAACAAATGAAAAGGGCGTGAATTACAACTTCGCCACTGCAGGATTGAATCTTATGAAAGCTATGCAGAATAATCTTGATACACCTGGCGCTCTCACGCAAATAAGTAAAGTTGCAAGTGATCTTGAAGGTAAAGTCATAAACAGTAGCAACTCTAAAGAATTTAGAGACTATCTTGAACTTATTGACAGGCTTTTAGGATTCAACTTATCAACTAGAAGTGATATTTCTACAAAGCAAGTAAATTTGTTAAAAGAACGTGAAGTGACTAGAGTAAATAAAGATTGGATTAAGTCAGATAAAATTCGCGAAGAACTATTGTCTCAAAAAATTATTGTTAATGATACGTCTTGGGGTCAAATTTGGCACAGAATTGACTAAATATTAAGACTTTATATGCTTATCAAAGCTCTCTAATGTAGGAAATTTGCCAATAATATATTCGTCTAGCAACACCTTTATGCATCCAGCTATCGGTATAGCAGCTAAGGCTCCTAATATCCCAGCTAAACTAGCACCAATTATTGCTACGATGAACACTGTCAATGGTGTGAGCTGATTACTTCGTGAGTGTATATAGGGCTGAAGTGTTGCATTTTCAATTTGCTGATAAAGTATAAAGAATCCCAGCATAATTGCCGCCATTGGTAAGGATGACATCAAGCAAACTAGTACCACAACTCCCGATCCAATAATGTTACCGATAAGGGGAATAAGCCCAAATATAAATACAATACCCGAAAGTGCTATGGGATTAACAGAAACTCCCAAAAGGGAATTTAGTACAAACAAGGTTATTGCTGCAAATGTTGCTGCAATGAATGCAATTAAAACTTGACCATTAAAAAAGTTTGTTACAACTTTGTACATGCGATTAACAACTTCACGCCTTTTTTTTCGCTCACTTTCTGGCTGAAGAGCAATAAATTTATCAACCCACAGTGGCCCCTCGACAAGCATCATAAATGTCAATATAAGTACTGTTATTGTTGACACGATAATACTACCTACTCTACCAGCTGTGTTTATGATTGGTTTCGATACGTTACCAAATCGTTGATTAAAATTTTGACGCAGCTCATCTATATCGTCTTCGAGTTGGTATCTTCTAATTGTTCGAGCGAAAGCAGTATCTTGATATTTAAGATTATTTAGATTATCGGGAATTCCTGAAATAAATCTTGATGTTTGTTTAACAAGTGGAGGAGCGACTATAGCCATAAATCCAACTAGCAGTGAAATGACAATTACGTATGCAACACCAGTTGCTCTTAGTCGACTCTTGCTCTTTATTCTTTTCGTTATCCAGCCTACAGCAGGGTTTAATCCTATTGCCAGAAGCATTGATACGAATATCAACTTTAGTTGATGAGATACTTGTCCAATTATTTTTAACAATAAAAACGCAACTACTGCCAAAACAATGAACTTAACTATAGTTCTCGTTGAAACCGACACTACACTATTTGTTTTCCCAAAAATCGCCATGTTATTAATTATGCTTACTTTTGTTTCTATTTGCAATTGCTTCTTTGTATACTGTTAATACTTCATTTCCAACAATGTTGACATCAAATTTTTTCACTTGCTTCTGTTGACGTAAGTGAACACTCTGTAGTTTGTCAGGGTTAGTTATAAACTTGGCTAAGCATTGTGAAAATTGATGATAATTCTTGGGGTTAAACAGTACATCATCATTTTCAAGCACACTGCGATAACCTGGATTATCGCCACCGACTACTGCGCCTGCATTAGCAGCCATTGCTTCAGTTAGCACAATTCCAAAGCTCTCTCCTCCTATGCTTGGGAATACTGCCACTGTCGCCATATTTAGGTAACGATATTTTTCTTCCTCACTCACAAATCCAGTAAGCTTGACTCTATCAGTAATACCTAACTCAGATATAAGTTTAATAACGTCATTCTTCATGGGGCCATCTCCACATATAGTCAACTTAACATCTTGATCAATGGTATCAATTAACTGTTTATATGCGTGAATAAGGTATATGACACCTTTTCTTTTTACTAGCCGACCTAAATACACAATGTGATTTGAATCATATCTATTTGATTTTTTATGTTTATTTTTGAAATAAACTGGATTTGGTATGACTTTTGAATCTATGTTAAAAGTTGATTTTGAGAATTTTCTTGCAGGCTCAGAAACTGATATTAGAGAATCAAATCTCTTATTGGACTTACTAACTAATAATGCGAGTGCCTTCGTGCCATACTTTTCTCGTCTAGAATATGGAAGAATATGAAATGTTCCAATAACAGCAGTATTACTACCTAAACATTTAATAACTCGAGATGCGAACATTGGACTATATGGAAGTTGGACGTGAGCAATGTCAAAGTTTTGCTCCTCGAGAACCGACTTAATACTACGCAAGCTCGAAAAAAGTGGAATCGAAAGTTTATTTCTGTTAAATCGAATCGGGATATTTTTTGCAAGGCTATGCACATTATCAATGTCGGTTCTTCTTGATTGCCCAACAAGATAATGAACAATGTGACCTTTTGATGACAGCCATTCACCAAGTGTAATTACATACTGTTGAACACCATCAGTACTGTCGAGAGTATCATCTAAAACAAATGCTATTTTCATGTTATTTGCACGCTTTTTTATACAAAGCTTCGTACTTATCTACAACCAATGAATAATCAAAGTTCTTAACATAGTTTTGAGACCAATCTCTCCACATATTTCTAACAT
>JAGQNP010000054.1 GCA_020428005.1 Candidatus Saccharimonadota bacterium
ATTTTCATAGGTATCAGTATGCTAAAACAAGTGAACCAAATTTTCTAGTACTCAAATTATTTGATCTTCAGGTATTGTAAAAGCCGCAACAATTCTAGGATAGATAGAATTTTTTACATAATGGGGATAAATATTACCACCATTGAATTCATGGACATCTCCCTGGCTAACAGTTTTTGACCAAACTGTGTCTTCGTAAGTTGGGGATTCTATCTCAGGATCAATTATTCCAAAAATTGCATCACGACCAAGTATATTCACTACTCTTGATAGGCCGGAGTAATTATCGGTGTGAATTGGTAGGCACTTATTTGGTTGAATGAAGTTAATAACCACTACACCTGGAACTTGGAGTTTTTCGCTATCGTCACAGTTACCAAATATCGACAGTATTTTTCGTGTTATTGGTGCTATACGGTTTAGTTCGTCAACCTGCCGCTCTCTACAAGAGAATATACTCAATGCTGCCCAATCTTTTGTGCCGTCTTCTGGCATATCACGTGTAATTGCTAATTCTTCGGGTATATAATTCCAGAGATTACATAATTCACGCGCAGAAGCTTCACAGATGCTATTTGGGATACTTCCGCGAAAAACAGCTCTGTAATCCGAACTGACCATCTTATTATTATACCAAAAAATTGATTAAAAATCAATACCCCTGTTTGCAAGGAATTTGTCATCAAAGTGGTGTTTTTCTTTAGTCATGTTTGTTAGGATATCAACTTTCTGAACAAGATCTTTTGGGAAGTTCCTACCTGTTAAGCATAAACTTGTTTTTGAATTTTTTTGCTCAATTAGCCTTTTCAGATCTTGTTGTTTAAGTAATCCATCATGTACTGCGTTGTTTATCTCGTCGCAAATTACTAGATTATATTTTCCGCTGGTCGCACATTTCATAGCCACTTCAAAAGTATCTTTTGCAGCAGACTTATGTTGTGCTTCAGATATGTGTTTTTCGCTCAACTCACCAGCCTGGTAAAATCCTTTACCTCCTTTGAAAAAAAACAACTGGTCATCATATAAATCTTGTATGTTTCGTAAAAATATATGCTCACCGACACCCCAATATTTTATAAACTGCACAAAAGCAACATTCCAGTTATTGCCCAATGCTCTTGTGACCAATCCTAGACTGGCGCTGGTTTTACCTTTGCCGTCACCTGTATAAACAATAACTACCGATTCCTTTGTTTTGTAATCTTCGAAAGCCATGTGAGTATAGTATACTAAGCGGCTCTAGAGGAGTTAGAAATTATTGAAAATACATAGTGAGCGACTACTGATCTACGGGCCCTTAGAGCCTGAGCAGATTCCTCGGATCCTAAATTTTTCCTGAGTTCGTATAGCTGCTCAAGCAGATGGTCCTCATCCATAAGGGCTTCGATGGCATCATCATATACTTCTAGGTTTCTTAGTAGTAGTGACTGAGTTTCAGAACTAAGATCAGGGATTGGTGCTACTAACAAATCTGTCACCGAGTTTTGAGCAACCTCTCTTTGATAAGCATCGATTTCGAGTATAAGTTGTGGATCAAAAAACTCCAGAAGTTCTTCTGGAGATATTTCGGTTCTGTTTGCAAGCTCAGCTTCCCACTGAGCTTGTTTCTGTGGATCGGCCTGACGATACATAATAAGCTGATTTTAACACATATAGTGTCTTTTAATCAAAGTTAAACACTACATGTAGCTACTAATTGTCGTTATCTTCGAGGGTATGTTTATTGTGTTTTCGGTTATTTAGGGCCCATACTGTTAACAGTAGTGTGGTGATTATGCCGATAGCAAACACAAAAACATATATTGCCGGTGATGATTCACCATTTGTATGAATATGTGTTATTGTCTCGCCATGTGCAAAATGATGAATCATGTCTAAAGTATAGCATTTGTTATACTTGTAATTAATGAAAAAAATTGATAAGTCGATAGCTTTGGCAGTTCTTATAGGATTCTTAGTTGGATCAGTCTTTGTGGTAGGCATGAGGTTCATAACATATGAAAGCGACAACGTTCACTATCACGCAAATTTTGCACTGTACATAAATGGTCAACGGGATGATTTTAAGGATCTGAGTTTTTATGAGGAAGTTCAAGCATGTACAGATGATTCAATTGATAATCCAAAATCCAGAACACACATGCACAATCAACAAAATGATTTAGTACATATTCATGCGCATTCTGTAACATGGGGCCACTTTTTTGCAAATTTGGGCTACAGCCTTGGTAATAAACAGATTCAGACTGATGATGGGGTTTTTGTTGATGGTAAACCTGGAGACCTAAAGTTCATTTTAAATGGTAGTGAGGTTGATTCTGTGGCAAATAAGGTTATTGAAAGTGAAGATACTTTATTGATTGACTATGGTAACAGTAATGACGAAGAGTTAATGGAGCGTTATGAAAATATTAACAAAAGCGCGAGTGAGTTTAACGGAAAATATGACCCAAGTGGTTGCAGTGGAAATGAAAGTCTTAGCCCGATAGAGCGATTGAAATTATCTATATAGTGGACTTTATATAACCAAAAGCAAAAATTCTATTGAATGGTTCGCCTACTCCTGTTACAATACCGCTCGGATGAAAAGAGCCGCCGCCAAAAAAAAGACGACGACTGTTGATGACGACTTGCAACGACTTATGAATGTTCAAGCTGCTAAGACACAGTTCATTGGCGCAACCTTAAATTTAAGCTGGAGACTTGCTTTGACTGTGCTTGTCCCAGTTCTTGGGGGGGTGGCAATCGATAATAAGTCCAACACTAGTCCATCTTTTGTTTTGGCTGGGTTGATGATTGCAGCGGTATTTGCAGCTATGGCTATATGGTCAACTGTTCAGGAAGTTAATCAGCAACAATTAAACGAATCGAAAAAGGGTAATAGGAGAAAACGTGCTAAATCTCATAACTAAATTTTCGGCTGAAGCTGGAGGACCAGCAGTTCATATAACACCTGCTGAGTTATTCCAGATCAATGGTATTCCTATTACAAACTCAATGGTTTATGGATGGATATCATCTCTAGTTATAATAATTCTACTTATTTCTATAGTCCGTAAGATGGGAATAAAACCATCAAAAGGTTTAGCCCAGTTCATAGAAATCGGTAGTGATTTTATAACTAACCAGATGACAAGTAGTCTTGGTTCTCGTAAAAAAGCTTTGTATTATGCGCCGTATTTTGTAACCTTCTTCTTTTTTATAATGTTATCCAATTGGCTCGGCCTGCTGCCTGGCGTTGGAGAGGCTCTAAAAATTGGTGAAAACCCAATATTTCGCCCGTTTACAGCAGACCTAAATGGTACGCTGGCTGCAGCAACAATAATAATGATATTTGTTCAGTTCTTTGCAATCAAAGAATCTGGCTTAATTAAACACATAAGTCATTATTTTAACGGAAGTCTTAAGAACCCGCTGACAATATTCTTGGGAATCTTTGAAATGTTTAGCGAACTAATACGAGTTTTTAGTCTTGCGCTTCGGTTGTTTTTAAACGTTACTATTGGTGAAGTTATTATTTCTGTTTTTTCTTATCTAGGTAGTGTTGTTGCGCCACTGACATCCTTGCCTTTCGTATTGCTCGAACTAGCTGTCGGGGCCCTACAAGCATATATTTTTGTAATGTTGAGTATGACTTATCTTTCTGTTGCGATTAAGCATGGTGCTGAGCACGAAGCTCATGATCATGATGTCGAGGAGGCTACCGCATAGAGAGTAAGGTAATAAGAGTTTATAAGTTAATAATAGTAACTAAATAAAATAGGAGAATAATAATGTTAACACTTTTTGCAGAAGCCGCAACCCTTGATCTTACCGTTCTTGCTAAGGGTATTATGATGGGTTTTGGTATGCTCGGACCTGCTATTGGTATTGGAATGATCGGTGCTGCTTTCATGAACGCTGTAGGTCGAAATCCCGAATCATCAAAATCACTAGGTCAAATATTGGTCATTATAGGTATCATTGAATTAATGGCACTTCTTGTATTTGCATCCCTATTCATTATTAAGTAGATATTTCTAAGGATAAGATTTAATGAATATAATATATTTTGCCTCCGAATCAGCAGAAGCTTCAGGCTTAGGTGCGCTGGGCGTTAGTTTTAGCGCATTCTTAATACAATTACTTACCTTCATCCTAGTTTTCATGATTCTAAAGAAATTTGTATTTGATCGTGTTGGAAAACTTTTAGAGCAACGAAGAAAAGTTATCGATGATGGCGTGCGAATGGGACTGAGAATGGAGAAAGAAAAAGCCAAGCTTGACGACGATGTTAAAAAAGCTCTACGAGAAGCAAGACAGGAAGCAGATAGAATAATTGCAAACGCAAATAAAGAAGCACGCGAAATTCTAAGAGAATCAGAGAAGACAGCCCAGCGAAAAACTGAAGCTATGATTGCTGATGTTGAAGCCCGCATAGAAGAAGATAAAAAACAGGCCCTAAAAAAGCTAGAAAAAGACATTGTGGGACTTGTATCTGAGGCAACTGAGACCATTGTTCACGAAAAAGTTGACCCTAAAAAAGACGCTGAACTTATTGATAAAGCTATTCGAGGCAAAAAATAACTATGAAGCAAACTCGACATCATCTGGCGGAAGTAATCGGTGAAAAAACACTTCACATTGTTGATTCAAAAAAACTTTCAAAGGAAATCGCAGCTTTTTTACTATATGAAAAATGCACTGACGATATCGAGTCACTTACACGAGACATAATGCAGTATCGTAGTGATCGTGGAATTGTCGAAGGAGTAGCTGTAAGTATCAACAAGCTACCTTCACAAATTATTGAAGATCTTAACATGAGGTTGAGACAAGAATTTCCTGACGCCAAAGAGATTATTGTAAGTCAAAAACAAGATTCGGACGTAGTCGGCGGGCTTCGGGTTGATTTTGCAAATGAACAGCTCGATCTTAGCGTTAAAGCTAAGCTTAATAAGTTTAAAAGATTGACTGCCATCGAAAGGAATAGTCTATGAGCAATATTTCAATTAAAGAATTATCAGATGATATTCGTGCAGCCATAAGTGAGCTTAAAGAAAGACCAGAGATTGAAAAAGTCGGTGTAGTTACACGTATTGGTGATGGTGTTGCATGGATTTATGGTCTAAAAGAGTGTGGATATAGTGAAATGATCGAGATCCAGGCTATCAATGGTGATACTATCACCGCCTTCGCATTCAATTTAGGAGAAGATGAAATTGGTGCCGTGTTGCTTGGAGATGACACGCAAGTAAAGGCCGGCGCCAAGGCAAAACTCACCGGCAAGGTTCTTGAAGTGCCTGTTGGACCAGAACTTGTGGGAAGGGTCGTTAATCCCCTGGGTCAACCGATTGATGGTAAGGGTGCTGTTAATGCAAAGTTGACTA
>JAGQNP010000055.1 GCA_020428005.1 Candidatus Saccharimonadota bacterium
TTTGGTATACAGACGTTGCACGACGTGTACCAGGTTTTTAGTATGATCGGGATCGATTTCATTTTTGTGTGGGGGTGTTATTTCTATGCAGACTAATTCACGTTTTTTGAAGTACTCAGCTATATCCTGAGCTATCGACCTGAGTGGAACAAATAAGTATCTATAAAGAATGTAGACCAATAATGATAAAACGGCCGCGTTAATAAGTATTTCGGTAATGGTGTCACCGAATATTCGTGTGAATAATGAGGTAGAAAATATGTTGAACATTTGTAGCCTCTACTTTTATTCTAGTCTACCCCTGTAAGAATTACGAGCATAAGCAACTCACCATATACTTTCTATGAAAAGGAGGTACACATGCCAAAAAGACAATCACAAGCCGTAATCCTTGCAAGAGTATCAAGCAAATCGCAAGAAGATGGCTATTCACTAGATGCACAAACTAAACTTATCAGAGGTTATTGCGCAAAAAATAAGTTGGATATAGCTCAAGAATTCAGAATATCTGAGACAGCGTCAAAGGATGAACGAAGAAAAGTTTTCAAAGAGATGCTTGTTGAAATGAAGAAATTCAAAATCGATCATCTAGTGGTCGAAAAAACTGATAGGCTCACACGTAACTTCAAAGATGCAGTCGTTATAGATGAATGGCTTGAAAGTGATGAAAATCGTAGATTACACATGGTCAAAGAAAGTCTGGTCATTCATAAACATGCTAAGTCTGATGCAAAACTTATGTGGAACATATTTTTAGCAATAGCTAAGAAATATACTGACAATTTACGTGAGGAAGCGATGAAAGGTTGGGACGAGAAATTAGCCCAAGGCTGGATGCCTTCATCGCCACCCCCAGGCTACAAAACAGTAACTGAAAACGGGCGCAAAATACATGTGATAAACGAAGAGACCGGTTTCATTATCGAACATGCGTTTAAATTTTATCTTCAACCAGATGAAAGTATTAGTTCTACGGCTGTCGAATTAGAGCTATGCGGGCTAACATCCAGCAAAGGCAAGCCGTTAACGAAAAGTTATGTTCATAAGATGTTATCAAACAAGTTTTATGTTGGAACAATTCAGTTCAATGGCAAGGAATACGCAGGTGCTCAAGAACCTCTCATAGAAAAGAAGCTATTCGATAAAGTTCAAAGAAAATTAACTAGAAAAACCGCTCCTCGTGCCAAAAAGAACTTTCTATTTAAAAGTCTGGTGCATTGTGGAATGTGTGGAGGGGTTATTACATGGCAAACACAAAAAGGTCATAACTACGGTACTTGCCATAAGAAAAACAGCACCTGTAAGGGTTACCGATATCCAAGGGAGGATAGAGTTGAAGAACAAGTTTTATATGAGCTAGAAAAGATGATTGACCCTGGCCACAAAAAACTAAGTAGTTTAAAAAGCCTTCTTATTCAGAAGAGCAATCCATTTGATACAGCTGATATTAAAGCCATGAAAAAACAACTATCAGGACAGATCCGGCGAATAGAACGGATGCTCAACTCTCTTTATGACGACAAATTACTAGGAATAATTGACGATAATGTGTACAAAAAGAAGTCTACTGAATTAAAAGCAAGAATTAATAAAATTGAATCAAGATTGCATGATTTAGAGAAGTTTATAGATCGAATTGATAATATCGACATCAGAAAATCAAAGCACGCAATAAGAAAACTTTACGAAAGATGCACCGTCTCCGAAAAACGTATGATACTGCAAGAGTTATTCACGCTTGAGTCAAATCGAGGTGTGGTCACCATTGCACTAAAAGCCACCCCTTAAAATAGGGTATATTTCTAAGTTCTTTGAGTCATCGTACAAATGTACTTCATCAAACTGCTTCAATTCATCAGTTGTTGGTGCCTGAAACATAGGAAAATATGAATCAAGCTGCTCTCTAGTAACTGGTACATGGCCATGCTTGAGGTTCTGATTGCGATGCTCGAGACGCCTCCACTGTTCTTCCGGGCTCAAGTCGAATACGTGAATAGACACAAATGCATTGAGTTTCCTGGCCATTGCAAGTTTTTCATCACGCTCTGGCTTTGACCAGAGTCCATCTTCTAGGACTACGTCTACATGCTTAGATAGTAGCTCCTGAGCCAAATCGTAAAGCTTCTGTTGCATTAATTCGCGCAATTCCTCATCAAACAGGTCTGCGTCAATGTCAGTGAGCCAATCGTCGGTGCATAGCCTGACAGCATCTGTACTTTGCTCAAGCTGCTTTGCAATCCGAGTCTTGCCTGATCCAGGTAGCCCACAAAATAAAGTTAATGTTGGTTTATTATTTCTCATATTATTCTCCAATATATAGATTAATTTCTTTGGTAATTCCGACACTTTGTGCAAAATATTCGTCGTGAGAGGCAAGCAGTATCGCACCTTTATAATTCTGTAACGCACTCTCAATGCTTTCTCGTGTTGGTATATCTAAGTGGTTTGTTGGTTCATCAAGTATCAGCAAGTCATGTCTGGCAAGTAACAGTTTTGCAAAACTCAGCTTTGTTTGCTGCCCTCTAGATAGCTCACTTGGCTTCTTCTTTAGTTCGTCCGGTTTCAAGCCGAGTGCTCTCGCTTCACGATAGATGTCAGTTGTATGCGCATCAGTTTGCTCAAGATTCTCTAGAGCTGTCAGCTGGGTATCTAGCCCGTCTGTATCCTGCGAAAGGTAACCAACAGATATATTTAGACCAACTATTACTTCTCCGCGATCAGCTTGTAGTATCCCAGCAGCTAAACGAAGAAGCGTTGATTTACCCGACCCATTGACGCCACATACTCTTACTCGATCGTGGCCATGCACTTCAAGATTAGGTAGTTTTTTCCTCGCAAGAAAATCCATTACAGCATCTTCAAACTTGATGAGCAGTTTGCTGTCATGACTCTTACCAGTCAGCGTTATTGTGTAGAATTTTGCCACATCAGGCTTCTCAAGATCATCGAGCTGGTCAAGTCTGGTTTGCAAAGCTCTGACTTGCTGGCCAAGACCTCGGGTGACTCTGTTTTTGAAGTAATCTCGCTGCGCCTTGTCATTGTCTGATCGTTTAATGTGTTTGTGGGTATGGTCAGAATCACTGCGCTTTCGCACAATGACATTCTGTAGCCTTTTTCGTTCTTCCAAGCTGGCCTCGTAGGCTACCAGTGCTTGTTCGGCTTCTAAATCTTTCTGATCCCTATATGCGTCATAGTCACCAGGATAGATACTCAACTTTCCTTTACTGAGCTCAAGTATTTTTGTAGCTGTATCATTAATGAATGTCCGATCGTGGCTTACTATTACCACGGCACCTCTAAAACCTTTTACAAACGATTTTAACCATTTTAGGGCTTTTGCATCCAGATTGTTCGTTGGTTCGTCCAGCAACAACACATCTGGTTGATTATTTACAGCCAAGACCATAGCTATAGAGAGCCGCGTCTTTTGACCACCACTGAGTTTACAAGTCAAAAAGTCCATCTGCTTATCTAAGCCAACTTCTTCAAGGGCAATATCAATACGCCACTGCTCTATGGATACATCAAAGCAATCTGCAATAGTTTTTCCAAATTTAGGATGTTGCGGAACATATCCCACGGCACCATTTTTCTGAACGTTACCATCATCAGGTTCAACTTCTCCAAGCAGAATCTTTAATAATGTGGTTTTACCGGCTCCATTTTTGCCAATAAGAGCAACGACCTCATTGTGAAGCGTGAGGTTGATATCTGATAGCACTTGCTTGTCAGCAAATGATTTATATATGTGAGTGAGTTTATACATAGTTTCCTCCAAAATAAAAAACCGAGCGTTTGTTGCAAGTCAGCAGGCTCACACGGTGCTCGGTTTTACAAAAGATTGGAATTAACTGATGGATTCAAGATCAATAGCAAAGCTACACTGGCCGCGTGGGTTTAGCTGTTGATCTGATCTGTCATTGGTATAGTAACTCCTTGATTAAAATAGATATTACCATAAACGTATTAGATAGTCAAACAGATTATTTTTCTGTATAATTCCATCTGAAATGGATAAAGAGATTAAATCATCGCTCAAGGCCAATCTTCGCAAAGCGAGAAGAGTTGCCGACCTTACGCAACAAGAAGTTGCAGACAAGATTGGTACTGATGTTGCGTATTATGCCAAGATTGAAAGAGGCGAATCAGTTCCGTCATTGAAGATGCTGGGCAAAATAGTGCGCCTACTCAACATTAGTTCAAAAGACGTGCTGCCGTTTTAATCTGACTCTGGTTTTTGCAACTTTTTGAATGCTTCAACTTGCTCTTCAGGGGTCATGTCACGAACCGCCATCTTGGTTTCAAGAAGCAACTGCTCGGCATCCTCGCGCGTGGCGTCAGGCTTAACAGCCTTTAGATTCTCTAAGACTATTTCAATATCATTGTTGTTTAATTCATATCCGCTCATTGTTATAAGTATATCACCTCTGTTGGCTAGCTTCATATACCCACTTGGCCAGGGTATCACGGTCAAT
Source organism: Candidatus Saccharimonadota bacterium (assembly GCA_020428005.1). GTDB lineage: Bacteria > Patescibacteriota > Saccharimonadia > Saccharimonadales > JACQNP01 > JAGQNP01. The sequence goes on from JAGQNP010000055.1 coordinate 4,476, forward strand.
AAGCACTGTTTTTGTCTCGGACGCTAGTGTCTTAGCTGGATTGCTGAAATAATTATTGGTCACAACCATAGCTCTTTCGCATTTGTAATGCGACAAAGCCGTGTACGCCGCTCGAACAGCTGCTAACTTTACTATGGAGCTGTATCTTTTTGCCTGGATACCCCAAGTAACTCCGTCTTTTTGCGCGATAATATCCACACCAAGATCATACTTTTCCGTAACTTTCACATTAGTAAAACCACGTTTCCGAAGTATGTCGGCAAGATAATACTCAAACTTCACGCCATTCATATTATCTATATCTGACATAGTGAATGTCTTTTTGATCTTTATATTCTTGATTACGGTGTGAACAACAAAAATAGCAACCAACAAAATAAGTATGACAGCACCTATGTATATAAAAGGGAGTAAGTCTGGATTAGATTCTTTAATCTCGTTGTACTTTGTATAGCCGACAACTAGCACCAAGATCGTTATCAATCCGGCAGCTTCGTCTAGAAAACTTCCATTTCGTTTGTATCTTCGAGCCATATTATTCCTCCTCAGTATAGCAATCATTTATATCAAGGCCCGCCTCAATAAGAAGCTGGTCCAATTGCATTACTACCGATTCAAAATGTTTCCAGCCATACCCCTTAGAGCTCACCAAGAAACAAGATCAGCCCATGCTGGTCTTTTTTCTTGGCTTACACCCAGCCGAGA
>JAGQNP010000056.1 GCA_020428005.1 Candidatus Saccharimonadota bacterium
GCAATAGATAGCCCTAATCCATAACCTTCGATACCCTGCTTACTTCTAGATTTATCAGCACGGTAAAATCTTTCAAAAATTCTTTTAGCTTCATTCTTATTAATGCCAATACCTTGGTCTTTTATATCAATATTGACGATATTATTAGCTGGCTTAACAGAAACATCTATTTTTGAATTTTCAGGACTATATTTGATAGCATTTGATAAAACAATACCTATGAGTTGTTCTGCATGCTCCTTGGATGCATATATTTTTTCTTGAGTCTTAGGAAAATTTATTGATATTTTCTTGTCGTCAGCAGTTTTTTTAAACGTATCACTTATATGACTAAACAGTGTTTTTAGTTTCAATGACGTTCGGGTAACCTGACCATCTTCAAGTTGCGCTAATTGTAGAAGATTATTGATAAGTATCGTCAACCTGTTAATCTCTTCAAGGTTGCTTTCCATAACCTCTCTAGCTTCTTTAACACTAAGATTTTTACTTTTTAGCGCAACTTCTGTTTCTGAACGCATAACACTTATGGGTGTTCGGAGTTCATGAGAAGCATCAGAGGTAAATTGAGCTTGTGCTCTGTGTGACTCCTCAATTGGTATAAGAGTTTTCTTGGCGAATATATAACTTAAAAATGATCCCACTACCAGTATTGCAGTGTTAATAACAAAAAGGTTGATAAGTAACTTTTCTTTTGTGTCATTGTAAGAGTCTTGCCTGATTTTAATAAACTCAGGCGTTTTGTTTAACTGTCTTAGTCTTGGTGTACTGTTTATAATTTCAGATTGACGCTGAAAACCATGATCTATTTCCTGTATTGATATTCTGTACAAATTTGCACTAAAAAATGCACTGATTACCAATAGTATCAGGGTATACATTACTGTTAGTCGGGTTGTGGCGTTATCAATTTTCATAATTCAGTACCAAAAATATACCCAAACCCTCTTTTGGTTTTAATGTATGAGTCTTTAAATGGCTTATCAATTTTATTCCTGAGATAACCCACGTAGACTTCTACTGTGTTTGGTAAGATATCAGAGTCAAAATTCCAAACATGCTGAATTATTGTATCTTTTGTTAGTAACATTCCCGAATTTCTCATCATATATTCCAAAAGTGAAAACTCTTTTTTGCTAAGATCAATTATTTTGCCATTACGATTTACGCTGTAATTGGTTGTGTCTATGGTAAGTTCGCCGTGTTTAAGAATAGTTGGTAGACCAACTTTGGGGCGTCTTAATAAAGCTTTTATACGTGCCAACAATTCATCAAATGAAAATGGTTTTACTAGATAATCATCTGCTCCTATATTAAGCCCTTCTACCTTATCTTCAATTTTATCCATAGCAGTCAGAAACAAAACTGGCGTAAGTATATCTTGGTTTCTTAGTTCCCTTAATATACCTACTCCATCATAGTCGCCAGGAAGCATTCTATCTAAAATTATAAGGTCATACTCCTCGGTAGTTGCATATGCCATACCATCATCACCGTCATAAACCACATCAACAGCATATGATTCTTGTTCCAAACCCTTCTTTAGAGAATTAGCAAGCTTTTGCTCGTCTTCGACAATCAATAATCTCATTATTTAATGATACTACTTTCATCTGAGAATTTGCTTAATACAAAAGACCGCCCTCGCAATGGCGGTCTTTTGCTGCTCAACTTACATTAAGCTTCACTGATGCTTATCACCAAAACCAGGCCCACCATGTCCATGATGGCCTCCAAAAATATGTAAGTATTCCTGGTCTATGCCATTCTCTTCAGCCCAAGTCTTAAGTTCGTTGCGTTTTTCCTCCATGAACGCTTTTCTTTCCTCTTGTGTCATATTCTGAACCTTATCCTTGTTGGCTTCTCGATCCTGTTTAAGCTGATCCAGCTTTTCCAGAATTTTAGTTTTCTGCTCTTCAGTGATATTGCCGTCTTCAACGGCTTTGGAGAGTCTTTCTTCAAGTTTTTCTTGATGTTTAGCTTTCATATCATCACGATGTTGATCAATAACGTCTTGCACCTCGTCTTGATTAATATTAAACCTTGTCGCAATTTTATCAGCTAAACTATTGCCATTAGTGTCCGCGGCTACCGGTCCAATGACACCAAATGATGCTAAGCCAATTGTGGCTATAGCTCCAGCTAGTAGTAATGTTTTCTTTATTGCCACTGTTACTCCTTTCGTACTTATGTGACAACAAAAGAGTACATATCTATTCTGAGAATTTGCTTAAATTTCAAATTCATATTCGTTTATATTCTGTTTTCTAAATATTTGACTTTCGAAATATTTAAAGATACTATGTCAATATGACGAGTGAGCTTTCATCATATTACAAGGCATTATCAAATCCTGTCCGTTTACAAGTATTTGAGCATGTTGTTGCGTACTCTGAGGGAAAAGCACCTAAGCATAAAGAAAAGACTTGTGTTTGTGAGATATCAGACACAATTGGAGTACCTCAACCCACAGTATCTAACCATTTAAAAGTGTTGGAAGAAGCTGGCCTAATTACATCCGTAAAAGTTGGAACGAAGTGCTATCAGTATGTCCAAAAGGATGCTGCAAAAGCACTTTTGGAAAGTTCAAAGATATATTACAAAATGGCACATAAAAATCCATATTAAAGGAGATTGTATGAATATAATGATTTTGGTTGGTTCTGCGGATGTGAAATCTCACTCACTCGGTCTTGGCAAAGCAATAGAAGAAAAACTAAAGGAACTAGGCGCAGAGACAACTCTGATTAATCTTGTTGAATATGGATTACCTCTCTATAACAGATCTATTGAAAGAGAAAATAGTCATGATGATATAACTCGCAGGTTTCTTGATACAAGTTTAGAAATGGATGCTTTTGTTTGGGTTACGCCAATTTACCATAACAGTTACAGCGCAATGTTAAAGAATGCTTTGGACTGGCACCACAGTACGAAATTCCCTGGGAAGGTTCTCGGACTAGCAAGCAATGGTGGTAATCGTTCGCCACAAGCCGTTGACCAACTAATGTTAGTAGCAAGGAGCCAGCATATGCTTGTGTCGACAACTAGGGTTTGTACTGATGAGAGCGATTATGACAGTGATCTTAATCTGTCAGACGAAGATATGAAAATCAGAGTAAAAAATTTCGCTGATGAACTACTTACATTAACTAATAAGGTTTTAAGTGAAAACTAAGATTGAGGTTAAGGAGTTTAGGCTAAAACTATATCCTGAAGATTTCTATAATGTTAAACGATTCTATGAATACGAGCTCGAGCTTCCTATTGTCCATCAGTGGGATCGCGATGAAAGTAAAGGTGTCATGTTTGATGTTTATGGAACTGTATTGGAACTAATTTGGAAGAAGGAAAAAGTCTACAAACCTATAGTCGGTAGTGATGTTTCATGGAGAGTTCCTGATGTCTGGAAATTATTCCAATTATTCAAGAACAAACCATATATCGCGCGAAATTTAAGAGATAATCCCTGGGGAGATACTTCATTTCATATTGAAGATCCTGAAGGATTTAAAATAACATTCTTCTCGAAAACAAAGAACGTTTGAACATTGTTTATTTTCTATGGCGCAACCACTGCTTTTTCAGTACAGAAACTGTCAGTGTTGATAAAATAAATCCAATAACTGGAACTAAAGCGTTAATCCATGGGTCAATCTCAACGACATATTTTAGGTAAATAACTACAACTATATAGGTCATGAGCATGATGCTAATCCTTCTGGCCCAACTTGTTTCCCAAGCCTTATCAGCTTCTACGCGCTTGTTCCTCAACTCTAAGGCTTTGATTCTATCTTCAAGATCTTTCGACATACATCAATAATATCAGTAAATCTATTCTTATATTTTGAGTGTATTAGCTCAAGACTCGTATTCTTTTGAAGTTTTTGCCCTTAAGTTTACCGATATCTATGTCTTGCCAAGTAAAATTAGCGTTTTGTAGCTGATTTGGTGACAAAATTATCTGCCTAAAACTATCATCCTTGGGTTTTAGTGCGCCAGTCCCTATCCAGAACTTCATTATTGAATCTTTTGTAGTGCCTACTGATAACATTCCATTGAATGGCGTTGTCATAATATTAAACTTATCTGGGGTTCGATAATAAGGCCTTCGTCCACTTACCTTCATGTATGCATCATGAGTTAACTGAACTTTTTCACGCCATAATGGATCAGTTTCTTGCTCTGGAGTTAATTTAACATTTAGTTCAACGATTGATCGGGACAATTCATCAATATCAGGATATCCGCCTTCCAGACTATCAGACAAATCTTTCATTTGTTCATCAAGATCTTTCTGGAATTTCTGGAAACTTTCATACTGGTCACCTACTCGGTTATAGGTCATATCTAGGTTATTTGGCTGATATGGCTTTATGAATTTTAGTAATTGTTCAAAGCTTTGGCGATATGACTTTGTATCTTCTGGTGATACATTGTTGATAACCGGAACAATCACATCGTCTGAGTAAAAATCGTACCAAACGCCTGGCTTATATACTTCACAAATTGGTTTCATCCAGTTTGTGTAATACATAAAGGAGAAAAGTTCTGCCCAATCGACTTCTGGCGATTCTTCAAAACGCCATATCTTATACCCACCAAAAACTAGTGTTGCCTTAATTGGGTCACCCGCTTGAACGTTTTTTGTTATCGAAGATTTTATATGATCAGATGCCTCTGGTGATAATGAATATTTACGAAATTTTTTTGACGTTACTTTACTATAAATAAAATCGACCAGTTCTGACTCGCTTTTAGGCTTATTAATACCCGTTAGGGTATCCAGACTATCTAGTTTTGATTGTATATATTCTTGTGCTGTCATAAATATTGGAGATGCGGAGCAGACATTAACCTGCTGTTGTAGCTTTGCGAGCTACCACCTATTCTCAGTCACCGCATCACTAATATTTTATCAGAAAAATGAAAACGGCCTCTGTTTCATGTTCATTGGTTCAATTTTGGTAGGTGTGGGGAAACTAATTGGAACCAAATTAAGTCTGAACTTATACGTATGTGGAGAATAGTAGATGATATTGGGAATCAGTAACACAATTACTAATCCATATGACTAGCAAAATTTCCTAACTCAATAGCAATTGAAATTCTATCGACTGCTTTTTGTCTTAGTCCCGCTTCATCATCAACGACCCCTTC
>JAGQNP010000057.1 GCA_020428005.1 Candidatus Saccharimonadota bacterium
ACTGTCATTTCAGCATCTAGCTCTAGTTCTTGTATCTGCTTATCAAATACAGCTATATCGTCCTCTACGCTACGCAAACGACGCTCCCACTCTGTCATGACAGCATTACTAATAATCTCTATCTGCTGTTCGCTCAGAGATATGCGCTTAATAAAGTCGAGCACGGTAGACTCAAGCTCTGCCTTTGGTACACGGAAGTAATGTCCTTTAGAACAGCTATATGATGGGTATAGGGTGCCGTTATAACCTCGATTAGAACTTCCATACATTGCACTCCCGCACTTCGAGCATCCGATGTATTTACGGTACGGGAACTCCGGATTCTTTATACCTTTATTCACTTGGTGCGGCGGGGCTGCCTCTATCTTCATATCAAGCTCACTGCCTTTGTCTATAATGACAACCTTGCCCCTGTTGGCAGCATTAAAGGTATCTATACTTACTAACCCCTCGAAAGAAGCACGTACTGGCCTATTGTCTGTCCATTTTTCTTTTATAATGCCCGCATAGATAGGGTTTCTGAGTAGAAGATCCATTGCGTCTTTATCAAGCTTATTACCACCACGTTTACCTACAACTTTCGTACGGTCATGCTTAGAGCGAACATAGTGAATCCTCGTCTGAAAGCCTCTTAAATTAAGATCATCTATTATCTCTTTATCGCTCATCACACCTAACGCACGAAGCTCAAATAGTCGCTTAATAAAGACCGACTCTTTAGGGTGTGGCACTAATATAGAGCGCTTACCGTGTTTCGTCTCTATCTTTTGGCTGTCAAACCCTAGTGGAGACTGACGCATCCAGTAACCAAGTCGTGTATAGCGAACCTCGGCACCAATCATACGGGTAAGGATATCTCGTAGTTCATCTTTAGCGCGTTCTGCTTCTAAGTATTCGGACTTTTGACTCGGAGAATATTTGCTCCACTTATATTCAATATCTAGGTGTTCTAGGGTATTAATTAGGTTGTGGCTTATGACACCGTAGTTATCAATTAGCCTCACATTGGCAACATCGAGTTGTTTCTTTAAATGAGCGTAAACCTCAGCTCCGCCCCTCGTAAAGCGATCAATGGACTTAATGAGAAACAGTTGTACATCATTCTTTGGGTCTTGGCAGTAGGTTATAGCCTGTTGCATCGGTTGTATGAGCTTTGACCCAGACTCTGCGAATTCAAAGACTTTAACGATTCTTGCATTCATACGGCTTGCAAGAAGTGTTAGTTGTTCTATCTGCGCCTCTGGAGAATCGCCTTCATCGTACTGCTTGTCTGACGAAACACGTACGGCGATAACAGCGTTTTTACGCTCTAGCTGGTCGTTTTGCATTCCTGCTCCTTGATAAGGATTTCAATAAGAAGATTAGCAATGAGTTGCAAACGAAGTTCGGGCGTCAAAGTATAGGCTTCATCAACCTTGTCCTTATTTTGGCTACCTTTCGTTCTACCCATTTACTTACCCTCCAAACAAAAACGTACCTGATAATGTAATCGGTACGCTAACAACTCGGTTTTATTGTAGGGGAGTTACTTATCCCAAGGTCGGCCTGGCTTTGGTCGTTCCTTGAGTTCTTTATCAACAAGTTTCTTTAATTCTTTGTCGGTCGTCGCTAACAACATTAATACAAGCTCACTTAGCGTGAGGTTCTGTTGCTTTGCGACTTTTTTGGCTCGCTCACGCAAGTCATCAGTCACACGAATTTGCATACTAACTATCTTTCTGGACATCAGTCCTATATTACCATGAAAATAGTATTACTATTTAATCGTCGCAAAGATCACACACGTTGGTATGTTCTATTATGGCTCGTAGTTCATCATCGTCTGCTGCATCTATATTATCTGCTAAATCGTAGTATAGACAGGCACATATCTCCTGTAGTGCTTGCTTCTCTAAATCTTCTCTAGATACAGTCATAATTACCTCCATTATACCCCTAGTCAAAAGCCGAATTGTTAACGTGCAATTACTATATAAATAGTAATACTAATTAACATAATTAGCAATATTAATTACCCTAAATATTGTAGTAATTTATGCATATTTACTAACAACACCGATAGTGCTACTAACTACATAAACTAACAGATATAAATACACTTAATTATTCTCCTTCTTTTATATATACTATAGAGAGAAAAAAGATAGTGATACGTGGTGGAAAGAAAGACAATTAAAGCCATGGCCAAAGAGACAATTAAAAGTCATTCCATACACATTCAAACCCTAACCCTCACATACAAATTCAGATACATAAGTGCACCATTACTAGCAGAGTTACGACACATTAACCGTACAGTTGCATTCCGTACCTTAGAAACCCTACATCAAAAAGACTTACTCAATAAACGATTCGATAAGTCTTACAAGCTACTCGGTAAACCCGCAAGCTACAGCTTAAACATCAACGGCATCAACTACCTTAAAGAGCGAATGGAGCTTAACAAGAACTACGCCCACACCCATTACAAAAACAAGATTAATAGCGAACGCTTTATAACCGAGTCCCTAGACATCCTACGAACTTTCGTCGTTTTAAATGAATCCTATCCTGACACCTTTACCGCCTTCACAAAAGCAGAGATGACCGCATTTTCTGATAAGTTCCCGAAACCCCTCCCGCACCTCTACTTAAACAGAATGAAGCTAGACAGCGCACGGCCAAACTTCTATATGCTAGATATTCTCACTGGACAAGATAAGAAAGTCATTGCCGCCCGAATAGACAAGTATTTCAAGCACTACGAATCTGGCGACTGGGAAGAGGAGGAGCACCCCGTAATACTCCTCGTCGTAGCCGACTCATACGTTGAGCGTGAAACACTTAAGATGATTGATTCCATGAAGGACAGTAACTATATAGAAGATGACGAGTTAGTATTCATGCTAACAACACAGAAGGCTTTATTCTCTGAAAACAAGAACATCTGGACTTCAAAGGAAAACGAAATATCTACCCTGTAATACTTGGGGGGAGTATAATTACTGTATGTTTATCGTTATTTTTCTAGCAATACTTATCTTCCTAATACTAAATATTAAAAAAGCTAAATTCATGAAAAACCGCTATACGTTAGTATTGGCGATCCTATCGACGGTATGGTGGGTGTTTTTGGTAATTGGACAAATGCGTATGACGCTAATATGTGATCCTGGTGATGATTTCTGTAATTCCGGCAATACATTCACTGGTGATTTAATGTGGGGTAGTATGCTTGCTATGTATACTTTGCTTTTTGTCTGGGTTCCGTTCACTCTTGTTACATATTTTGTAACTAAAAGAAATACTCACCCAAAAAAAGGAAAAATTAAGCTATGAAATGCCCTCAGTGCGATAAAGAAATGAAGAAAGTTGGTTGGCAAATAACCAACAATCAGAAGACTGATAAAGACTTTAAAGAATATGATAAAGTTACATACCAGTGTAAGGCAGACGATATCTGGATCACTACTGAAATACCTGTAGAAAATCAGATCTCTTAAACCGAGCCTTTTACAGTCATACTCAGGACTGTAGAACCTAATGTTCACTTGCTAGGTAAACAGTCATAACTCGTTCACACTTATCGCTTAGGGGGTCACACCAACCCCTTAACTCTGAATCGTAGTAATCGATCTTCCAGAATATCGGTACACCATTCCACGAAAGATTCCCGAAATCGTGTTCGCCGTATGGGTCATTATCCTCAGTAAACACCTCATACTCTTTAATAACTTTGTACAGTCCATGCAGATCTTCTAGCATCATGACACTTGGCGTAACCATCCATTGGCCACCTCTTCGAAATTCGTCATTAAGTTTTGCAATTCTAACTGCTTGTTCACTCTTAATTTGTAAATCACTCATTATTCGCTCCTAAAGTTAATTTGTTATGAGCAGTTTTAAGTCATACTCAGGACTTCAATAATCTAGTAATCTAGAACCCAGTCTTGGTCTAAGCCTTTATAGGAAACGCTATCCTCAACTTCGCCTTCGGCATCAACCCAGACCTGAATAAAAAACGGCTGGGTGTACCAACCGTTTTCTTTTGCTACTTCTGCCCACCATTTACGGTGTTCCTCGATTTGTATATCGAGAGAAAGTTTGTGTATTGTTTTCATGACTTGCTCCTCATTTCTTCATTATTCGTTACTATTTCTAACCAATCGATTCGGTTAAAAGCCGTACCGATCAGATCCTGCCAGAGAGAAGCAGAGTCGATTTCACAATAGAGCTGATCGCGCATTGCTGCTTCGATGAATATTGCTACTTCTTCGAGCGATTCATACTTCTGCATCGCTTCCTCTAGCAACCTATAAAAACCTTCATCGTTTGTGAGCCAAAGATTGCCCAACCACGTTTCGCGGTTACCCCACCCGTTGTAGGTGCTAGTTGCTATTGCTGTTTGTGACATGATAGTCCTCCTTTACTTTTTGTAACGAGTGTCGTGCTACGGAGCCGCACGGCCAGTCTGTAAAGGTGGAGATTCCCCTTAAGACCACAAACAAAAACCCATAAGTAATGTCTTATGGGCGAATACTACCTTTACTGACTGGTTCGGCTCGTACACTGATGACACTACGGAAAGTAAAGTCTTTCGTTATCTTGATGTTTTATGTGATTATCTCTTGAATAAAGCCGTATAATATATTTTATGAACAATTACCATCTTTTTATGGACGAGTCAGGTGACCACAGCCTGAAGTCCGTCGACAGTA
>JAGQNP010000058.1 GCA_020428005.1 Candidatus Saccharimonadota bacterium
TTCCTAGGCTATCGAGCCGGTTACATTGATGACGGCTCAGGTGGTCAGAACACTGGCGTAGGTAGTAATGCACTCCTAAACAATGTAGCTGGATACTATAACGTAGCTGTCGGTTCTAATGCTCTAAGTTCTAACGATGATGGTGCTTCAAATATAGCAATAGGTCAGCAAGCATTAAACACAAACGTCAGTGGCACACAGAACACTGCAGTTGGTGGCTCAGCATTAATAAACAGTACTGGCAACTACAATACTGCCCTTGGCTTTGAAGCTGGCTCTACTACAACAGGAGCAGAAAACCTTTTCTTAGGCTACAAAGCAGGAGATAACTTAACCACAGGTAGTTACAACATCCTTATCGGTAACGAGATTGATGCCGTATCGGCAACAGGTGATTACCAGTTGAATATTGGAAATATACTGTATGGGACAACTATTAACGGAACAGGCACAACACTTAGTACAGGTAACCTTGGTGTAGGTACCGCATCCCCTGGCGCAAGACTAGAAGTTAAGTCCCAAGCAGGAGGCTCGCAAGTAGGTCTAATAGTAGATAACAGCACGTCAACTGGAAATATACTTGAAGTTAAGGATAACGGCTCTGCAGTCTTTACAATTGCTGATGGGGGTAATGTGACTGCCAAGGGTAATATTCTTGGCTCTAACTCATCAACGGCCACAACAGCTACTACCAGCGGTACAGGTACTAATACTACAACCCTAACATTCACTGGTACTACCTCTTTTGCTAACAATGACATCATCTTCATAGACAATGCTGGCCAAGACTACTATACCCGTATTGTATCTGGCGGTACTGCAGCTAGTGTCACAGTATCTCCGGCAGTTACCTTTGAAGCTACCAGAACAGTAACTAAATACCAGAACATCACTAACCTTGGCGCAACGTCTTCTGACTACACAACTCAAACCCAAAGATTATTCCAAGGTTACTTCCTTGGCGGCGTAGTTACTGGAGCAGGCTCTACGACTCTTAGTGATGGTATATTGAACAGCTCTACCGCTCTTGCTCTACAAATCGGTGGCACTACAAAACTCTCAGTCGACTCAAGCGGCAATACCACAGCTGCAGGTACACTAATAGTTCAAGGTACTGGAACGGCAGTCACAATTTCTGGCGCAGCCACTACAGCACTTAATATTTCGAATACTGGCGTCACAACAGATATCTCTTTGCAGAATGGCGAAACGATAGACAACAATACTAATGGCACCGTCCAGGTGACAGCTACCACGACTGCTCTTAGTGGTAACTTGACGGTAAGTGGTACTGGTTCATCAACTATTGGTGGTACATTGACAGTATCGGGAACCAATATAGATATTGGTGTGAACGATTCTGGTTCGGGGGATAGGCAATTAAGGATTTATGGCGGTGGTACTGGCACATCAGAAGGGGGCCAGGTAACACTTTACACCTCAGCTGATTATGATACTTCCATAGACAGCTATGTACTGGATGTATACCAAGACTCATTTAGAATTTATACGGGTGGCACAGTAAGATTCTCAATCCAATCTACGGGTACCGCTGATTTTGCTGGTGATCTCACGGTTTCCGGGGGTAACCTAGGAATAGGCACCGCAGCAAACTCATCTTATGTACTATACGCATACTATGATTCGGATACATACGCACGCTTTTTAAACGATGATAATGGTGATTTCTATATAAGAGGAGCTAATGCAGATCTATATGTACAAGATAGCGCAACAAGCAACTCCACAAGGATTCACAATAATGGTACGAACGGATACATAGATGTATCTGGTTCCACGGGCGATTTATATCTACGTCCTGCTAGTAATATGACAAGAGTAGTTAATTTGTCATCAACAAATGCAATATTTGGAGCATACGTAAGCGGATCAAGTATTAACACGAGTAACTCGACCGGAGTTAGTAATACTGGTGCATGTAGATCTACTACTGTAGACGGATTCGGCGCATATCAGCTTGGTTTCTGTACATCCCTGCAACGCTATAAAGATAATACAGTAAATATTTCCTTCGGGCTTGAAACCCTTAGACAGCTTCGGCCTGTTGAATTCGACTGGAATATTGGCGCCTCAAGGCATGATATTGGTTTTATCGCTGAAGAAGTTCAGGCTGTAAATCCTTTGCTAGCTGAGTATGCAGATGGTCAATTGACCGGCGTCGCATATAACTTGGTAGGTGTTCTAAATACTAAATCAATACAGCAACTCGACGTCCAAGTCCAATCAATAGATGCTCGATTATCAGTAGTAGAGTCAGGTAACTTCTCCGGAAATATCCATGTAGCTTCAGATGCTCAAATAGACGGAAACCTAACTGTGGCAGGAGATACTGAACTAAATAACCTCACAGTAACCGGTGATACCACAGTAGCTAACCTAACTGTTAACGGAAAGATCATAACTACAGGTAATAATACTCCTACCGCAGTCCTAGGTGCATCAACAACAGGCCAGGGAAGTACCTACACGATAGAGGGTAACGACACAGCTGGTACTATAACCATAACTACAGGTACAAACACTCCAACCAATCCTCTTGCATCAGGAGAGCAGGTGGCAGTCACGTTTGATGAGTCCTTCACAGCCAGCCCCCGCATAGCCCTAACAGCTAAAGATGCTGGCAGCGCAGAAGTACGAACATATGTAGAAACAACCGTCACAGGCTTCAAAATCCACTTCCTAAACGTTCCAACCGCCTCAACACCATACACCTTCGACTACATTATCATCCAGTAACTCTTTCCCATAGCTAGCTAAGTAATGATGAATGCCCTCAAGGTTTATCCTTGAGGGCAAATATGGTAGAGTGGAATTATGCCAAGCAAGAATGCTGTTAAAGAGTTTGATGCCGACGCAATGTACCATGTATATAACAGAGGAAACAATAAAAGAATAATCTTTTTTGACGAGAGGGACTATGCAGTGTTTTTAAGCTTTTTAAAATACGCTCTATTATCAGGAGACGAATCATCAGCTAAAGATGAAGTGGACACTTCCTTGCTATCGGAAAATAAACGGTTTGAACTTCGAAGGCTTGGTCTAGCAGGTAAAGTGGACCTTGTATCTTATTGCTTAATGCCTAATCATTTTCATTTACAGTTATATCAGTATGAGTCGGATGCAATAACAAAGCTCATGAGATCTATTGCAACTGGGTATGTGATGTATTTTAACAAGCGATATGAGACAAATGGGAGTCTGTTTCAAGGTGTTTACAAAGCCTCAAGGATTAAAGATGAAGGCTATTTTCAGCATATTAGCCGCTATATCCATCTTAATCCCTTAGATATAAGTCAACAGCCTGATGGTTACGATTATTCTAGTTATAAATATTATATCGGTCTAGCTAAAGCAAGGTGGGTTAAACCACAACTAGGACTAGCAGGGATGGGCGACGTAGAGTATGCACGTTTTGTTAAAGAGTGGATATTAGACAGAAAAAAATCAAAAACAAAGTATCTAGCGGCAGAGTGACGAATAGTTGCTTACCTTCGCCCTCAAGGATAAACCTTGAGAGTCAACCTTGAGAGTCTTGAGGGTAAAACCTGGAGTTATTCGAGGTCAGAGAGATTTTTTGGTATTAAGTATCAATATTGTGCGACAGGGTACTCAGGCTATGAACTTATCATTTCCATATAGAACAGGCAGTTAACAATGTTGTTTGACGTCAAGCATCAAACAGATCGTTTTGATATCACACTTCTTAAAACCCTTGCATTTAATGAATAGCTGAGTAGTTGAGCACGGGCAAGCACCAGCCTTAACAAAATAAAAGAGAGGTATGTTTAGTAGACCTTGAGGTAACGGTATTAAATTGCTAGTAATTTAGTACTATATGTCGTAATGAGCTTGTTGTGGTCGAAATGTTTCCCAAGGTGTGTTTATAGGCGCAGTATAGGACATGTGGACAACTGGGGTGGAAAAGAGAAGAATATCCTTGAAATCGGTATGTATATTAGTTATGCTTGAGATGATCTGACTAACAAAAACAAAAATTAGATCAAGCAGAAGTAGCAAAAAACTACACCTATCTCTGCGAAAACAAAATAAAACCAAAACAAAACTCTCCGAAATGATAAGCTATAAGCAAAGGCATGCCATTTGGCAAAAGATAGCCCTAAAAGGCCTTCTTTTGCCACTTTTCATTTTGGGAGTTATTTTGATCGGCGTTTTAGCTCGACCTGCAACCACTTCGGCGGCAACTTCAGATACGCTTAATTTTCAGGGAAGACTGTTGACCAGCAGTGGAGGACTTGTTGCTGATGGGTCGTACAATATTGTGTTCACGATTTACGATGATGCGACAGTCGGCACGAGTCAGTGGACGGAAACACAGAGTGTTAGCGTACAGAACGGATACTTCAGTGTGTATCTTGGAAGCGTCACACCGTTCAGTGCAAGTGTGCCGTGGGATCAAGAACTTTGGATGACTATGAACGTCAACAGCGACGGAGAAATGACGCCAAGGCTCAAGCTGACGGCCGTCCCATACGCGTTCAGAGCAGGTGCGCTTGTTGACGGTAGCGGCAACACAAAAACTGCAAGCGATTTTGCGCAAATTTCACCAACTACACTCCAGAC
>JAGQNP010000059.1 GCA_020428005.1 Candidatus Saccharimonadota bacterium
GACCATGGTAAGTGATCGTCTGAAGTTATTGAATCTTAAAGACGCGATGAACGACATCAACTCGAAGGAACTTCTTAATACTGCAATTGAAGATGTCGTGTTTAGCTTTACTAAAACTGGCGAGGAAGAACTGAAACTTTTGTCTGAAGACCTTCACAATATTGCTGGCAAAGTTCGTCATGAACTAGACAAGAACTTCAATAAGAAGGATCCTGAGTGGCTGTCGCTCTATGAAGCGTTTGTGAAGCTTCTCGATAAGCACAATATAGACCCAGAATCTGAAAATCTTGATTCCATGAAGTTTGAGTCCGAAGAGCTTAAAAGGATTTTTGATCAGATTAAAGAGCTAAATAGGAAGAACTCGCTACTGCTATCAAAATTTGATGGCGATCGAAAGTTTGCCGTTATTTATAAGAACCACCAAACAAGTGGCAAAGTTAGTGACAACATACCTTTATATAGCCTCCTAAGTGACGCAAAGGCAAAAATTGACGCACGTCTAATAATTCACAGGATATTCTTTCTAATCAAGGTTATTTCCGTCAAACAACTGGTGAGTATATTCTTGATAGTTTTGATAAAGGAAGCTACGATCTGAACGCGCGATTAGTGCGTAACTTAATTGAAAATACGGCGGATGAATATATTCAAGAATACCAAGGAGAATAAATGGAACACACAGACTTTTCAAATAAAGCAAAACAATTAATAGATGACCTTAAGGGAATCTGCGCAAGTGCCGGCTTAGGTGGTGATGCAAATGAGTACAAGATAGTTACGCAAAGTTTTTTGTACAAGTTCCTTAATGACAAATTCCTACACGAGGTCGGAAAACTAGACAGTAGTCTGAAGTCTTATGACGACCTAAAGGCACTCAGTGATGATAAATATGAACTGTTGATGATTAAGCTTGGTACTAAGACTGCCCACCTCAAGCCTGAACATTTGTTAGATTACCTATTCAGCCACTCCAATGATGACGATTTTGCAAAACTATTTGACAATACTTTAAACGATATTGCCGTTGATAACTCAGATGTCTTTTCAGTCCATACTGCAGGCAATACAGAAATACGCCTTTTTGAAGAAGAGCTCATCTCAGACGCGGTAAACGATAAATCCCAGCACGATCCTACTGCAAGAAAGATAGTAAATAAATTGGCAAATAGTCGTTTTGAGCTCGATGAGATACTTTCCGCTGGATTTGACTTCTTCTCAACTTTATTCGAATACATGATCAAAGACTATAACAAGGATGGTGGTGGCAAGTATGCCGAGTACTATACACCTCATTCGATAGCTAAAATTATGGCCGAGATCCTTGTTGGTGATGACCGTCCAACTAATGTGACAGCCTACGACCCAGCAGCTGGATCAGGAACGCTTCTAATGAACATAGCGCATAAAATTGGACAAGATAAATGCACGATCTACTCCCAAGACATGTCACAGAAGTCATCAAATCTACTTAGGTTAAATCTGATACTAAATGGGCTGAGTCACTCGATTGACCATATTGTACAAGGTAATACTATGACCGAGCCCAGACACGTTACGAAAAAATTCGACTACATAGTCAGTAACCCGCCTTTCAAGCTAGATTTTTCAGAAGACCACGACGCAATAACTAGTTTACCTAATTTGAACGATCGTTTCTTTGCTGGGGTACCAAATGTACCTAAACAAAGTAAAGACAAGATGGCAATTTACTTGCTCTTCATACAACACATTATATTTAGTCTGTCTGGTGTGGGACGTGCGGCGGTTGTTGTACCAACAGGGTTTTTAACGGCACAGAGTGGTATAGAAAAATCAATACGTGAGAAACTTGTGGAACAGAAATGGCTAAAAGGTGTTGTAGCTATGCCAAGTAATATTTTTGCTACGACAGGCACAAATGTGTCAGTCATATTTATTGATAAGTCTAGTCAAAATGATGTGGTTCTAGTAGATGCTTCAAAACTTGGGAAAAAAGTTAAGGACGGCAAGAATCAAAAGACTTTACTAAGCCATGATGATGAAAAGAAAATTATTAATGCCTTCAACAAGCTTGAGCAAATCGATGATTTTTCAGTTGTGCTAGATTACAGTGAAATCAAGAATAAGAACTATAGCTTTAGCGCCGGGCAATACTTTGATATAAAAATTGAGTATGAAGAGTTATCAGCAAGTGATTTTAAGAAAAAACTTAAGATGCATGAAGAAAACATATCTGCTATGCATAAAGAAAGAAGCGACCTAGAAAAAGAAATCATAGCAGGAATTAAGAGCTTGAATTATGGCGAATAAAGTTGACGAATTAAAGCTAGGTGATGTGTTGATTTCGCTCAAAACTGGTCTTAACCCAAGAAAAAACTTTACTCTAAACACCGCAGACGCAAATAACTGGTACGTAACCGTTCGTGAATTAAATGGAACGGGTGTTGATTTCCTACCACAAACCGACAAAGTTAATGATGACGCCTTAAAGTTGATTAACAATCGATCAAACCTCGAAGTCGGAGATGTACTTTTTTCTGGGACAGGAACGATTGGAAAAACAGCGATAATTACTAGTAAGCCAACAAACTGGAACATAAAGGAGGGAGTTTATGTACTCAAGCCTAATAAACAGAAGATCGATCCATATTATTTACTTTGCCAACTAAATTATTATGGAAAAATGGGTGTATTCGATAAGCAAACTGGTGGCTCAACAGTTTTTAGCATACCAATGAAGGTGTTGGCTGACACAAAAATATTCCTCCCTACACTTGAGGGTCAAAAAAGAATCGGAAACATAATTAGCCTTATTAATAATAAAATTGCACTTAACAATAGGATCAATTCAGAGCTGGAGGAAGCAGCAAAATTAATATACCACTATTGGTTCATTCAATATGACTTCCCAAACACTAATAGCAAACCATACAAGTCATCTGGTGGTAAGATGATATACTCGTCTGAACTCAAGTGTGAAATTCCATTTAACTGGCATGCCCTAAATTTAGCAGACGTGATTTCTAAAAGTGGTACTGGCTTAAACCCAAGAAGTAACTTTAAGCTAGGACAAGGTACTAATTATTATGTAACTATTAAAAATGTCGACAACGGCAAAGTTGTTTTAGACGATAGATGCGACAGAATTGATGATGAAGCCCTTCGAATTATTCAAAAACGATCAGATCTACAGAAAGGCGATGTCCTCTTTACAAGTATTCAGCCAGTTGGCGTAACTTATCTGATTCAGGATAGGCCAACTAACTGGAATATAAATGAGTCAGTGTTTACTCTACGAGGCGACTATGAAAAAGTAACACCTGAGTATTTATTTATGGTCTTATCTAGTCAAGAAATGAAAGTATACACATCTAATGCATCTGCAGGTAGCGTGCACAAAGGAATTCGTCATTCTGTGCTTAAAGACTATAGGTTGGCATATCCAGGGAAAGAATTGATTGATAAGTTTTCTGATATCGTTAAACCGATGCTAAGACAAGCTTACCTAAATGATGAAGAAAACAGAGAGCTGTTAAAGCTGCGCGACTGGCTTTTACCTATGCTTATGACCGGCCAGATAACGGTGAATAAAGATGAGTGACTATTACAAAGGCAAACGTTCCAGAAATATTTACTCGCCTACTGACGAGAAACCTTTCAAATTATCTCGCTCTAAAATCGATCTATTTATGGAATGCCCACGATGCTTTTATATTGATAGACGCCTTGGGCTTGGACGGCCACCTGGATTCCCATTTGCGCTGAACTCTGCCGTAGACTCTATGCTAAAGAAGGAATTCGACGCACTGCGTGAAAACGGTGGTTCACACCCACTGCTGGAGCAATTCGGTGTTGATGCCAGGCCTGCACCGCACGACATGATTGACGAGTGGCGTGAGAACTTCAAGGGCGTTCAATACCTACATGAACCGACTAATTTAATTATCACTGGCGCAATTGATGATTTATGGATTAACAGCAAGGGCGAATATATTGTTGCCGACTACAAAGCTACTGCCAAAGAAGAACCTGTCACTGAGCTGACTGACAAGGACTACCATAACAGCTATCGCCGACAGCTGGAGGTTTACCAGTGGCTTCTACGCAGAAACGGCTTGAATGTCTCAAATATGGCGTATTGGGTGTACTGCACAGGCAACCCAAATGAAGAGTCATTCGATGCTGTAATCAATTTCGACATTCATGTCATCTCACACGAAGGAAATGATGACTGGGTCGAGCCAACAATACTGAAGTTGAAGAAGACTCTCGATGCCGATGTTGTGCCTGAAGCTGACCTAGACTGTGACTACTGCCTGTATTGGAATGACCGCGACGAAGTGGTCAAAGAAGCTGAGTCTAAGTAATCCCTACTTTCTCTTCCGTTCATCCAAATACTTAATAGCGTAGTATTCGTGGTGCTCCCAGCCATGCGCAGTCTGCATGGCCCAGCCAAACGACACCTCCCAGCGGACGTTGGACTGGATATAGTTAAGTCCCATCGACATCGCATCCGCGAGGTCATCGTAC
>JAGQNP010000005.1 GCA_020428005.1 Candidatus Saccharimonadota bacterium
AAAGTCTTGCTGACTTTTTCTACCTCATCACTAAGTTCACTAATTTTTTTTGCCAACTCCTGCATTGATAAAATTATATCAGCGATTAATGGACTATGTTAGCCAACTATCATCATCACCTAGCATTTTAATTTTCTTCATAAGATGTCTTAACCAAGAAGAAAGACCCATAACTATACCTAAAATTGCAATAATTGGTAATATATATCGCCATATCTGGCCCTGATACATAACAAATAACATGAAAGATAGACAGATAATAAATATTGACGCTAAGATTAGGGCAAATATTTTTGGAACATAGTGTCTAAGTAGTGCTCCAAGAAAAAATGGTACAACGTAAACTACTGGAATAATAAATTCAATATCTATGCTAACCATGAAAGTTTCTGGCGAAACAGCCTGAGCAATTAATCCAATCATAGTGAAACCTCGCCCTTTATAACAACCGGCTTACCGTTGTACGTAAATCCTTTTTTTTCATAGACGAGAGAGACCGGTGACTCGGACTTTTTGATCTCAAATATTACCCAGCCATGACGTTGTTGTTCGCCTGAACTAAGTTTTGATATAAGTGGGTCATAAAGTATGTTATTGGTCGCATATTCACTCTTGAGCTGGTAGACTTTTACTTTTTCGCCTCCACTATTACGTAGATAAAAGTCGTCAGTTGTAACCTCTTTTGGTCCCTGAACTCCTCTATAGCCTATTTCGAGTACAACCATTAAAAATTCATTTCCTTGTGCTGGTCTTGAACTAATATCAGGGTTCGACCAGTTAGGTACTATTTCTGGAACCATAAAGCTAACACCATCTGACATGTTAAGTTGATTCTTTTTGACAGTATTTATATCTTGCTGCCTTATGGAAAGATTGGTGTCTATTATTTGACTTAAGTCTAATGCATTATCTGATAGCTCAATTACTTCTGGTTTTGATTTTTCAATCTCCTTCTCGGCAAAACTATCAATATTTTTTGATATATAAGCTGGGTCAGCCTTTTTATTTACATTCATTACCCAAATACCCGAAACAACAAAAATTAACGAAAATACTAAGATAACAAAGGCTAGAACATAAGAAGAAATCTTGCGGTTGTTAGATCTATTATTGTGCAGAAGCTTATCGGGCGCCACATCCGCTTCGATTTCCGACAACAGTTTATTGGAAAAATCTTCACTGGGTTGGTTATTATTGTAATTTGATGTCATCGGTTGTCATTAGACCTTTCAATAATAAGCAACGGTACTAGCCGAAATAAGAATCGTCATCTCCAATATTCTTAACTTTTTTGAGAAGAAACCTCACCCAACCAGACATACCTGAGAGCCCACCTAGAATAGCGACAATTGGCATAACATACTTCCAAATCGCATAATCATAATAAAGAACGTAAGACAAATAGGCTGTACTGAGGGTAAATACAACACTTGCAATTGTGCCTAAAATTTTTGGAGAATAACGATGCATAAGTACGCAAACTACTAGAGGTACTAAGTAGAAAACAGGAATCACAAACTGGGGATCAATATCAACCTTATATGTTGTATATTTTGGTGCAGACTGAGCTATTAATATATAGAGATGTTTCATTGCTTGATATCCACGCTTACTTTCATCGAAAATTCCTTACCGCTACTATCATAATCATACCCTTTGTCTTCATATATCAATGTAACGGCCTCACCCTTATCAACTTCAAAAACAAGGTATCCAACAAGCTTGTCGCCAGGATTCAGACTTCCACTATTCTTGAAGCCATCATCTCCTAGACTGTCAGTATTAACAAATCTAGTATCTTGAAGGCCGCCTTTAGAATTTAATAACTGGAAACTACCTGTCGACATATACTTCGAGCCACTTTTTGCACGATTACCTACAGCTACTTTTATTAATATATACTCTTTGCCTGATGCAGGCTTTGAGTACTTGTCTCCATTATCCCATCCTCTTTTAGACTCAAGCACAGCTAAAGTGGCTCCATTAGACAGGTTAACCTGTTTATTATATTCCGGTTTAATATCTTGTGGACGCTGTGCTAGTGTACCGTCGAATAACTTCGAGACATCGAGCTGACCATCATTTAAATCTTGTATCTCTGTTTCACTATCCTTTAATGCTTGTTTTTTATCCTTTTCTCTTTGGGCTGCATTTGGGTTTGAATACTCCTTCAAGGCTTGCCTAGAACTTGCAACATGCCTGGCTGCATATATATTCACACCAGAACCAGCGAATGCAATTACTACAAAAATAATACCTAATAATTTTGTCAGTTTAGTTTGAGGAACATTATTGTTATCACCACGAAAAGTAAGTTTTGCTACCAGTGTAACTAAGGGTGTTTTCTTATTTTGTGGCATTGGATTCTGCATCTGTGGCTGTCCCTGCATAGGCGCCATTCCAGGTTGTTGTGGGTATGCTGATGGCTGTGGCGTCTGAGGTTGAATAGGTGGTTGTGCAACTTGCTGTCCTGTAACTTGCGGTTGAGGTGTTACCTGTTGCTGTGCCATTTCAGGTTGAATTGGCTGCTGTTGTACAAAGTTGGCATCAACCTGCTGTGGAGGCATTGTTTGCTGAGGTGTAGGTGTAACTTGTGGTTGAATTGGCGATTGAGGCTGTAGTGGTTGTTGTGGAGATAGTGATGAATTTGGTTGCTGGATGGGGTCTATTGGTGCTTGTGGTTGGACATTGTTAGGCGTAGTAATACCAGGACTGTCATTGGGATTAAAATTAGTGTTTGTTGGGTTTTGATTATTATCCATATGGAATTAGGTCCAATTTCATAGATTATTGTATCTGGTGGAAGTTATAAGCACAAGTGGTAAGTATATCAAGACTGCCAAAGTGGCAATAATTGCGTTTGATGATCATCGACAAATTGTGAGCCACAATTTCCAAGAACTCCAAGCCCCCATACATTTTCAGCAAACAATGCTTTAGATATATCAACAATTCTGTTTCTTGTTACTGCCTCAATACGCTCAGGTATCTTGTAGTAGTCATCAATGATTTCTTCGAAAAAATATCGATTCGCATATCCATAGGCTGTGCCACTAACGGTTTGACCACTCCTTTGGTATCGACCAAGTGCATATTGCTTTGCGGCCTTTATGTCTTTTTCTGATATCTTATCTTCAAATACTTGCATCAGTTCTTTAATCATAATATTGAATAGCTCTGTGGAATTTTTTGGCAAAACCTGAGCACCAAACCACCAGTTACTGCTTTTGTATGTTTGCCCGATGCCAGAGCTCATGTGATACACGAGACCCTTTTCTCTAGCGGCACCTAAAATTTTTGAGTGTAATGTTTCACACATCATATTATTTATGAGATTTAGTGAATCATTTTCGTCATCACTCATTCTTCGATTCATGAATGTATCAACATAGAAGTATATATTATCAATGGTTTTGTTCTCTATATAAACAGGGGCATTTAGTCTTCGGGGTTTCTCATTGGGTAATTCAAAACGTCCATCACCTTTAGGTAGTTCTATAGATTGTAATAACTGCTTAAGTACTTTTTTTCGTTCTAATGGCAACTTACCCGCAATTACAAACCTCATATTTGAAGTCATGTGCGTTTTTTTGTAATGAGTAACAATATCACTAATTATTACGTTATTAATAAGAGCTAGTCGTTCGTGATCAGTCAAAACCTTAAATCCAAAACTATTCCTAAGAGTTAGGCTCAGCTCGCGGAAGTGGTTATTTGATCTAGCGTTGAGCTCCTCAACAACGTTACCGAATTCTGCCTGAAATTCTTCTTCTAAAAATAATGGTTTTGATATAGCAATCATGAGCAAACTCGCTATTCTGTCCCACTCAAAATCAGCACACTCGGCTTCATAAGTAATATCATACGTTCCGGTACTTGCATTAGAGTAGGCTCCATTTTTTTCAAACTCAGCCTGAAAATTGCGAGCTTTTGGAATCATTTCGTTTGCACCAAGAAGAACATGTTCCATTAAGTGTGGTGTTTCCCACTTATCACGTTCAACTAAATACTCACCAGCACGAAAATTAATTTGAAAACTAACAACCGTTGCATCTGGAATATGAATAAACAGACCTTTTGAGCCATTAGCTAACGATACTTCACTGACAGTATGCTTCACTTTATTTTTTACCTATTTACGACTTCGACGCTTACTTGCCTTTTTACGATTGCGTTCAGCTTTACGAGCTTTTTTAATTTTGTTATGTGATACCTTTTTTGTAGCCTTTTCTGACTGAATCGGAATAAAGTCAGTTTCATGAAATTCCTCTGCCTCAATAATCTTGTCTGCGTTACTAACAGATTTTCTTGCAGCTTTAGTAAGCTCGGTTTCAATTGGATCATCCAAGTCTACTGGTTCAGCATTAAATATTGCTCTAATAACTTCACTTCTTAACGAACTTTGCATTTCTTCAAACATTCTTTGAGCTTGTCTTCTATATTCAACCAGCGGATCACGTTGACCAACTGATATCCAATGTATACCTTCGCGCATATGGTCCATGTTTTCTAGATGCTGCATCCATAAGTTATCCAAAATCTGTAGATAAATATCTCTCTCTACTTTCCGCATAACTTCCTTACCAAATGCAGCTTCTCTTGCCTCGTAAATTTCTAAAACTTCAGTCTTTAGTACATCACCAAACTTTGTGGCATCACTATCAAATAATCTATCCAGCGTCGCCTCATCAAATGGAAACGCTTCTTTAACTAAAGTGTCGAATTTGTCACTTAGTAACATGGGTGATTTTGATAACAGATCACACTCTTCTTCTATGAAAGTTTTTACCCTTTTACTTATATCACTTTGCTTAAGCATTTCTTTTCGCATAGAATATGTTGCTTTTCGATGACGATTCATAACATCGTCGTATTGAACAACATTTTTCCTAGAATCGAAGTTATATCCCTCAACCTTTTTCTGTGCGGCTTCAAGTGATTTTGAAATTACTCTATTTTCAATTGGCGTTTCATCATCTACACCAAGTCTTTCCATGACTGAGCCTATTCGTTCACCGCCAAATATTCTCATCAAATCATCTTCTGTGCTAACAAAGAACTGCGTTACACCAGGATCTCCCTGTCTACCAGATCTACCACGTAACTGATTGTCGATTCTTCTTGACTCGTGGCGCTCTGAACCCAAAACAAATAATCCACCAGCTTCTTTTACCCCCTTGCCCAAAACAATATCAGTACCACGACCAGCAATATTTGTGGCTAAAGTAACGGCGCCCTTTTCGCCTGCTTTTTCTACAATCGATGCTTCTCTTTCATTATTTTTGGCATTTAATACTTGGTGCGGAACTTTTGCTTTATTAAGAAGGTTGCTAAGTAATTCATTCTTTTCGATCGAAACCGTACCAATTAGAACTGGCTGCCCCTTTTGATGTAAGGTTTTAATCTCACGGACAATTGCCTTAAATTTGCCAAGTTCAGTTTTGTAAATACGGTCTGGCCTGTCATCACGTACTACTGGTTTATTAGGTGGTATCTGAATTACGTCAAGCTTATAAATTTGATGAAACTCTTCACTCTCTGTCTCGGCCGTACCTGTCATTCCAGATAGTTTTTCATAAAGTCTAAAGTAATTCTGGAAACTAATTGTTGCCAAGGTCATTGACTCCTCTTGAACTTCAACACCTTCTTTCGCTTCTATCGCTTGATGCAATCCCTCGTTGTATCGTCTACCAGGTAACAGCCTACCTGTAAATTCATCGACGATTACCACTTCGCCATCAGCAGTAACAACATAATCCTTATCACGCTTAAAAAGTGCTTCGGCCTTCAGTGCTTGTTCGAGATGATAAATAGTTCTTATGTTGTCTGTTCCATATAAAGAATCAATACCAAGAATTTTTTGAACATGTTCTATTCCATCATCGTTCAGTACTACTGATTTTTTCTTCTCGTCAACCTCGTAATCTGTATCTTTTTTTAATTGACGTACAACTTTTGAAAACTGAGAGTAGGCATTTCCACTAGTTACTGATGGTGCGGAAATAATAAGTGGTGTACGTGCCTCATCAATCAAGATTGAGTCAACTTCGTCCACAATGGCATAGTGAAGATCTCGTTGTCTCAACTGGTCAACTTCACGAACCATATTATCGCGCAAGTAATCAAACCCAAATTCGTTATTAGTTCCATAAGTTATATCTGCAGCGTATGCTTCTTGTCTAGTGCACGGCTTTAAATGCTTAAGGCGCTTATCGTCATGTTTTTTGTTCTCAAAGCTTTTATCATAAATATAGGACTCATCAGCAATAATCACACCAGTTGTAAGTCCTAAAAAGTCATAAACCTCACCCATCCAACCTGCATCGCGTTGAGCAAGATAATCGTTAACTGTTACTAGATGAGCGCCCTTCTCAGTCAAGGCGTTTAGATACATAGGTAGAGTTGCTACCAAAGTTTTTCCCTCACCTGTCTTCATTTCAGCAACGTTGCCTTCATGCATCGCCATACCGCCAACAAGCTGGACATCGTAGTGTCGCTGTCCTAGAGTACGTGTAGCCGCTTCACGAACAACAGCAAAAGCATCAGGCAGAATCTTGTCGAGTGATTCCTTTTTCAGCCTTTTTTTAAGTAAGTCTGTCTGTTCTCTAAGTTTTTTGTCAGATAACTTCTTATATTTTGGCGCCAACTTATTAATGTCATTAACCCTTTTAGTAAGACGCTTTAGTGTTCGAACTTGCGGATCACCTAATACTTTCTTAAGAACTTTTTTCACCTATTTCCCTCTCAATTTGACTGTAACAAAATATTCTTACCTATTGTACATTAGTAGGGCTAAATATGCAGAGTAATTTTACCAACGTTTTACTTATTGGTTCCTCATAAATTTAGATATTACTCGACGATGTAGGCCACGTGTTCCATGAGTGTCCTTGTATTTTTTTATCTGATTTTTTAGTTTTGCTTCAACAATATCAATTGCAGCGTACATATTGATGGTTGATTCTTTTGTAGTTAATTGCTCATGAGGCAAATATAAGATAACTTCACAAGTACACACTTTTTTTGTTTTTATCTTCGATTCTTTCAGAATAATTTCTGCGTGAGCACTTTCGCGAGAATTACGTGGAATATATTTATCAAGTTTGCCTATTTTGCTTCTGGCATACTTCTTAAGATCATTGTCCAAGGTCGTGCGAATTCCGGTTATTTCTAGTTTTTTTATCATTATATTCTATCCTTTCCATTCATATATGATCTTAATATTTCTGGTATAACTACATCTCCCTGCTCTGTCTGAAAGTTTTCAATAATAGCTATAAGTGGTCTTTGGGACAAAGCTGTAGCATCGTTATTATGCACAAGTGCAGTTGAGCCATCTTGATGGCGACGATATTTCGTGTTCATGCGTCGAGCTTGATAGTCAGTTATTAGGTCTGCAGTGTGAGTTTCTCGGTATTTTCCCTGACTTGGAAGCCAAACATCAATATCAACTCCACGTGCATTGGGTCCTCCGATATCAGCTGTACACTTTGTAACAACTTGATAAGGCAACCCTAGCTCTTGCATAAGACTTTCCTGAATTGCAATCATCAGAAAATGTTCGTTCAATGAGGACTCCGGTGTAGTAAAACTCTCCATTTCCAGCTTATTGAACTGGTGCATCCGTAAGAAGCCTTCCATATCTTTGCCATATGTACCAGCTTCACGCCTGAAAGCGGTGGTATAGCCTACATATCGAATCGGTAATTTTTCTTCGTCAATGATCTCGTTCAAATACATAGGTGCCAATACATGTTCAGCGCTAGCATTTAGCCATAAATCATCATCGGCTAATTTATATGTTTGTTGTTCTTTATCTAATCTACCTGTAGCTTCATATACTTCAGTTTTGGCAACTGCTGGTGGTTGCACAGCTACAAAAGGCTTGGTATCAAGTTGCAGATCATTCTCACTGATAATTTTAGATATGAAATCTTGGTCAGTAAGACGAGATAAAGCAAACATATTAAGAGCCCAATCAAGGATTACAAGGTCTCCCTTTAAATATGCAAATCTTGAGCCCGCAACTTTGGCAGCACGTTCCTTATCTAGCCAACCTTTTGCTATGGCAATTTCAGAGTGATTTTTTGGTTTAAATTCAAAATCTGGCTTATCTCCAACAGTTTTTGTGATTACGTTTTCATCTTCACTTGCACCTACCGGGACGTCATCAAGCGGCATATTTGGTATGGATTTAAGTATTTGTAGTCTTTTTTTGTCAATTTCGTCGAATTTTGACTCTAAATCCGAAAGTTCAGATTTAATTTGAGAACCTATTTCAATCTGTTCCGGAGTAGGTTTTCCTTGCCTCTTAATTGTCTCAGCATGTTCATTTCGGCGTGCTCTTATAGTGTCAATCTCTGATTGGAGTTGGCGATGTTGCTTATCCAGATACAAAAGATTATCAATATCGACTGAGTACCCTTTTTGCTCAGATTTTTGTTTTACTAAATCAGGATTGTCTCTTATATATTGAATATCTAGCATTGTGTTTATAGTATAACCCAGCATCTGGTATTTGGACTAGGGACTTATTAAAGGCTAGCAGAACCCAAAGTTGACACTATAACTCCTAGTAACAGGAAAAAAATAAAAGGTAACAAAGCTACTATCATTATGGCTAGAGACAAATTATTTTGAACGTTATTAATTGAACCGAAAGATTTTGATGCAACTTGTGTCAATATCCTTTCTTGCTCATTAAGAGTTGGCTTATATCTTATGGTTTTTTGTTTATGCTTTATCTCATCGGCAACTTTATCAACAGAATAAAGTACCCTTTTTATATCTTCAGCATTTCTTTTATCAGCATGAATAATAAAGAAAAGATTGTTGTCTATAATCTCAATGTCATGTTCCATGCTTACTTCTAAAACATCACTCATGACATCAGGCGTAATTACACTAAGCGCATCAATATGTTCACCTTTTTTGTAATACAATCCAAAGTGCTTAGGAAACTCACCCTCTAATTTAACACTTTGATCTGCATCGCCTCTTCTTGATAGTGCGTAGCAATGTTTACTATCCAATATTAAATGCGGAAATGGCTTAACCAAATCTACTCTGGCAATAGTATAATAATGAACTGTTCTGCTTTTTCCGCTACCGGTTGTAAACTCATACAGGAATAGATCACACTCATGTCCTTCAAATTCCGCATGAACAACTGGACTCATTTTTGGGTCTTTACCAACACCGTAAATACCTGGTGGTACATAGCGCGGATCGGTTGCCATAGGGTGGAAAACTGGCCAGTCATTTGAATGAGCAAATTCTGACCAAAGGTTATTCTTCTTTTTTGAAAGAATACTTGCAAATCTTGCGTAAAAAAATGCCATCAGAAAAAATCCAGCCATTGGATATAAGAAAAAAACGCCTACAACCAGGAATAAGACAACTGTGCCACTTATGTATGGATTAATAAAACTGCCTATACCTAGCGTTTCTTTTAGAGCCTGAGAACTAATATCCTTTACTCCGAATAGGACACTGTAATTTATATCTTTTAGTTGCTTGTTCATGATGATTTATTATTTAGATGGTTCAGTGTTAATTCTGTTCTTCTTTTGGCATATGTACAATAGTCGCAATCGCCACCCATTGCAGCCTTGCCTACTTTTGGCATATCGTCACTATCCATACATGACTTCATTTCTAGTAATGTGTTATCGACCCATTTATCTGATCCAACATGGGGGAATACGTGAGTAGTAAACTGCACTGTGTCATTGAATTCAGCTGCGTTAATATCACCGGTTGCGTAGACAAAATAACCTGTGTCACTTACTTTAAAACCATTTTGACGAAGTAACCATTGATAAATTTCCATCTGCCTACGATAGCTATCGTGCCATGTGCCTTCAGCACCTAGAGATTTAACTGGCTCAGCCTTGGCAGTTGCTTTATAGTCGACGACTATTAGTTTTTCATCTTCATCAATCCAAACGTCATCAACTGCACCAAATATATATAAGTTTGTTTTCGCGTGTACAGTTGAGACACCTGTAAAATTGTGACGCCATTTATCCATATTTTCGTGTGCAAACGGCTTGGCGTTGATATTGAATTTCTCCTGCAATGGATGTTTAGTGCCAGCCTCTCTATGTGTGTCAAATTCTTTTTTAAATAGCTCATCGATAGCTTTATTTATGTTAAACGGTGGTCCGTCAGGACGCTTTATCTTGATCCGTACGTCTAGCCAAAAACATCGAGGACACTGCATGAAAAGCTCAATCTTGCTACGACTAAGTTTGTATGGTGCGTTTTGACCGGGCTCGTACGGTTTATTACGAGTAGTCCAATAACTCTGTGACATTAAAGATTATTGTAACAGTTTAGTCGCTACGGCGACACATGCGGTTTCTGCTCGTAATGTGAAATCGTGTAAATTTATATGCTCTATACTGTTTGACTCAAAAATTTTACGCTCATTATCTGACCATCCACCTTCTGGGCCTACCAATACTGCAACTCTGCCTAGACTTGTATCTATGCTTTCAGAGGCCTGTTCACATACAAAAAGTGGTATCTTTTTATAAAATTCTGTAATGGCTGTTTTTATGTTTATTGGCTCGCGTACATTTGGTATATCGCTACGCCCACATTGCTCGGAAGCTTCAATAATAATTTTTTGTGCCCTTTCAATATTAAATCCAGTTTTTTCTGAACGATCCGCCAATATTGGAACAAAGTGACTAACTCCGAGTTCGGTGCACTTTTGTAATACCCAATCGTTTTTGTCTTTCTTTAGGAGTGACCATAACAGATATATTTCTTTAGCGGGAATTTGTCTTTTGAGTTCCGTGGTCATAGCTAAATGTGCTTCGGTTGTAGATAGTTCTTTAATTTCGTACAGTCTATCTTCACCAATTCCGTCAAAAAGAATTACTTTTTGTCCGGGTCTGAACCTTAACACTTTGTTCCATTGATTGAGTATTTCATTGTTGTGTAGCCAGAAATTACTAGTCAATTCAACATTGTCACTCACGTAGAATCTATGAAGCTTCATTACTAAAACCTAGTTTGAAATTGTTGATTTCTTGTAAATTTTAACTGTATCCACGGTCACATTATTACTGTTGTAGTTAAGGGTTGATTCCTTAGAATACACGTCAATTTCATCTCCCACACTTAGATCATCAAGGCTAATTTCTTCACAATTGTTTGATAATATTTTGGCATCTTTTGCTTTGTAGGTGTATCTGTAGTCTTTGCCTGACGTGTAAGAGTATCCAACAGTTATAGTCCCAGATTCACTGTCAATTTCCTTAATAGATCTAGAAACAATGCTACTCTTATAGTTGTCATTACATGCTTTAAACTTGTATAAATATTCGGTCTTGAGTTGATATGGTTCATAAACAATACAGCTATATCCTTCGTCATGTTTTTGGAAACTCTTGTCACCGTCAACGAATTTAGTATTTACCGATTGGGCAGAATCTAGATTTATTCCTCCACCTCCTAATAGTGGGTCATCAGGCTGGACAGTATACTTTGGTTGATAGCCGTCACTTTTTGTCTTGAAATCGGCACATAGCATATATTTTGAATCAGATATCTTATTGTATTCAACACCCTTAGTTTCGGTGATTTTAGCGTCTAATGGCGTATCTGGTAGTTTTTTGTTCTTATTTATGTATGAGTCAATCTTTGCTTTCTGGTCACGAATAGCGGTTTCTAGTTTCGCATCATGTTTACGGTTAGCGTTGCCGAAAAGATTAAGAAACACTATCGCTATAACGACCACTGATATGCCAAGCAGAAGTGCATAATTATCGCGCATTCGGGGATCAATATTGATTTTAGGCATAAAATCTAATCTCCCTTTTTACGATCATCTCGCCAAAGATATATGAATATTCCACCAGCAATAATAATCGTGACTAGCATATGAAGAAAATATTGAGCAGTGTCCTCTGATGATCCATCTGGCGTAATCAGTGAATAAACAAACCAGATTATGTAGCCAATTCCAACAATAAAGGTGACGAGCTCGGTGAATTGGACCCATTTCCTTCTAGATGGATCCTTTCTGAGTGTCGGGTCATCAATTTCAGCCTTCTTAAGCCTAATAAACATGTATGCAAATATGGGAAAACAAACCAGCAATATTGTAACGAGAAAAGCACTGAAGTTATCTGTGCCACCATATGAATAACCCGATGAGGTCTTTGCAAACATATCATATATTGCCTTGTGAGCTAAGGCTCCAACCGCGAAGGCTGAGGCTAACAAACTTATAAACATAATTGCGTACTCAAAACCACGAATACTCAAGTTTGCTACAACCGCCACTGGTCGATCATGTTGCATAGAATCGCTATGTTTCTCAACTAGTTGATTTGATTCCTTTTTGTTTGAATTTTTAGGTGGAGGTGGCGCTATTAGATCATCCAGCGCTTCATCAATCTCTTCATTACTCCATCCTGCTCCACTCAATTTTACGCGAATCTGGTCTTCTGAAAGACCCTTTTTCTTAGCTTTTTCTAAAAATTCGTCTAAATCACCTGACACAAGTACCCCCTTTTTAGATAGAATACCACAACTCCAAAACGACCACTATTTAGTCATTAAGCCTATGATAAGAATAGACGCAAAAGCTAATCTAGTCAGCAAGCTATAAAGTGCATATTTTTGCTCTACGACATTGTAATCTTTGAGCTTGCCTAAGCCTTTCATACTCTCAAGTTGATGCTTTCCGATGAAGCTTGCAGCTACAATAAGAACTACATAAATAGCATACACAAACCAAGCAGTTCTTAGTTCACCAAATATATATGTTGAAATTGCATACATTGCGATTAATAACCATGGTAGCAGTCCTGTGACCATGCTTAGATAATATTTTGCAGTTGCTGGTTTTCCATCTTGCGCTGTCCTCTTTTCAGCCATCCAACCGAGAACCATTGTTACCAACATTAATCCACCGACTAACTTAAGTGTTCCTAGATCCAAAACACCGCTCAAAATTGCAGCTGTTTCAACCATTATCATCGAAGCAATAGCCATATCTAGCCAACGCAATGGTAATACTTTGTTCTTCAATCCATCAGCGTGATAGCTCTTAAGCTTTGTTAGATAAAGAGCTGGAATGATAATCGATGTAATAGCTAGTGCCATTACAATCCACTTGACCTGAATATCAAGCAAGCCTTGAGTTGCAGGAGCAAACTGAGTACCATTTACACTTGCCAAATCATCCTTTGCCCAATAACCTACACTTAATTGATAGCTCGTGCTATTCATGAGCATATAGGCAGCACCGATCACAGCAATATAAGCAGCAATGCTTAACGCATATATTTTTTGAAGCATAGTCATTTGACTATTATTTGATTGTTGTTTTGTTTGCTTTGAACTTGCCTTAGTTGATGTAGCAGAAACTTTTGTGGTTTTCGTTGATTTCCTAGATGATGTTGCTTTTGATTTTGTGGTCTTTGTCTTAGCCTTGGTTGATTTCTTGGTAGTTGCCATGCCAAACACTATATCATAACCTGTTATAATCGTTTGCCGTTTTATTGTCTACGTTGCTATTTTAGCTTGTTAGCAAATTTTGATTTCAATTTTTGAAGCTTTGGGTTAATTACTAATTGACAATACGCCTGCTCTGGATGATTCTGAAAATAATTGTGATGATATGCTTCAGCTTCATAAAATACATCAAGTTTTTTCACTTCTGTAACAATTGGCCTATCCCATAATCTTTGAGCATCGATTAGCGATTTATCGATAACTCTTTTTTGTGTGTCATCGCTCCATAAAATGACAGACCTATATTCAGAACCGACATCATTGCCTTGCCTGTCCTTGGTAGTCGGATCATGTATTACCCAAAATATTTCTAGAATGTCAGCTAAATTAATAATAGTTGGATTAAAAGTAACTTCAACAACCTCAGCGTGGCCAGTATCCTCAGAGTGTAAATTGTCATAGCTTGGGTTTTTCTTTGTGCCTCCTGCATAGCCTGGTAGGACTTTGTCTACACCTCTTACCAATTGAAATGTGGCTTCAAGACACCAAAAGCACCCACCACCAATAACAATTGTTTCCATGCCCATATTGTACGATATTATGTATTTGTGAACATTGTTGAAATTGTAATCGTATTTTTGCAACTTAGTTTCTTTGGGATCTTTGTAGCGTTCAATCCTATGCTATTAGTTTCAGAGTTATTAATAATTTTGCGATCCAAACGACCTTTGTTATTTTCGTTGGTTTTTATCATGGGTGCAAGCATACCTTTGATAGTAATAGCGGCCATTGGCGCAGCTATTTTTAAGGAAGATACTGTAATTCGGCCATTCGGTTCAGATATTAAACTGTCACCATTTCTAAATGTATTAATTGGGGTCATTCTGTTACTAGTTTCAGTTCGACTATTCTTTAATGGCAAGATTTCAACAGCCCACAAAGTGTCCAAAAACTCTGCAAATAATATGTCGATTTGGGCACTATTTTGGTTTGCTTTCTTTCGTTCTGCCTTAAGTTTTACCAGTATTATTGGAATTGTTGCGGCAGCAAAAGTCATCAAAGATTACACAGACAATTATTTTGTATCACTTCTCGGATTATTTTGGACAATATTAATTGGTATGCTACCTTTTTGGGGACTACTTGGTTATTCAATCAAGAGGCCAGAGAGTATCAAAGTAATTGAGAATAAAATAGACCCTATTCTAAATATCAACTACAAGAATAGTATTCGGTGGGTATTGTTAATTGCAGGGGTATTTTTTATCTTTCGAGGATTGATAAATATATCAAACTAGAACTTCTTTAGCATTAGGATAGGAATTATATCCGTGTGCCGACATACTGGCACAGTAGGCACCTACTCCACCAATAACTACCAAGTCACCAATTGCTGGTACTGTCAGTTTTCTAACCTGTAAAACCTCGGGGTCTCCGGGTACAGGCGTCAATAAATCACCGGATTCACAGTTATGACCCACGACGACATATTCTCCAATTTCATCCATATCACTCAACACGGCAATCGGATGTTGGGCTCCATAGAGACTTGGCCTTAAAATATCATTCATACCAGTGTTGAGTTTTATGAACTTATAGCCATCTTTACCTGTATCTACTAAATCTTCGACTTTTGCTACTAATAATCCAGCATTAGCGACCAAAAATGTTCCTGGCTCTAGCTCTAGATGTAATTTGCGACCATACGAGTTAGTAAAATCTTGCAACTCGTCCACCAACATCTTGCCAATGACTTTCATGTCGGCTTCCTTTTCACCATCAACACGTGCAACTTTAAATCCGCCTCCTAAGTTTATAGTGGTTGCATTCTCGAAATGTTTGAGTAGTTCAAGACTAATTGCAAGTGATTGTTGCCAAACCTGAGGATCGGCTCCTGAACCAATATGAGTATGTAATCTACAGATTTTTAAGTTGTGTCTGTCAATCAATTTATATATTTCGTCTATGTATTCGTGCCAAATTCCAAAGCTACTGGTTAAGCCACCTACGTTTGTTTTTGCTGAATGTCCTGAACCAACACCGGGATTTATTCGAACACTTATGTTAGAAAACTGTTTTACGCCTCCAAATAATTTACCGTAAGTTTCGAGTTGATGAAGTGAAGTGGCGTTATATTGAACGCCCTGTTCGACTAGTGACTTTAAATTATCTCGGATTTGCTGTGAAGTTAAAAGTATATCCTCTGGCTGATAGCCAGCTGCGATTGCTAGCTCAGCCTCATATCCAGAACTTGCATCAATTTTTATTGTGATTTTCTGTAAAGTCTTGAGTATTTCAGGATACGGATTAGCCTTCATAGCATACCTAATTGTGAGTCCAAAGGGTGCTGAGATTGAAAGCATAGCTTGAGCAGATTCAATGATTGTTTTTGAACTATATACAAATAGCGGTGTTCCATAATTATTTGCAAGTTGCACTGCAGTTTCTTTATCTAAAAAGTTTGTTTTAAACATACTATTCGGTTCTTAGTGCTTCAATTGGATCAAGTTTCGTTGCCTTACGTGCTGGTAATAATCCGGCAAATATGGCTACCAATACTAGTAGAAAAATTAATACTACTATCTGCTTGATATCAAAAACAAGTAGACTATCATCGCCAAGTTCAAGCTTTTTTGTAATCCATGGGTTCATTAGCGACCCAATAACGAAGGCCAATAAAGATCCGATAGCCCCGCCGATAAAACCAATCCATGCTGCTTCAAATCTAAATAGCCTTCCAACATCTCGTTTACGCATACCTAACGCCTTCATTAGGCCAATCTCTCTGGTGCGTTGAAGTACGCTAATATACATAGTATTTATTACTCCAAATACTGAAGCAATTAGAGCAATCAATCCAAAAGTTATTACAATACCACGCAATACGCCAATAATCTGGTTAAGAAATTCTTGTGTGTCCTTAACACTTTGCGCCTCATAACCCATATCTTTTAACTTATTCTGAACCTCAATTAGTTTTGATTCATTCTCGCCATCTTTGACTCTAACGAAAATATAGGAATACTTTTGGAATCCTGGAGTACCCTCTTTAATAATGTCATTTAGCCTTTTTGTGTCTTCTATGCCTGCATACATATATAACTCCGTACCCGGCTGTGATGTTACTGGTTTTTTAAGCACAGCTACTATTGTAAAATCCTCACTAAACTCAACCTCTTTTTGGAATTCCATTAATGATTCTTGGCTGATATTAATGCCTTGTTCCGACTGTGCTTGCGCTAATAAAGAACTCCCTGTAGATTTATTCATAACTAATCTTACCGTTTTACCAACCGCATCTTCTGGATTAACAAAACCTAGGGAGCTTAGATATCCTTCAGGCAATAATATCTGTCTGTTGCCTAAACTTTCCGGTATTTCTCCCGCCAATAAATCTGGTTTTTGATATGGGCTAAATGTGCCGACAACACCAACGTACTTCTTTTGACCCTCGCGAGTTAAATATTTTAGACTGACCGACACACCTTCTCTAACGGAATCGACTCCATCAACCTGTGAAATCTTTTCAATATCTTCAGCATCTATTTGTTTGATCTGAGTAGTTGCTCCAGCTTGTGATGCTATCTCTCCAAATGATTCGTCATATTCCTGTGGCTTACTAGTATCAACTCGATTAAAAACTGCTTCGTCTGCAGATACTATAAGCTCGGCAGGATCAAAGTTATCACTGACTATTTGATTAACAAATCTTTCTGCCCCATTGCTCGCAGATAGAGTTAATGTTAGAGCAAATGCACCGACACCAATTGCAAGAGCAGTAAGTATAGTCCTAGCTTTTGCGCTTAGTAAAGATCTATTAGAACGTCTAAGTGTATCTATTACTTTCATTTCTTTTTCGCCTTTTTGGTAGAACTTTTTGTCACTGTCTTAACAGCTTTTCTCTGAATTAAATCGATAATTTCGCCATCTTTAATTACTACTTTCATACTGCAACGTTTTGCCAACTCTTCATCATGAGTAACAATACAGATAGTGCAACCGAGAGTTTTATTTAATTCAAATAGTAAATCTACAATTCTATCACCAGTGACTGAATCAAGGTTGCCAGTAGGTTCGTCTGCAAAGATTATCTTAGGCTGATTAACAATTGCTCTTGCGATGGCTAGACGTTGTTTTTGACCACCAGATAAATCCCTTGCCTTTGAATCAATTTTGTCACCAAGCTCAACTCTACCCAAAGCTTTTTCTACTAGAGTTCGTCTTCTACGTAAAGGTATCTCTGCTATTTCGAGAGGTAATGCAACATTCTGATAACAAGTCTGGTTAGCTTCTACAAAAAATGCCTGGAATATAAAGCTCATCTCCTCGGCACGGAACTTATCCATTTCCTTCCGTTTCATAGAGTGTAGATCTTTTCCGCTAATTAATACTTGACCGTCATTAGGGTGGTCAATGCCACTCATAACGTGCATTAGTGTACTTTTACCACTACCACTTTTTCCTGTTATTGCTACCGTTGCACCTTCTGGGATAATGAGATTTACATCTTTAAGAGCTATAAAGAGATTATCTTTTTTGCCATATATCTTGGTAACGCCTTTAACTTCTATCAAAACCACTTCCTTTGGCATTAATTGTATATTATTATCACGTCTGAAGCGTAAGTTTTTTGGACAACATATTTATTCACGTATATTCGATAGTAGCTTATTTTAGAGTTATTATTATAAGTCCGACTATCCCCAAAATAGCACCTGAAATCTTAAATACAATGTGTGAAGTTTCTTTAAGTATGAAGTATGCTGATACAACAACGACAACCGACATAAAATCTGTTGCAGCACCAATTATTGAAGCACTCCCACTTATCTTGAGAGCTGATATAAAACTCGCCGATTTTAATGAGTTGGTTGCCCCATACCAAAACAAGACATTTTTTGTATTTTTATCCCTGGCTAGTTTAGGTAGTTGATGTAGTTCTCTTCTTGCCAAGAAAACCGACCAAGCAATTTGAGCACCCCAGCCAAAAATTAGATAAGTTCCGAAATCTACTCGACCTAACATAAACTTTTCGTAAGCTACGGCTACACCTAGAATTGCAGTGCTCAATACACATAGTAATATTCCCTCTATGTCAGCTTTATTTTTCGAAATAAGCTGTGGCAATGCAACAATCAAACCCGAAAAAATTAGCATAAAAATACCTATGCATTGAGCAACTGTAAGTTTTTCATCAAGAAAAGTTAAAGCAATAGCCAGAGTGAACACAGGACTAAGGTTGTTGATAACAGTGTAGATGCCAACATCAACATGTTTGTTAGCGCTATAAGCAGTAATGTTAAATACTGGCCAGATAATACTGCCACCAAGTAATAATATGAGGTTTACTGCTCCAACGTTAAGATTGTGTGGGAAGAAAAAACTCATAACTAAGCCTAGAGGAAACAGGAAGAAAATAAAAAATGTTGCATTTATCAGCCGATTATTTTCTGGAAATCTTTTTGCAATTACTCTTCTAAGTAAATAGCTGCTTGCCCCAAAGACAAAATAAAACAATAAAAATATCTGCCACATGTATTTGAAATTATATATTAACTATTTATAGAGCTGGAAGTTTTTAGTTAATCGATTAACATTGTCGTTATCACCAAAGATTGCTAAGCCGTAAAAAGTAGTATCCTTTTCTGTTTGTCTACGGAGTATGTCAACAATTTCTTGATCATTGGTTGTATCTTGCATTTCTTTTATAAACACGTGGTGTCTCAAGCGTGATTCTCTAACTTTGACAAGTACTTTGTGAAGCTCTTTTTCTTCTGCTCTCTTTATAATAATTGGGTACTGGCTATTTCTAGGTAACTTTTGACCGTCATGGGTTAGGAAATAATCACCAGTATCAAACTGATCTTTGCTAAGCTGATTACCCATGTATGCACTCATGTGCGCGACTGAGTTTGCCATTTTCCATGGTTCTAGCTCTTTATTTACTAATATCACAACCCTCCTACCAAAGTCCTGAGGCCGTGAATTATGAGCTTTAGTATCCATAGCAGCATAAACTTCAGGATAAGTTGATTTCGTTACATCATCAACTTCAGATCTTAACTGAGGAAATGGTACCCCTTCTCTAGCAGTAACACCTTCAAAAAACCAAAAATATCGTTCAGAGTAACTATAGCCACAAGTAGGTGGCATGCCGTATTCCAACATCTCAACAAAATCTATATCTAACATCTGTGCTTCAGCATCGCCAGCGTCACGCATCTCCTGCTGTTCCAGGAAACGATTAAGTTGATCTATAGGATCATTAAGCTCAGAATAGCCATTACCAAGTTCTGAGCCTGCAATAACAGGGTGAAAACGCTGTGTAACACGCGGATCATCTGGATCCTGCTTAGCTAATGGTGAGATAGAAAGTGGTTCATTAATAAGCCAAAAAGGACCAGCAGATTCCTTGCGAATTATTTTCCAGACACTATCCATCGCACGATTAGTATTTATCTCACCATCAAGATTAACCTTGTGGTCTGACAATATCTTTTTTAATTGTTCTAGGTCTGGATTAAATACATCAACACCAAATTTTTCTTTCATTATGTCTGGGTAGCGAACTACTGGCCATTTTGGTTCGAGGTCAATATCAAAACCATGAACATTTTTGAACTTAAGAGTTCCCCAAGTTTTTAAAGCCACTTCTTTCATCATTCGCTCATAGAGCTCCATTCCCTCTGTATAGTCCTGATAAGCAGAATAACTTTCGAAAGCAATGTGTTCTGGAA
The DNA here is from genome assembly GCA_020428005.1 of Candidatus Saccharimonadota bacterium. Taxonomy (GTDB): domain Bacteria; phylum Patescibacteriota; class Saccharimonadia; order Saccharimonadales; family JACQNP01; genus JAGQNP01. Next base: position 20,214 of record JAGQNP010000005.1, read on the forward strand.
GGTGTTCGTCTGAATAATTTTCATTGCGGAAGCGTGGACCAATGTCATAAACCTTCTCATAGCCTGCACCAATTAAGCGCTTAAGTGGTAATTCATGACTGATCCTGAGATAAAAGTCTTCATCTATTGCATCCATATGTGTAACAAAAGGGTTAGCATCAGCGCCCCCAGTTGTGTGTTCCAGTACCGGAGTATTGATTTCTATAAACCCTTCATTGTTTAGAAAATCACGAGTTGCCTGCCAAAACTTACTACGTCTAATAAATCGCTGCTTGACATCATCATTAACATTTATGTCTACGTAGCGTCTACGTAGTCTTTCTTCTTTGTTAGTAAAACCATCTTGTTTGTTTGGCATTGGACGGAGTGACTTTGTCAGTAAACGAAGCTTGGCTACTTCTACAGAAATCTCACCTGTTTGTGTTTTTATTACTTCGCCTTCACATTGAACAAAATCACCAGTATCTAGTAAGCTTATGTGTTCTAGCCCAACTTCACTGTTTTTAGTATCAACTTCATCTTCTTTTTCTTTCCAGAAAAGTTGTAGTTCGCCAGTATTATCTTTTATGACAACGAAGGCAATTTTTCCAAATTTTCGAATTGAAATAATTCGACCAACCACAGTAACTTGTTTACCCTCAAGTTGTGAAAAATTATCAATGATTTGAACATTATTATGGGTACGCCTCGAAGAAGCAGGATATGGATTAATTCCGAGTTTTTTAAGATCTTCGAGCTTGCGTAATCTCTCGTCACGCAGTTCTTTTAGATTAGCCATTACTACTAGTATCTCCTATGCTTTCTCTGTTGGCAAGCTGTTTGTAGTTATCTTGAACATCCATCATAACCCAGACCGCTGTTGCCGCCATTACACGAGCCCGGGGATCTTCATCATTCAGCTCAACTAGCCACTTATTTATTCTATCTATACCTAGTTGTTGATGTTCGTTTATTAATCGTTCAATTGCCTTTCTACGAAATGTTTTCTCCTTTTCTTCGTTTATTTCTGGTGGTGTATTAATCCCACTATGATCAACTTTTTCCATATATACTCCTTTATTAATTAAAAACTGCTCCTAGAGAGGAGCAGTTTTATATGGGTAAAAAATAACCAATCAACAATAACTACTCCACAGGAGCATTTGGTAGAAGTAACGCTTGTTGATTAAATTATTCATCACTAATCTAATTAAGTTATATTGACAATCTTGTAAGCTGCAGTTTCGGCTGGTGTAACAATCTCCACAGCATCACCAACTTTTTTTCCCATTAATGCTTGGCCTATCGGCGACTCATCAGAAATCTTGCCATGCAAAGGGTCAGCCTCTACAGTACCAACAACCTGAAATTCTTTTGTAGTACCATTTTTAAGTTTTACTGTGGAACCTAGCTGAACAACAGCATTTGCCCCCCCAGACTTTTTGATGACTTCGCCGTTTTGAAGAATATGCTCTATCTCAGCAATTCGACTTTCAACGCGTTCTTGTTCTTGGCGGGCCGAACTATACTCAGCATTTTCACTTAAATCACCAAATTCACGTGCTGTTTTTATTCTCTCTGCGATTTCAGGACGTTGCCCAACCAAATCATGCAGCTCGTCTTCTAGTTCTTTTATTCCCTCTTTAGTTAAATGAAACTGTTTGTTCATATTGCTCCTTTCAACCTATGTCACCTTGGTTCATGATTATTTTAATATCTGAAAAAACTCTTCCTCATTCATTAACTTCGCTTCCCTGTCACTTCGCCGCTTGTACTCTATTTTGTCGGCTTGAATGGTCTTGTCACTTATGACGACTCTATGTGGTATGCCCATCAGGTCAGCATCAGCAAATTTTTCACCTGGACGCATATCACGGTCATCATAAATTGTTTCAATACCTTTATTAACTAGCTTCTTATAAATACGGTCGGCATATTTAACTGTCGTACCCGAATCACCAAGTCTGACCAAATAGACTTGTGCTGGTGCAATATTTTCCGGCCAGACTAAACCCTTATCATCTGAAAAATACTCTGCCAACAATCCAGCCAACCGACTCACGCCTATTCCATAACAACCCATGACTATGGACTGACGTTTTCCTGACTCGTCTATATAATACAAGTTAAGCGCATCAGAATACTTACTCTCTAACGGGAAGATGTTGCCTACCTCTACCGCTCTTTTAGTCTCATAAACCTTACCTGATTCTGGGTCACTATCTCCTAGTTTTGCTACCTTTATATCATAGAATTCTTTTGGCATAGGGATGTCTCTGTCCCAGTTAACATTGATTGTATGAAAGTTGGTTTTGTTAGCACCAGTTTCAAAGTTAGTACGATTTGAGCAAGACTCGTCAACAATTAGTCGAACCTCTTTTGGTAAGTTTAGTAATCCGGCATAGCCAATCTCCGCCTTTGTGACTCGTTTGACTGTGGCTTCGTCAGCCAATTTAACACCTTTAGTACCTATAACTTTACGAAGTTTTATCTCGTTAACTTCATATCCACCCCTAACTGCGGCAGCTATAATTTCACCACTATCAGTTTGGTATATCATCGTTTTAGTTGTCTTCTCAACAGGTATGTTGAGGAATTTCGCCAAAGCCTCAACACCAACTATCCCTTTTCCTTCTACATCTTCAATTGGTAGTTTCTTTTTATCTACTGATATTTGTGGCGCATTAGAGGGCGCAACTTCTTCATTGAAGAATTTATCTGTTCCCGGAACATTAAATAGCGTATCTTCACCTATTGGACTGATTGTTTGGTATTCATCACTGTACTTGTCAGTAAATATACCTCCATCAGCTTTAACACGGTAGGTAACTTTCCCAATACCCAAACGATCATAAACCCTACTGTATGCCTTTGCTGCTTGTTCATATAGCTCATCATGTTCCTTTTGCGACCTGGCAAACGAGTACATATCCTTCATTATGAATTCGCGACCACGTAGTAAGCCACTTTTAGCGCGCAATTCATTTCTAAACTTGCTTTGAATTTGATATACAAAAATGGGTAAATCTTTATACGAGCTCAGGTAATCTTTGAGCAAATCCACGATTGGCTCTTCGTGAGTCAGACCAACACCAAGTTCAGTTCCATTGGCCAATTTAGTCTTAAACCAATTATCAACTTTACTGTCATCCCATCTATCCGTTTTTTCCCATATTTCCTTAGGTTGTAATACGGTCATTTGAACTTCTTGACCGCCAATTGAATTCATTTCTTCACGAACAATTTGCTTAATATTCTCTAACACCTTAAGTCCAAGCGTTGTATAAGAATAAACCCCAGCCATTTCCTTATGAATGAATCCAGCCTGAATCAACAGCTTGGCATTTTTTGCTGTTTCATCCGATGGAACTTGTTTTCTAGTCTTGATAAAAGACTGTGATAATCTCATTTTAGACCTTAATTTTTAAGTTTAAAGTTTTTATAAAAAACCCCTCTCGTTTATTGGAGGGGTTCAGATTTCGTTTTGTTGTTTTTATGCAAAAACCAAGTAACCCCTTTTAGGAATACTTTGGTACCACGATCATGAGGCATTTTTGCATGCCACTAGTATAGCATGTGTTTTTTGTCATGCAACATGAAAAATAAATAGTGCTAAAAAGGCCATAAAATTTTTAATCATGTGAAGCCCGATTGCTGGATAAATACTTCCTGTTTTCTCCCTAAGATATATAAGAACCCATGACAAAATAAAGGTATCTATTGCCGCAGCCCATAGTAAGGGCGCATCGCCACCCCACTGAAGATGAGCTGCAGCAAAAATTATGCTTGTTATCATACCCGACCACAGTACATTGAATTTTTTTCTAAGTCCTGTATACAAAAATCCACGAGTAACAATCTCCTCAACTACCGGAGGAATGATTACTAAAGCAATGAATATAGGTAAAAGTTCAAATCCTGAGGCATAAGTATTAAATCCAAGTTCTTGTTTTTGATTCAGGTCAACATTTGTAACCCCCTTTTCTACCAAAGCTGTAACCATAATTGCAAACAAAAAATAGGCTCCATATCCTGCTAATGCGAAACCTGGTATGTCATACCAATCTTTTGTCATTTTTAACCCAATGCTTTCAAGACTAGTTCTACACCATTTTAAAAATGACTTTATTATCGCTATGTAGAAACCATATACGGACAAAGTAAACACTAGTGAAACCCATGGGGAATCACTAAGTTTATCTACTATCTGTCCACTATCCCAACCTAAAAATATGCTAAGAATAATTAGTACTGCCACACCACCAATTTGTGACAAAAAATATCCAGCAATGGTGACCACAATTGCAGAAATTGGATCATATTTTTTTGTTTTTGATAGGATTGCCTTTAGCCAATTCATTGATATGAGCTCTAGAAAAACCTTTTTACATCAACAATGGTAATTAATACGAATAGTGTTAGTAGAACGGCCATACCGGTTCCGTGAATTCTATCTTCCATTTTTGGAGTAAGTGGTTTGCAAAGACCTCTAAACAATAGAGTAACAAATAATCTCCCGCCATCTAAAGCTGGTATTGGTAGTATGTTCATTATCGCTAATGTTAATGATATTACGGCAATAATCATCAGAATAAATGCCATACCTAATGTACTGCCTTCTTTAAGAATAAAGAACACTCCGACCGGACCAGAAACCTGTTCAGTAGCTTTTGCAGTATTTCCACTGAATAGCCCAGCTAGGGCTGATCCTAAGCCTTTCATTGTAAGTTGAGTGAACTGACCCATTGTGCCTAACGCAACTATTGGTGCTGACCAAGTTGATTTACGAACAATAAAGTCAGTCGGTACAATACCTAAATAACCTTTAGGGGTATCTGTTTTCCTACTAGCTTCAACAACTGATGTCTCAAGCAGCATGACACTACTAGAACGAACCTCACTAGCATGAATATATTTGATAGAAACTTCTTGTCCGCTAAGACTTTTAGTAATATCGGAGAGATTACCAACACCACCTAGTTCAATAGTATTATTTTTATTGTCAGTGATACTTAACAGCTGATCACGAACTTGTATGCCAGCTTTGTCCGCAGGCGATCCTTCATCAACATAACTAACATACATACGTTGATCAGAAATTTTACTATCACTAGCAATCTTAAATTGATTATCAACAAGCTGGGGCATCCCTATAATTGCTACTAGGGTTAATAATAGAAAGGCTGTTAGTAGATTCATTGCCACACCAGCAATCATTATTCGAACTTTGCTGTTGATAGGAGCAGCACCAAAACTTCCCTTCTCTTTGTCTCCATCATGCTCACCTTTAAGCCTTACAAATCCACCTAAGGGTAACCAGTTTAGGGTATATTCTGTACCATTCTTCTTAGTTATTGTTGCGGCTTTTGGCGGAAACCCAATACCAAACTCTTCAACCTCTACGCCACTTCGCCGTGCAGCAATGAAATGTCCCCATTCATGGACGATAACAAGACCAACAAATGATAGGATTCCAAAAATAAGTAATGCTATCGACATTATTGACCAAATCTCCTTTTCCTATTTGAATACCATTCAAAGGCAATATCTAAATCTACCTCGCTAAAATCAGGCCAATATTTATCACTAAAGTATAGTTCTGAATAGGCAGACCTCCATAACATGAAACCGCTTAATCTTTGTTCGCCGGATGTTCGAATGATTAAATCGACGTCTGGAATTTCAGGTGAATAAATGTTTTCTTGTATTAACTTTTCATCAACCTCGTCTGATTTAATTTGCTTATCAATAATTGACTTTGTTGCATCAACGATTTCTTCATGGCCACCATAATTAAAACAAAGTGCTAAAGTACCTTTCTTATTATTAGCAGTTCGTTCTTCGGCTTTCTTAATCGACTTAATGACCTTGGATCTGATACCGTTTTGTCGTCCTAGTATTACAATACGAATCCCTGCTTTATGAAAATCTTCCAGATAGTCTTCAATGGCGGTTACGACTAGACCCATTAAATGGCCGACTTCTTCTTCAGTTCGCTTCCAATTCTCTGCGGAAAATACAAAGCCACTTACACAGGAAACACCCTGGCTAAATGCATGCATAGAAATCTTATGGAAATTTTTTGCGCCCTTTTTGTGGCCCTCGAGTGTTTGCAAATCGTTTTGTTTTGCCCACCTTCTATTTCCATCAAGAATTACACCGAGGTGATTAGGAATTATCTCTGACATGTGTGTTTAATTATACCAATCTATCCTGATATTTTACTTAAATTAAACGGTAAGTATTTCTTGTTCTTTGGACTTAGATATAGATTCAGTTTCGGACTTAGTTTTATTCATTGCTTCTTCAACCTGTTCGGTTAATCTTTTTGCCTCATCTTCACCTATATCTTTATCTTTTTTTGCCTGATCAATTATGTCCAGAGTGTCATGGCGAATATTCCTAAGCGAGATCATACAATCCTCTTGCTTGATGCCTACCTGCTTAGATATTTCTCTGCGCCTTTCCTCTGTTAATGGCGGTACAGGAACTCGAACAACATGCCCATCATCCATAGGATTTAGACCAAGAGATTGATTATTTCTAATGGCATCTGCTATTGCCTGAAGATTATTAGGGTCAAATGGTGTTATTTGAATAAGCGTCGCGTCAGGAGTAGATATACTTCCAACTTGGACCAGTGGCATCTCGGAACCATATGCGTCAACCATAACGCCATCAAGCATACTAACGTGCGCTCGGCCAGTCCTTAGTTTTTTAAGTTCATCCTGAAAGTGTTCTTTGGCAGCATTAAACTTTTGTTTTGCTTCATCAACGACTTGACTTGGACTCATTAAATATTCATCTCCCGCTTTCTTTATTATGTATCTATACTATCACCCTCTGTGATTTCTAGTAATTGTAAAAAGGTTTGGGCAGCTATTTAGTACATTGATTTTTGCACAAGATTGTATAGCTTCTTTTTGTTGTTGATCATCAAAATCTTCTTGAACATCTACAATAGATAGCGTGAGACTAGATATTAATCTCACTCCCCTCCTTGCATGTTCTATTGGATTAACAGCTGGAAGAAACTGCTCCAATACACAAACTTCACACAGTTGATCCGGATGCGCCATATATTTTATATACCTATTTAAACTTCGCCGAGCGCCATGCGACTAAATCTTCGAACTACAATATTTTCACCAAGTTTAGCGTTATGCTCTTTGGTGTACTCACCAACCGTAATATCAGGGTTTTTTACAAATGGCTGATCAAGCAAACAACGTTCTGCAAAGTGTTTTTTAAGCATACCTTCTACGATGTTATCTATCATGTTTTCAGGCTTACCTTCGCTCTTGGCCTTTTCTACAAACTCAGCTTTTTTGGAGTCACGTACATCCACCGGAATATCTTCTGCACTAACAAATTCTGGATTACTAGCTGCAATGTGCATAGCAATATCTTTTACGAAATTAGTAAATACTTCATTTCTAGCAACAAAGTCAGTTTCGCAGTTTACTTCAACAAGCACACCAATACGATTGTCGTGATTATAGTTACCGACAACTCCTGCACGCGCTTCACGCTCGCCACGTTTTTCAGCCTTAGTCAGCCCCTTCTTGCGCATTGCCTCCAAAGCTTTGTCGAAATTTCCGTTTGATTCTTCAAGCGCTGATTTAGCATCGGTTAAACCAACACCCGTTAGCTCTTTTAATCTTTTTACATCTTCAATTTTTATTGCCATTATTTTTCACCACCTTTCTTGTCGTCTTTTTTTGGAGTTTCTTTCTCTGCCTTTTTGGCATATTTTGCTTTTCCAGATTCGATTACTTCCTTTAGGTAGGAAGTAATCAAGGATATCGTCTTGATGGCATCATCATTAGCAGGAATAGGATACTGAACGTCTGTTGGATCGGCATTTGTATCAACAACTGCAACTAGAGGAATACCTAGCTTGTTAGCTTCACGAACTGCATTATTTTCATGAATAACATCAATCACAAACATAACGCCCGGGCGAGCCGCCATGTCTTTAATACCCCCGTAAACGTGGTTCATTTCATCAATTTCTTCTTGAAATCTTTGGACCTCAAGTTTATTGTACTTATTCGCTAACTGCCCTGTTTCCATTTTGTTTTCAAGGTCTTTGAGATACTTTATACGAACGTTCATTGTGTTACGGTTTGTTAACATTCCACCCAACCATCGCTCAACAACGTATGGCATATTAGTTTCTTCAGCTAAGTTCTTTACAAGATCGTGCGCCTGACGCTTGGTGCCAACTAGCAAAACTTGTTTGCCTTCAGCAACTTGAGATTCGATGAACTCAAGAGCTGTGTTTAAACAGTCGACAGTCATAGTTAAATCAATTATATGATTTCCGTCTCGTTTGCTATGAATATACTTGGACATTTTAGGATGCCATCTGCTAGTCTTGTGACCAAAATGTGCACCAGCTTCCAATAACTTTTTAATATCTACGTCTACCGTAGCCATAATAAATCCTTTCTTCTTCGGAGAGTTGTCGCCCGCACGTCCCCTCGTGGGATAGTTCGGGAAGGATAAGTCAACTCACCTGATTAATATTTGACCTTGGGATTCTAACAGATTAACGTATCTGTTGCAATAGTCTAACTATCAACATGTAGTTAGATTTTAAAATAAACTCTAGTAAGGGGTTGACCTCTAGCCAACAGATGTGTATAATCGCCATCTGACTATGAAGAAAGATATCCATCCCAACAACTACAGAACAGTAGTATTCCAAGATTTAAACAACGATCAAACTTTCCTAACTAAATCCACTGTTGCTACAGAGGATACTATCAAGTTAGATGGAGTTGAATACCCATTGGTAAAAGTCCATATTTCAAGTGCTTCTCATCCATTCTTTACTGGGCAAGAAAAACTGGTTGATGTTGAGGGTCGTGTCGATAAATTTAAAGCGCGACAAGAAGCCGCTAAAGCTAGAGCTGAATCTATGAAAAAAGCCGCAACAAAAACTCGAGCCAAGCAATCTAAGACTGATGATACCCAAAAAATTGGAGCCCTAAAAACCGGAAAAAAGTAGCTAATTTTAGTTATCAGACCGCCTTCCATATGATTGGCGGTTTTTTATTTGTATACTAATAGGAAATTATGGAAGCAAAAGAACAATCATTAAAGAAAGAATACGAACAACTTCAAGAAAGATTGCAGGATCCTGCTGTTTTTAGCTCTAAAGATTACCCCAAAATAGCAAAAAGACAAAAATATCTCGAGGAAACTTTGGAACTATTTAATAAAGTCTCAAAACTTAGTGCCGACTTAACTGATGCTGAGGAACTAGCAAAAGGAAATGATGAGCTAGCAGAACTAGCAAAGTCAGAGATTGAGCATATCAGAAAATCATTAGACAAAATAAATGGTGAGCTTGTTACTCAACTAACACCTCAAGATCCTAATAACGACCGTGACGTAATAGTTGAAATTCGAGCAGCAGCTGGCGGTGATGAAGCCAGTTTATTTGCTGGTGAACTATATCGTATGTATATACGATGGTGTGAAACAAATAACTACAAGACCGAATTAATTAGCGAAAGTCCTTCGGAGGCTGGTGGTTTTAAAGAAGTAATTTTCTCAGTTCATGGCGATGAAGCCTACAAATATCTAAAATTCGAAGCTGGTGTCCATCGCGTCCAACGGGTACCTGTTACCGAATCACAAGGCCGAATTCACACCAGTACCGTTACTGTTTCAGTTCTTCCTGAAGCCGAGGAAACTGACGTTGAAATTAGCCCAAATGATCTTCGAATTGACGTTTATCGTTCAAGTGGTCATGGAGGACAATCGGTTAATACAACTGATTCTGCCGTACGAATTACTCATATACCTACAGGATTGGTTGTTACCTGTCAGGATGAAAAATCTCAAATAAAGAACAAAGACAAAGCTATGGGTGTGCTCCGTTCTCGCCTACTCCAAAACAAAATAGAGGAGGAACAAAAACAGCTTTCCGATGCTCGAAAAAAATTGATTGGCTCAGGCGATCGTTCAGAGAAAATTAGAACCTATAATTTTCCACAAGACCGGATCACTGATCATAGGATCGGCTATTCAAGAAGCAATATGCCAGCTATGTTAGCTGGAGATTTCGATGATGTAATCTCGGAGCTTCACAAGGCCGAGCATGAATTGCTAAGCCAGGAGTAGTATGAAAATTACACTGGTTAGACATGGCCAAACAATTGAGAATGCCAAGCACATTACTATGGGACAGCTAGACGGCACATTAAGTGAATTAGGCAAAAAACAAGCCCAAGATGTTGCGAAAATTTTAAGTAAGCAAAAGTTTGATCATATATACTCCTCTGATCTTGGACGTTGCAAACAGACTACCGCTTATATAATTAAGCACCACAAAGGGACTCCATTAACTTATGTCAAAGAGCTACGTGAGATGAACTTCGGTGAGTTTCAGGGAAAATTTGCATTTGTTGATAAGTGGGAGGAATTAGAGGGTAGTTTCGCCACACGCCGAGCACCTGGTGGCGAAAACGGTGTTGAACTTCAAGAGCGCATTGTGAAATTCGTAAATAAAACGCTTACAGAATACCCGCCAAATTCAAATCTCTTGTTTGTGGCACATGGTGGCATAATGAAAGCCCTAAAATCAAACATTGAGGACCTAGATTACGAGGCAACTATTAAAAGCCCCTTGGATAACTGTGCAATTCTCGAGTTTGACATTACTGAACCAGTAAAACTAAGAAATGCCCAATGATTGCTTCTGAATGGCTAGAACAAGCGAAGAGACAACTATTAGAAGCCAAGATTGATACAGCTCGCTTAGATTCTCTGGTTATCCTAGAGGATATTACTAGAAAAACCCGAGCTTGGCTTTTAGCACATCCTGAGTTTGAACTCACGCAATTACAAATCAGAAACTTAGCTAAACAGATAGATCGCCGCGCAAAACACGAGCCATTAGCTTACATAAGAGGTAAAACTGAATTTTATGGTCGAGAATTTATCGTTAATAAGTATACGTTAGTGCCACGGCCAGAAACTGAAACTATTTTAGATCTTACTAATGAAATTGACCTATCTGTTATTCAAACGGTTGTGGATGTTGGTACGGGCTCTGGTGCTGTAGCTATAGTTGCTAAACTTTTGTTTCCAAAGCTTGAAGTCATTGGCATAGACATCGACAAAAAATGTATCCAAACTGCCCAGCAAAATGCAAAACTTCACAATGTGAGTATTGATTTTCGCCAAGGCAACTTACTAGATCCAGTTATTAACGATATTCCTAACGATTGGCTTATATTAGCTAACCTTCCCTATGTCCCAGATAGTCATACCATCAACAAGGCGGCCATGTTCGAGCCAAAACATGCCATTTTTGGCGAAACTGATGGCCTAGATTACTACCGCAAGATGTTCCAGCAAATTCAGGTAATGAAAAAAAAGCCCCTCTATATATTCACTGAGTCACTTCCGTTACAACATAATTCTTTAAGAGAGATCGTGATAAATCACAATTATAAGCAGGTCAAAGAAAAGGACTTTATACAGGAATTCATGATATAAAGTTAGCCTTCAGGTACTGGTTCTAGTACTGCTTTAATCTTCATTTCTTGACCATCACGAATAACTGTCAGTTCTACCGTGTCACCAACTTTAAATTTCTGAACTGCCGACAACAAGCTAGTATTCTCATTTATTTCTTCATCATTAACTTTAGTAATAATGTCACCTTCTTTCAAACCTGCCTTTTCGGCAGGACTTCCAGAAATAATTGAAGCTTGTCCATCTTGACCAGATACAATATAAGCCCCGCGCTTTTGATCTATCCCTAGTTCCGATGCGTAATCATCGGTAAGCTCCAGATATCTAACACCTAGATATGGTCTCTCTAATTTACCCTTCTCCAGAACACTGTCAATTAACCCTTTTACGTCATTAACTGGTATTGCGAAACCTATATTCTCTGCACCACCACCGGCAACCGCAGTATTTATGCCTATGACTTCTCCGCTCATGTTAACTAGTGGACCACCAGAATTACCTTGATTAATAGCTGCATCTGTTTGAAATAGGTTTTGTAACGTATCTGCCTTGTAAGTAGATTCATCATAAGCCTCAATCTGGCGTCCATATCCAGATATTATCCCCGAGGTCACAGTATTTTGGAACTGTCCAAGCGCATTGCCTATAGCTATTACTTTGTCGCCAACTTTCATTTTGGAGGAATCACCAATCTTTACAGGTACAAGTTCCTTTCCCTTGGTGTCACCAATTTTTAGAAATGCTACATCCAGCGGATCGCTTGATGCAGTGCGTCCAATAACTTTGACATCCGTTAGTTCTGTACCATCAGACAATACAATAGTAACTTCGTCTGTATTGCTTGATACAACGTGACGATTTGTAGCTACAATGCCATCTTTGCTAATAATAAAACCCGTTCCGGCGCCCTCTTGTTCATACAACCTACTACCACCAAAGTAACTCTGAACACGTTGTTGGGACTTAACATTAATTGATACGACACTAGGACCAACCTTCTCCGCTAATTCACTAATCAATTCGCCTTCGGCTACCACTGTAGTACGTGCAGTTTCGGCAGTGCCAGAAAGTTGTTGCTGATAGCCTCGACTGTTTGCTCCTAGCCAGCCACCAAGGAAGCCTATTGCAAATACAGCCAAAACAATACCTACTATTTGTAATGTTTTCTTCTGTTTTTTGCTATCACTTGACCCATCTGTCTTACTCATGACATTAGTTTTTTGATCATCATTTTTATCCGAATCGCTCATAATTTACCCCACAACATTAAAGCATTAAACTGAGAAAATGCTTATATTGTTTTGTCTCCCCAATCCGAGAATACAAGTACAACCACAATTATAGCAATCATTATAAAAACAAACTGCCTTCTGAGAAGTAATGATAATCTGTCTGTGTGATCAAGATAATATATAGTTGCAAGGCTGAAACTAATAACTGTCAATAGAAGTGTCGTTTGCGCTAATAATCCATAAAACAGCAACCAATGTGACAAGACCCAAGTCATCGCAGCTGCAAAGTAACCCCAAGTATGAGCCAAGAATGAGATATGCGATTCATCAAAAGCTGTTAGAAAATGCCTTGCTGACAGATAACACACCACCCATACTGATATCACTAGTATGTATATATTAGCCCCCCCAAAAGCCATAAATAGAGCAAACAGTCCTAGGGTTTGACCAATCGCACCTTGGGCTATAACTTTTAACATACCAGATCCGGGCTTTATAACAGTAAGCCAAACGCCATATAAAACTGCCCAAAGCAGCTGCCAAGACATTGCATTTGTATTTGTCATGAATATAAGAAACGATAGTCCAACTATCATATCAACCGCATTGGCTCGTATATTTGCGGGCCAATAACGCGGTCTAACCGCAAACATTCTCCATTTACTTAACAAAATTAGTACTGCTGCAAAAGGTGTTAACTTAATTCTTACCAATACAAACATCAGGGTTGGCAGCAACAATAGCAACCCAATGTGAAAAAAATGTGAAAAGCCACTTGCAGGCTTAATTTTCGAGGCGACTGACTTCATTCTGTCCTATTATTATAACAAAGTCAGCTGTTTCAGCATTAATGGTGCTATCTGGTAGGTTTGGTACTGTATTTGTCCCAAATCTTTGTTCAAGATAACGCTTAGTATATTTATTTTCACCATTCCTAAGATCAACAATAACTGTTTCCGTGTAACCCTTGGTTGGAGCATCTGCTGCTGGCAAAAGATTATATCCAAATGACTTTAGCTCTTTAACTGTTTTACTTGCTAGGCCAGGATAATCGGTACCGTTCAGTATTAAAATACTTGCGTTTTCATCAGCCAAGAATCCGTCCTTTAGTTTGTTTCTAATAAATCCGTGTATTTCATCATATTGATATAATCCCTCTTTTGGAACAACTACAGAAAGTCCACCAATATTGTCAGTATGTACATAATCGTTGGGCGGATCGGCCAAGCCGACTGACTCGATCTTGTCGCTAGGAATATCCTTTCCTATTTCGTACAGTCTCAGCATTTCATCAACTGTCATGTTTGTTTGTACATGATCTCCAAAATCACTGATAAGTTGATTTACTTTAATCGGGTTGGCTAAAGTACCTACGGTTAATATCTTCTCTTTAAGCGCAACAAGTATAAGTCGCTGTCTTTCAGACCTATCAAAATCACCACGGGGGCTGGTGTATCGAGACCTTGCATACGCAAGTGCCCTAAAGCCATCGAAATTTTGCCACCCTGGCTGAACGTTTAGTGCGTAATTTTGACCCTCTAACCACATAACTTCATAAACTTCTTTTGGCGCATTTAATTCAACTCCACCAACAGTATCTATAGCCTGTTTGAACCCAGCAAAATCTACCATTGCATTGTAGTGAATTGGTATGCCGAGAACTTCTTGCACAGATTCCTCGATCGCCTTTAACCCAGCTTTTTCAGCATCGCGTTCACGATTCGGGTCATTGTATGAGGTGTTGCTAAGGTGCTCACTTTTCGCAGTTGCATAAACAGCATTGATCTTCATTGATCCATTATCAGGAGTCTTTACATACAAGTCTCTAGGTATGCTAACTATTGCTGCCTCATCTTGAATTGGGTTAATACTAGCCACCAGAATGGTATCAGTTAAATCGGGTGCGGTATGACCATCGCCACCCTTACCTAACATAAGTATATTAATTCTACCGTCACCCTCTCCCTTGAGAAGTGATGGGTCAACATTCTCATTCAATGCAGCTGCTCCACCACCACCCTGAAAAATCTGTAGAGCTTTTAGGTAAACTTTTCCGAATGCAAATCCAGAAATTAATATTAATAATGTCAGTAGCACACTGGCACTACGTCGAGCTATGTGTCTATTTTTCTTATCATTGTGACCTCGTCTTGATCTAGAAGTCATTTCTGGCATTTCTAGATCTATTGAGCCATCATCACGACGACTAGGATTTCGTGAAGTGCTTGTTTTTGGATTACTACTTATATTTGATTGTTTATTTGGGCGAAAACCATCCGATGAGCCAAAACTACCTATGCGCCCAACAGGCTCTTTCGCTTTAGATGCACGATTTGAAGATGAAGATATAGTACGACGACTGCGCGTTGGAGAATCATTACCGATGATCCCATCCATTGCCCCTCGTCTTCCCGATTTTGGTGATTTCGATTTTCGAAAATTATCCATGAACAGTAGAACTTAGTATATAACTTGTAGCTGCCTTTCGTAAACCAATTTTCGTGGTTATTTGATGCATTATCCTGTATAGTTTTTAAGTCGATATGCAACAAGAGCCAACTATACCACAAAACAGGCCTGAAATAACATCTCATAATCTACCCGAAATGCCAAAGCCAGATGATGTAGATAAAAGTAATGAGAAGAAAAAAGAAGGCTGGAAGAGCATACTATCAACAATTGCAATTGTGATTAGCGCTCCTATTATTGCTCTTGTTCTTATTAATTTTGTTTTTCAATCTTATGAAGTCGATGGTCCTAGTATGGAGCAAACTCTTCAAAATTCCGACAGGTTGATAGTATGGAAAGTTCCAAAGACCATAGCAAAGATTACCGGCAATGATTATATTCCCAATCGTGGCGACATTATTATATTTACTAAACATGGTACTTATGACGAATTCGAAGGTGGTGACAAGCAACTAATTAAGCGTGTGATTGGACTACCAGGTGACAGAGTCGTAGTGAGCAATGGCAAGGTTACTGTTTATAACGACTCAAACCCTGATGGATTTGATCCTGACGCATCCCTAAAAGCGAGTGAGCAAAATGTATCACATACTTCGGGTAACGTTGATATCACAGTTAATGAGGATGAGGTCTTCGTACTCGGTGATCATCGATCAAACTCGCTAGATTCTCGAGTATTTGGTAGCATAAAGGCTCATGATATCGTTGGAAAACTAGAATTTAGAATTTATCCTTTTAGTACCTTTAAACACTTCTAGTTTTTATTTGTTTAGGTTTTTCAGTATGTCTTCTAGTTGTGAATCATCTTTAAAATGAATCTCTATTCTACCACCTCTTGCAGTACGTTTTATGGTTACTGGCGTTGTTAACTTTTGACTCAATTTTTTTGTCCCCGGTAGGGTAGTAGACATTCTTTTTGCAATTTGGGGTCTAGATTTTGCTCCCTGTTTTGCAGAAACAGCATACTGTTCAGCCTGTCTTACAGACCAACTATTCTTGAGTATAAGATCTAGTAATTCTTTTTGTTGAGACTCATTGCCTTTCAGCGACAAAATAGCTCTAGCATGTCCCTCAGTAATTTCATTACTCTGCAATGCTTCCATAGCAGTTTGCGGCAATTGCAAAAGCCGTACTATATTACTGACTGTCGCAGGCGCCTTGCTAAGTCGACTGGCAATCTCTTCATAACCGAGACTGAATTCTTGATGAAGTTTTTCAATCGCAACCGCTGTTTCAAGTGGACTAAGATCTACACGTTGGACATTTTCGATCAAAGCAATCTCAAGTCGCTCCTGCTTTTTAGGTTTCCTAACTATAGTGGGAACTTTTTTTAAATTTGCA
>JAGQNP010000060.1 GCA_020428005.1 Candidatus Saccharimonadota bacterium
CTTGCTGCCTTCATCTGGCATTCTTAGGTCAATCGACCCATCCATGTTCCTATTTGGGTTTCGCGACTTTGTAGAACCCATTTGCGAACGTATTTGTGACTGTTTATTTGGCCTAAAGCCATCCGTGCTTCCAAAATTACCAACTCTACCGATAGGCTCCTTTGCTCGAGGAGTAGGTTTAGACACCCCAGATCTTGACCTAGTACGACTACCACTAGAAGTAAAGCCGTCTACGGCTAAGTTTGACCTTTTTTTAGATTTGGATTTTCGAAAATTATCCATATTTATCCATATAAAGTAGCTACTAGTATAGCGCCCCCCGTGTCCTTTCGTAAACAAATTTATGGTTGTTTATTGCAATTTGCGGTATAGTCATAAGTCGACATGCAACAAGAACCAACTATACCACAAAAAGACGGTCAAAACACTAATAAATTGCCTCCGATGCACGATCCAGATGAGCCAATTTCTGACAACAATAAACAATCAAAAAAAGAAGGCTGGAGGAGCATCGCCTCTACTCTTTTCATTATCATCGCAGCACCTGTAATCGCCCTTCTATTGATCAATTTTGTGTTTCAATCTTATGAAGTTGATGGGCCTAGCATGGAGTCAACACTTCAAAACACAGATAGACTTATTGTATGGAAAATGCCTCGTACAATTGCCAAGATAAAGGGTAGCGACTACATTCCAAACCGTGGAGATATCATTATTTTTAAACGGCATGGCGCCGTTACAGAAACCGGTAGTACCGATAAACAACTTATCAAGAGAGTTATCGGTCTTCCAGGCGATCGAGTAGTAATTAAAAGCGGTAAGGTGACGATATATAACGAAGAAAATGTGAACGGCTTTAATCCAGACGCTGGAGTTGACCACGGCAATAACACTGCCCACACCGATGGAAATGTTGACATCACCGTCAACGAAGATGAAGTATTTGTTTTAGGAGATAACAGATCAAACTCACTAGACTCCAGATTCTTTGGAGCAGTAAAAGCTCATGAAATAGTTGGCAAGTTAGAGTATAGAATCTTCCCTTTTAACAAATTCGAGCAGTTCTAGACTTATTTTACTTATTTAGATTGTCTAGTAGCTCTTTTAGCTGATCATCATTCTTAAAATGTATTTCTACTCGACCGCCTCGGGCAGTTCGTTTAATAGAAACATTGGTTTTTAGTTTATTACCAAGCTTTATTGTCTCTGGAGTTGTGCTAGCCATTTTCTTATCTAGCTGAGTTGATGTTTTAGCACCTTGTTTAAGGCTAATCACATACTGTTCAGCCTGACGAACTGACCAATGTTTAGATAATATGTTTTTTAGTAGTTCCAACTGATTCTTTGGCGAATCTTTTACAGACAAAATCGCCCTGGCATGACCTTCGGTTATCTTATTCTCCTGAAGTGCCAATAAAGCTTCTTTTGGCAGCTGAAGTAGCCTAACCGTATTATTTATAGTAGTCGAAGCTTTACCCAGTCTTTTGGCGATATCGTTATATGTAAGATTAAAATCCTGGTGCAACTTTTCAACAGCAACAGCAGTTTCTAATGGAGACAGATCTACTCTTTGTACGTTTTCTATAAGAGCAATCTCAAGCTTCTCTTGCTGCTTTTGTCCTCTAACAATTGCTGGTACTTTTTCAAGTCCAGCTATTTGAGCTGCTCGCCATCGACGCTCACCGGCAATAATCGTAAAACTATTTCCATCCTTCGAAACAATAAGTGGCTGTAGTACCCCGTATTGCTTGATAGATGCTGCCAGCTCATTTAAGGCATTAGTATCAAACAGAGTTCTTGGCTGATTTTTTAATGGAGAAATGTCCTTGATGAACAATTTTTGTACTCGCTCATTTTCATCTGTTAGGATTGATCTATCGAAGTTAGTAGATATCAATGAATCAATTCCCCTACCCAAGCCACCTGTCTTTTTAGCTGACACGACTTATTACCTCCTTGGTCAATTGTTTGTAGGCCTTGGCACCTTTTGACCATTTATCATGTTCCATTATGGCCTTGCCGTAGCTGGGTGCTTCAGCAAGTCTGACGTTTCTAGGAACGATGGATTTAAATAGACTATCTCCAAAATACTGCTGTAGTTCTTTATATACTTGCTGGGCTAAGCTATTTCTATTGTCATACATTGTTGCAACTACGCCTAAAAGTTGTAGGTCTGGATTTGGTCCCTGCTTAACTCTTTGCATAACATCTAACAGCTGGGTTAATCCCTCTAGTGCATAGTATTCTGCTTGGACTGGAATTAGTAGCCATGCAGATGCACATAACGCATTTACGGTTAACAGACCAAGTGAAGGTGGGCAATCAATTAATATGTAGTCATATTCAACACCTGACAGTGCCTTCTTTAATACAAATTCCTTACTATTTGAAGACGCCAATTCTACCTCTGCTGCAGCAAGGTTAGCATTAGCCATACATATATAAAGTCCGTCAATTGTGGTTGTTTGAATTGCATTATCAATAGTTGTCTTGCCGCTAACAACTTCGTAAATATTAGCCACCGGTGCATGCTTATCTAAGCCTAGTCCACTTGTAGCATTTCCCTGGGGATCAAAGTCTATTATTAAGACGCTCTTGCCAGCTTTTGCCAAATAAGCGCCAATATTTATAACAGTAGTTGTTTTACCAACACCTCCTTTTTGGTTAAGAACTGCTACAACATTTCTCATAATTTTTGTTCCACACCCTTTAGTCTTAAGCTTAGCATTTTAATTAGTTTGTATCTAGTAGTACGCATGTTTTTCATCCTTAGTTTGTATTTATTACTTCCTGTAACGTTATGCGAATTCTTATCACCGATGCGCCCGATGTTCCCACTGTAGCCGTGTCTGCACAAAGTGTATAATAGACATTGTTGGTTGTTCCTGGGTCATCAATAAATGAAACTGTGCTGGCTTTTTGCGAACCATTATTACTTGAGAATGTACCTGGCTGAGCCCCAACCGGAGTACCAGAACCACACGTTGGAGGTGCACCAATTCCTCTTTCTACTCTAGCGGTAATTTCTCTGTCGCCATTGGATGTACTGTTTGTCTCCATAGTTACAGTTCCCATAACACTTCTACCACTCGCTTGAGTTAGCGCAATATTAGCGTAAGAGTTATTATTCTCAGCACCCGTATCCCAATAGTCGGTTGTGTTATTATCTTGCACCGCATTAGTAACTGTATCGACGAAACTCCTGACCGCTGTGTTACCTATACAATTCTTCCACTGACCGTCTTCAAAACACCTAAATTTAGCCATATCACTATTGTAGTACTGAGCACCAGCCACGCCCGTAGGGTCACCTGCGGTATTCTTGCTATCGAGCACAAATAACACTCCTGTGGCGTCGCCAGTTGATGAACCAACCTGAATAGTACCGTTTGTGGTATCAACGGTGAAGAAGCTGCTAGTTCCAGCCGCATTCATAATCTGAAGTGCCGTAGTAGAATCAGACCGTATTTGTACGGCTCCACCGTTAGCAATTGTAAACACATCGCTGCCATTCTTTTGCAGTCTCAAGATATCTCCACTTACGCCTGTTTTGTTAACAAATAGTGAAGTGTCCGTACCGCTATCAATTTGAGCTGATGACTCTGCTAATTTTATATAGCCACAGTTATTTGAGTCCTGTAGACAAACTGTACCAGATTCGTCTGGTAACGTTATTGTATGGTTACTCGTTGCGGTACCTGTGACCAAACGTAATGTGTTTGAGTTCGTTGCGTTTTGGAAGATCAGTGCTCCATCGAATGAAGTACTTCTACCTAACCCAAGCTCACCATCACTATTGAAGAAAGTAAGTGCTTGGCCACTTTCATTTTGTATCTCAAACAGATTCGCCGTTTGACTAGCAGCTCTTTGAATAACCAAACCTTTGTTTGAGGTGCCACCAGTATAAATTAGTGCCTGTGCAGATGCATCACTTGCAACCGGCGTATTGATACCCAGCTTATTCTCGGGTGCTGCCGTGCCAATTCCAACAAAATTGTTTGCCGCATCGATAACGAGCGTATTTGAATCAAAATTCAATCCGTTCGGCAGACTAACTGCATCACTGGTTATTGTGAAGCTATCGCTAGCAGCATTGCCTATTGTTGCGCCACCATTCATGAGGACTAATCCTGTAAATGTTGAATCGCCATTATTATCTATAGCCAGTGCTGCTCCGCTATTGGTAATTAACGTTAAGCCGTTATTATCAGTTGTTCCGAGGATTGCAGTTTCACCGAAGGCATTTCCATCTTGAACAAATGATAGTCCTGCACCTCCTGAAATTGGAACAACTTTCTCTGCGATAGTCCAAGATTCGCCTGCATTTGCATATTGCGCGCCACTAGATCCTGACTGTGAAC
>JAGQNP010000061.1 GCA_020428005.1 Candidatus Saccharimonadota bacterium
CAGGCATCCATTGCAAAAAAACTAGGGAACTCTCCAGAGGCAATGAAAACATTCAAAGATGTGGCTGAGTCCTTCAAGAATTCAGGTTTCATGTCAAGATATGCCATGAGCCTAGCAAATCTCGGATTGTTACATATTGAACGAGGTGAATATGATAAAGCGCTGGAGAATCTGTTGGAAGGTTTGCAAGCAGCAAGTTCTTCGGGCGCAATGCTATATGAGCTTTTCAATCTGATTGGATTGTTGCGATTGTCGAAAGAATCTTCAAAACATACACTAAATCCTAGTTATCTACAACGAGCAGCGAAAATCGCTAATATACTAAGAAATCATAAACTTGAACTGATGGTACAACAGTATGCTGAGAAGGATGTTTAGTTTGTAACTGAAGTCGGGAATCCATTAGCTGATAATCTTTTGCTAGACATAGGAACATGAAATGAATACAAATAACAACCTAGACAATCTCACATCAGGTAGATACGAATTGAATAAAAAAATCCCATATTTATCACAATTCATGACTCCCGAACTTGGTGTGCAAATAATCAATGGAACTATTTCGGCAAAACAAGACCCGAAATGGCAAGCATTTGGATCCGCATTTGTAAACGAATATGAGTTTTGGGGGCGACGCTCCTGTGCCATTGCGGCAATAAATATGGTTTTGTCTGCATTCCGTTCAACCGATCTTTCTATGATGCAATTGGTTCAAAAAGCAATCGATTATGGTGGATACGATGTTTATGATAATCAAGGAAACCTTATAGATGTAGGTTGGTATCATCCTTCACTTATTCAGCTTGGGAGAGAATTCGGAATGGAAGGCGTGATGAAATCAAATTGCAATCTTGATGTTATTTGCAGTGCTATATTATTATCACACCCAGTTATTGCATCTGTCTCTATTCAGCTTGGTGCTCCTAGTATTGCATCTTCGCAAACTAGTGGGCATATGGTAGTCATTCACGGATTTGAGTGGGATCATATTCATGGTTGTAAAACACTAATTGTACATAATCCGTTTGCAGAAACTAAGGAACTTGGAGAATCGGCGGAAATTGAATCAGCAGAATTCTTGCGGCATTTTTCTGGACGGGTTATTGAACTTTGGCCAAATAATTTATTTGAAGATCATGAAGGCAAATTAGCTTATGAACCACTTGAGGACGCAATAAAAGGTGGGGTAAAGGCTGAAATTGCAGACCAATACGACACAATATACGAAGCAGATCTTGCGAGGTTCGCTTCGGAAAAGAAAGAAGCTCATCTCAATCAAAATGTCAACCAAGAAGCTTGGGCGGCTAAAAATTTGGCCGAAACATATCGCCGTTTAAGTGAGTATAAGCGTTCTGTCAGTGAGTACGAATATGCACTGAAGCTTTTTAAAGATACAGGGGATTATAAAGGTTGTGGTTGGTGTTATTGGGGGATAGCAAGCATTCAAAGAATGCAAAGTCAATATCAGAATTCAAATCAGAATTATAGGTTATCTTTTGACGCATTCCAGAATGCTGATTACGCTTTTGGAATGTCTGGGGCGGAGGGTGGCTTGGCTGAAAATGAAAGGATAATTGGCTCTCCACAAATTGCATTGCAAAAACATCTTAAACTACTTGCAGATTTCGAGGTGCATGAAGTGAAGCGGGCAATTCTTTGGGCTCATACCGGAATTGCACAAATAAGCGTTTCTATCGGAAAATACTCTTTAGGAGGATTCCATTTCCAGCAAGCTTTAATTCGCTCTAGGGAGATGAACTATCCCGTAGGTATTGGATGGTCTTTACTCGGACTTTCTGATATATCGCGAATCTTGATTAATATCCCCCAGAGCATAATTTATGCAAAACTCGCGTTGGAGGCATTTCAGTCAGCTGGATATAAAGTTGGCACACTCTATGGGTTATTAAATCATGCAGATATATTGCGTGCGCAGGGTAAGTATCAAGATGCTATCAGCATTTGTAAATCAGTAGTAAAACAATTTCAAGAACTTGGTAAAGTAAGGGGAGCAGGCTATGGATTGCTTGGCATGGCTGCAAACCAACGGCTACAGGGACACTTTGAGCAAGCTCAAGCAAATTATGCCGTTGCGCTCGAAATATTCCAAGACCATGAGGTGAAATTTGGAATTATCAAATCAAAATTGGGATTGTGCGACACATTAAGGTTAATGAACAAAGTCGCCCCGTGTGTGGAACTATTAACTGAACTTGAAATTGAATGCAAGCATTTAGGGTATGATGTCGATTACTTACATACTAGCCTCTGCAAACAGTTAACCAAACTTCAAATTACCGAAATTAAATCGCAAGAAATGGTAAATCAAATCGATAAACTCATAAACTCTTACTATGACCTAGGGCTTCTTTGGGGCGTGTTTCACGGGTATCTTGCTAAAGCCCTGTCAACCGAAAATAGTGAAAGAGCGAAGTGGCTCCATGTTGCACGTAAAGGCAGTCTGCAACTCAATTATTCACACGGAACTGAGTTAGTAGATTTGGGAACAGACAAATTAGGGTTGGGATATGCACTTGATTTCGTTTAGGCAGAGGTTGCGCTTAATGGAGAAAACATAATGACAGTGATCGCTGCAGCAAGATGTATCTTTTTTAATAAGGATAAATATTTTTTAGTACAACATAATACATACCTCCCTGAGAAATTTGGCAAATGGGGGCTACCAGGCGGTCATATTAAACCGATGGAGACACCGGATGAAGCTCTTCGTCGTGAAATGTTTGAAGAATTTGCAGTTAATCTTGATGAAATAATTTTTGTTGGTGATTGGTTATATCGCAATCAATTTCATCGTGTGTTTGCCAGCCACATTGGTTACGAAATCTATATTCATGATACGCTAGAGGTTTTGAAAAGCAGTTGGTACACTTATGAACAAATCAAGAACCTAGACAGAGATAACGATTTGCACACAGAGTTTGAACTCGCTGCCATTGACAAGCTGCGAGGCTTATTGCGATCTGGAGCTAAAAATGATTGAGAAAATCAAAAGTATTATAGATGAAGTAAAGCGTGGAGAGAATCTTGATCTTTATTTAACAATTCTTTTAGCGATTATTATCGCTATACTCAGCATCATAGATGTAGCTTCTCAGAAAATCTTAAATGCTGTGATGCTTACAACACTTGGTCTAATAGCTGGAGCACTTCTATCTAATCGAAAATCCGTTTCGGAAACTACTAGCGCAGCTCAAAAGCTGGGCTTACAAGTCAAAAATCTGCGGGACGAATTGATGCATTTGGGAAATCATGAACCAGCAATAGTTAGAATGGAATATCCTGACTTGCGAGAAGCATTTAAGCAAGCAAAATCTGTTAAGATTATAGGAGCGAGTTTATCAACTAGTTCTGTGCAATATTTGTCAATTTGTGAGCACTTCCTTAACAATGGCGGGAATTTACAGATTATGTTATGCGAACCATCGTCCAGTATTCTTGAAAATCTAGCTTACCGTGCATATAGAGTTCGTAGCCCAGAGATTATCGGTAATAGTATTCATAAAAGCATCGAATTACTTAGTAGTTTGTATGAATTACCAAATGTTTCTGACACATTTAATCTGAAGGTTATTCCCTATGTTCCACCTTTTGGGATAGTTTTACTTGAAAATCACGATCAAACATCACAAGCTTACGTGAAGTTAATGCCTTTTCGAGTTTCTACTGGTAACTATCCAGTAATTTTTATTGATCAACTAATCCATAGTGATTGGTTCGTTTTCTTTAGCCAACAATTCGATAATCTATGGGAGGTAGGTAAAGAAGTTAAAGAAGTGCATGAATAATTAATTGCTAAAGCCCCTCCATTGTCAAGGGCATGGCCTTTGCTCCGCTGTGTCAGGATGAAAAAGCCCATCCTGACACAACTCCGCAAAAGCCACGCTTAGTAGGCAAAATCAGGCTTCTGCAAAGAGCGGTGTCCAAAAATTGCTACTTGTCTTGAAAATAAAGACTATGGTCAGACCCGCAAATTTTGCCCACCTTACACCATAAATGACTAAGTCATGCACATTGGCAAAGACATTGGTGAAGAGATAAGCGTTTGGCAGGCGTTTTTCAGCATTTACGGATACAGGCGATGTTATTCCTGCCTAACATCGCGTGCAGCCGACCTGCGAGATCGATCTTTTTTGGAAGGCTCTGGTGAATTCAGTAGTTGTTGGCTCACCCTCGCAGGCGGCTGACGCAGGCGTTAGGGAAGTTAAAGGGGATAAGATGCTGAGTGAGACACAACAAATGGGCAGGCTTCATTACAAGGTTTTTGGCCCTGATGAAGCACAGGCGGGGCTGCCGGTGCTTTGCTTTTTGCATGGCAATGGG
>JAGQNP010000062.1 GCA_020428005.1 Candidatus Saccharimonadota bacterium
TAATGTTTATTTTCGAAAATATACCCCTATCAACCTTGTCCACCATGAGGCTTGGTGGTAATGCTCGATACGTTACAGATGTTAACAACCGAAAGGATGTTGAAGAAGCTTACAGGTGGGCGAAAGGCAAAAGTCTACCTATAATTATGATTGGCCAAGGTAGCAACATTATTTGGGGTGACAAGGGTTACGATGGGCTAATTCTGGTAAATAAAATGTTGGGCTATGAAGTATTTGAAGAAGACGACGAAAATATATATGTAACAGTTGGTGCAGGAGAAATATGGGATAGTGTGGTTGAGCGAACTGTTGAGGATGGGTTTAGCGGCATCGAGCAATTATCAATGATACCAGGAACGGCAGGAGCTACTCCAGTTCAAAACGTTGGTGCATACGGTGTTGAAATAGCCGATGTTCTAACTACAGTTGAGGCATTTGACACAAAAGACGGCAAATTTGTAACTATAATGGCTAGTGATTGTGAACTTAGTTACAGGTCGAGTATGTTTAAGACATCTCGAAAAAACCGATACTTGATAACAGCTGTGACATTAAGATTGAACCATAAAAAAATAGAGCCACCTTTTTATGGTGCTCTTGAAAAATATTTCAATGACAACAATATTCACGAGTACAGTTCTAGAATAATTAGGGATGCTGTTGTAGAAATACGATCTAATAAACTTCCTGACCCACAGTTTGTGGCAAACGTTGGATCATTCTTCCATAACCCAATAGTCGATAATCGTGACGCTCTGGCAATATTAAACCAGTATGAAAATATGCCTCACTGGGAAGTTGATAATGGCAAGACAAAGCTTTCAGCAGCTTGGCTAATAGAAAAATCTGGTTTTAAAGATTATCACGACAAAGAAACTGGTATGGCAACATGGTCAAAACAACCTCTAGTATTTGTAAATGAAAATGGGGTCTCTACACACAGTTTGTTGGTTTTTCGGGATAAAATCGCTAATAAAGTTAAAAAACAATTTGGAGTCACGCTAAATCAAGAACCGGAGATATTGGGTAATATTTAGTCAAAGGCTTGCACTACTTGTTATAATTAACATTAGAATTTTGTCAAAACAAATAGTATGATTTTGTAACTATATTGACAAAAAATAAATATAATGATAGTGTAACATTAATGAGTTTACTTTCGGTAGAACATTCATCAACATTAGAGCAGCGTTTTGAAAGTCTAGGAGACTTGGTGGTAATAAGACCCGGAATAGACATGCTGTCTGCCCCTGATGTGGAAGGAACGGATCCAAAAACAGAATTTATTGGAGCGTACTTGGGCGTGTGTGCTGATAATATTATTCCTGGCATTGACGAAGCTTTTGATTTTGTAGGCGAAGGTGAACGACCTTCAGATGAATGGTTACTGGTTCTAGGAGGCGAGGCTACGGCAACTTCCGTCAAAAGAGGCCAAAAGTTATTTTCAGCGGCTTTCGAAACCGCACAACAGCCAGATAACCAGCCTGGATCTAGAATACTAAAATGTGGAAGAAAAGTTACGGAGTTCTTTAGACAAAAAAAATGGTCAATAGATTCTGAAGAAGAAGTAAATTTTGACGAAGAGACGTGGAATATTTGGCGTGCATTTTACCTGGATCTTCGATCTGACGAAAATGAGAACCCAATAACAAGAGAATCCTATACAGAGAGGGTGCTTTGGGCGGTCTCGGAATCACTAAGAAGACGCCTTAACTAACTATCGCTAGGAAGCGGAAATTGCGATGCAAATCTTTGAACTTCGTTTTTTAGGTTCTTCAAATTTTTTGCGTTACTTTTGTTAATTATTGCTTGCTTCATCCACTCAGCAACTTGACTCATATCATCTTCTTTAAGACCACGAGTGGTAATTGCCGGTGTTCCTAAGCGCAAACCACTTGGGCGAAATGGAGGTAATGGATCGTTAGGAATTGCGTTGCAATTTGCTGTCAAGCCAATTAGATCCAATACATCCTGAGCCTCTCTACCAGTAACGTTAAAACTTGTCATCATGTCAACTTGAATCAAATGATTATCCGTTCCATTCGTAACAAGTTTAAAACCTCTGTTCATTAACTCTTCTGCCAATCTTGAGGCATTTTTGACTATTTGTTTTGAGTACTGCTTAAAATCAGGTTTAAGTGCCTCACCAAATGCTACTGCCTTCGCTGCAATTGTATGCATATGGGGGCCACCCTGAAAGCCTGGAAATACTTCTCTATCAATAAGGGTTGGAAGATTTTCTACTGTCTTTTCTGGCGCCTTCAATGGATTAGACACATTACCTTTTGTTAAGACCATACCGCCCCTAGGACCCCTGAGAGTTTTGTGTGTTGTAGTAGTTATAATATGAAAACCAAAATCAAATGGATTCGGTAATACCTTGCCTGCAATCAGCCCTGCAATATGCGCCATATCCGCCATTAGTACTGCATTCACCTCTTTAGCTATTTCAGCAAACTTTGCATAATCTAAATTCCTGGGATATCCTGAGAATCCTGCCAAAATAATCTTCGGTTTTTCTTTCTTAGCAACACGATACATTTCATCGTAATCAATTGCGCCTGTTTCCACGTCCTTAATTCCATAACGAACAAAATTATAGAGTTTTGCACTACTAGTTATTGGATGACCATGCGTTAAATGCCCACCATGATCTAGCTTCATAGCCATCACAGTATCGCCTGGCTCAAGCCATGCCTGATACACTGCAATGTTGGCTGGCGCACCCGAATGTGGCTGAACGTTAGCGTGATCAGAAGCAAAAAGTTGTTTTGCTCTATCAATCGCCAACTGTTCAATCTGATCTGTATTTTCTTGACCACCGTAGTAACGCTTTCCAGGGTAGCCTTCTGAATATTTGTTTGTTAGTACGCTTCCTAAAGCATCAAGAACCTCGCGACTTACATAGTTTTCGCTAGGGATAAGTTCTAATCCTTCACGTTGACGCTCTTCCTCGGCCTTTATAATTTTAGCTACAATTTTATCTTTCATAATAAACCCCTGTTACAAGTAATTTTTGCTGAATAGGTGCCAAAGTATCGCTATATCATTTCTACATTGTAACAGTAAAAATTGGTTGAAAAAATCAGTTGTGCTTAATACCGTTTGGGGTATAATCTATCACACATGCCAACCACAAACGAAAAAATTGGCAACCTAATTTATCAGGTTAGACAAGAAAGAGGCCTAACACAGGCAGAATTCGCAAGAAGACTTGGTACTAGTCAGTCCGCTGTAAACAGAATGGAGCATGGCAGACAAAACTTGAGCCTTGAAACTCTTGCAAGAATTAGCGACGTATTAAATAAACAGCTAATAACTATTGGTGAAAGTGGTGTTAATTTACGAATTGAAGGTGGTCACGAGCTAAGTGGAACCGTAATTTTAAAGCGAAGTAAAAATGCTGCAGTCGCACTTCTTTGTGCAAGCTTATTGAATCACGGCGTTACTCGTTTCAAATCATTTCCAAGAATTGAAGAGGTAAACCGCATCATTGAGGTGCTAGAAAGCATTGGAGTAAAAATCAGATGGTCTTCCAATAATGATCTCGAGATTCGACGGCCTGAAGTATTAAAAATTGACAAAATTAATTCGTCTGCTGCGCGAAAAACAAGAAGCGTTCTTATGTTGCTGGGACCTTTAATGCACGAATTAGATTCATTCAAAATACCTTACGCAGGAGGCTGTAAATTAGGAACAAGAACTGTAACACCCCACCTATTTGCGTTAGAACAGTTTGGAATTGATGTTATAGCTAAAACTGGTCACTATAGTGTAAATGTTAACAAGAAAAAACCAGATGATCGGGTTGTGCTTTATGAACAAGGTAATACTGTTACCAACAATGCGCTCATGGCAGCAGCAAAAACAAAAGGTACGACAATTATTCAGTCTGCAAGCGCTGATTATATGGTGCAAGACTTATGCTTATTCTTGAATAAGTTAGGTGTAAAAATTAAAGGTTTTGGTTCAGAGGTTTTAGAAGTACAGGGTGTTCCATATATTAAGAAGAATATTTCATTCTCGCCTACGGAGGATCCGATCGAAGCAATGTTCTTTTTGTCAGTTGCTGTAACAACTAACTCTAGATTAACAATCCGTCGTGTACCAATAGACTGGGTTGGACTTGAATTATATAAACTAAAGAAGATGGGGGTAAACTTTAAGACTTCCAGCAGATACAAGTCCGATAACGGAGCGATAGATTTGGTCGACATCAAGATAGAAAAGCACGATGGTAATCTAGTTGCACCACTAGATAAACTTCATCCAAACTTAT
>JAGQNP010000063.1 GCA_020428005.1 Candidatus Saccharimonadota bacterium
GAGGAGTTCGTCAATTTTAAGGCGGGCTTTTTGCTCTGGCGTCAACTATTTCCTCCGCGACGATGTGTATGACTTGTTAAAGATAGCATGAAGCGGAGGGAAAAGGCAAACAAAACCTTCAAGCAACAGGACGGGAGTGACGTACGTCGCTCCCGCGATCTGGTAAACAAAAAAGCGCTCGAATTTTCGAGCGCTTTTGCTTGCTACGGGAGCGACGGGCTTTGGGTGATCACTTGTACCGTTCTGATATTGCGATTATATTCGTTCCCCACTACCTCAAGTACAGAATCTACATTCCTAATTCAAAAACAAAACGTTTCAAGAAACACAAAAATAAGTAGTTTGCTTGTTACAGCAATTTACGATTTTGTATGGTTTTGGATGTGGTTATGTATAACTGTAGTTACTAACTCATTTCCTCAAAGAATACCAGAGTAAATTTTGTGTATCATGAACCACTTGAGAAATAGACTGGTTTTGTTTATACTGCGTACGTTTAGTGAAGAGGTGATCAATTGCCTTTGAGAAAGAATATACTGCCAGTTATTCAGCCTATCAAACCTGTTTTCGTGTTATATTGTTCTGCATTAGCCGGTTGGCGTACACCAAAAGCCTCCGCAGTAATGACCGTGTCCAATCGGCAATACCCGAAGGAATAGATACGCAGCTTAAGCAACTAAATTGTTTTATTATAAGTGAGAAAACATGGACTTATTTGAACTTCTCTTAAATTACGCAAGTCCTGCATTAGCTCGGATGTTGCTCACAAAATGGATTGGTAACTCTGATATTGCCGAGGAATTAACGGGGAGCCTCCGCGACATCATTTCTAAATTTACTAACGACAGACTCGCTCAGAGGAAAGCCGAAACCCTATTTACAGATATTGGCAATGACATTGCTAATAGCCTGTTAAAGGTTTTTAATTCTGAAGGTATGAACATTGTGAGCGAGCGCAAAATAGTAGTAGTACGAGCTGTCATCGATACTCTTCCCAGAGTCAAAGTTTCAACTTCATTGAACACCATACTCGCAACCCATGATCTCAGCTCTGAACGCTTGTGTCGATTTCTTTTAGCTAACTTTCCGCATAAACAAGAGCTCGATCTGCACGAGCATCAGTTATATGAGCGAGTAATAAATGAGGCTTGCGAGCGGGTAATTCAAATCGCGGCTGGGTTGCCAGTTTTTCAAGTAAGGACTTTGGCAGAGATATTAAAGAGAAATCGTCAGATTCAAGAGTCGGTCACTCGTACAATGGAAAAAGTTGACTCACTATATGAAGATTCCTTCTCACAAAGAGCGTCACTCAATATGCAGTTAAAACGATTTGAGCATAATTATCGTCAAGCTGTCATTTGGCGCTTGGACAAGTTAGAATTGTTTGGACTAGACTTAGAGCAAGCGTCTAACTTTCGACAGCCTCTTTCGATAGCTTATGTAAATCTTCAACTTCTAGAGAAGAATATTCAAAGAACACTTCCTACCCCACAGGCCCTTAGGTCAGCGAGGCGTGTGATATTGTCTGGGGATGCAGGTGCAGGCAAAACCACATTACTTAAATGGTTGGCAGTTCGAGCTGCAAATAATGATTTTGATAGACACGCCCCGGAACTCAATGATTGGGGTGGAAGTATTCCATTCTTCATAAGGTTAAGAGATTTTGCTAAGATTCAGACCCCACTTCCCCAACCCGAAACATGGGTGAGTTTGATTGCTGCGCAAATCGCTAGCACCATGCCAACAAATTGGGTTCATGATCAACTTGAACAAGGTCGTGCTATCGTTTTACTTGATGGCCTAGATGAGCTAAGCAATGAGCGACGTCGAGAAGTATCAGAATGGATTGATAGTATTGTGAGATCATACCCAAAATCGAGATATGTGATTTCATCCCGTCCAGCAGCTTTGTTAGGGGCTAGCAACTTCGTTTGGGTTACGCAACTCAGTTTACCTAAAAATATAATCGGAAAAAGCGTAGATTACTGGGGATCTACCTCTTCTAATAACTCCATAAATGTTCAGAAGCTTTTCGAGCTTCTAAATTATACTCATAACTTATTAAAGGCAGAAACTTTCAATAATTGGAGTATGAAATATCAACTGTCTGAGAATGAAATACGCGAACAAGCTGAATTCTTTCTTAAGCCATTGGAAAATTATACACCATCTAACTCCCAAATTGACATTGAAGAAATTATCCGCAGTTTCATTGCTTTCTATGAAACTGAGGCATCTAGCGCCTGGAAAAAACAAGTTGAAGTGAAGCCACTCGACCAGGAAGGGGTATCTTTACTTGTCAAGAATTGGCATTCAGCAGTGGCCTACGCAGAGGGACTTATCGGTCAAGAAAAAGAATCAATGCGAGAAATGGCACATCATTTCTTACACGAGTTAAGAAATAATAGTGTAATTGCTGACTTGGCTCACAGCCCATTGCTTTGTGCCATGTTATGTGCATTACATCGTGAGCGGGGGCAAGATTTACCAACCGATAGAATATCATTGTACCGAGCGTGTCTAGTAGCGCTAATTGATAGAAGGGATAGAAAGCGTGGTGTAGACACGAAAGATTACGTGAAGCTCAGCCCTGCTGACAAGTATTACTTGCTTCAAGATATGGCATATTGGATGATGAGAAATGACTATGCCGCAGCTGCACCAAAGGACGAAATCATTGAGCGTTTGTCTAGTCAGTCACATAGGATGATAACTAGCGCAGACTTTAGTGGTGAACAAATACTACAATTGTTTATTGAAAGAGTTGGGATTGTTAGGGAGCCTGATGCAGGGAAAATCGACTTCACACATCGCACGTTTCAGGAATTTTTGACGGCAGAGTCAATTGTTGCAAATGGAGATGTCCGCTCCCTTGCGCCATACTTATTAATGGCAGAGTGGAGAGAAACAGTACTTCTAACGGCAGGATTGTGCAACCAGAAAGATTTCGCTTGGATCTTGAGAAAGCTTCTAACTAAGACTATATGGCATGTAGCCCTTCGAATCGGTAGTTTAGATGACTCCTCAAAGAGAGCCCCACATTTACTTGCTCTTGAATGTTTAACTACAGTTACTGCTATTGATGAACCATCCCGACGTGAACTCGAACGCCATCTTTCTTTAGTACGCCCACCCTTTAATTTATCTGAAGCTCAAACTTTCAGCCGTGCAGGTGAAATCGCAGTTCCTTATCTTGGTTTTAAGAAAGGCGATATTGTTGATGAGTCAATTAGCTGCATATATGCACTTAGCCTTATTGGAGGTGAAAAAGCTATTGAGAAGATTGAGGAAATTGTAAACCATTATATCCCGGAAACTCCAACTGGACGTCCTACGACAATGCCGCTGTTTCTGGAGGATAGGGAGAAATTCGAGTCTGAACATCGCCAAAATATTGAGAGGCTAATTATACATGTATATGATCTATGGGAAATCTGGAGGTTTAGCGAACTTTATGCCAAACGGATTTTGCAACCACTTATAATTCACACAAACTATCTAATGGTAAATAGAACGAATTGTATGAAAAGCGTAGCTAAATATTTGGATATTGATGAGTTAATTACGCTGGAGATTGCGGAAAAAACTTGTCATAACCCTGAATCCCTGGATATTATTTGCAGTCTCCGTTCTGTGCAGACCTTGTTAGTGCCCAAAACAGTAACTTTGCCAAAATGCCTATCACAGAAATCAGACTCTTTGTTTAGGGTAGTTCAGACTTAGACCCTGTAAGGTGCACAAACCTCATCTCACTTGCTTCTCTCGATTGATAAAGCAATCTCGGAGGCTAAAACATGTCGCGGGAGCGATAGTGCCGTTCAATCCCTCAAACTATGGGACAGCAAATGAAAACATAATATAACGAAAAGACCCCGAGAAGATCGAGGTCTTTCAGTGTGTATTGAAATATTATAGGACTAACGGGAGCGACGGGGATCGAACCCGCGATCTCTGGCTTGACAGGCCAGCGTGTTAACCACTACACCACGCCCCCTTGTTGAGCGACCGAGATAATATCAAATCTTGGGTAAACTGTCA
>JAGQNP010000064.1 GCA_020428005.1 Candidatus Saccharimonadota bacterium
TTACTCAAAGACAACTGTCAACTGAAACTAAAGAAGTTAATACAACTGACAACTGTAATCCTATAGATACTCTGTTTTATGATCTAAGTGATTTAGTAAATCTACAATTCAAAGCATGGTACTGCAAAATGTTTTACAAGCATGGTCGTGACAAAGTGATGGTCATGGCTAGTCGGGCAAGGGCTGATGGTTATGATCAACGCAAATACTTTAGCAAACTATTGAAAGGCGGTATGTGATGGCTATAATACTTTTAGCAGATGGTTCTAAAACACCATTGCCACACGAAAAAGCTCTAGCTATTTGGCAGATACTAAACGATCAGTATGACGGTGAACCTAGACCAGATCAAATACAGTTTTGTGAAAAGGTGAAAAAGGTTTATTTAAACCGCTACAGACCTGATATACCAAAACTATATTTAGAACAAAACGCAGAATTTATTGGAAACAAATAATGCCCGAAATAGAACAATACGACTGGTCAAAGCTCAAACCGAATACGCCGTCAACAAAAACATACATTTGTAAGCCTAAAATAAAAAAACCAAAGGCTGTTAAGAAGTACCGCAGACCTAAAGCAAAAGACAAAACAGTTTTCGCATACAATGATAAAGCTATTGGCGCAATATTGCGTAGAATCGTGTAGTTTGATTTAATGGTAACCACTTAACAAGGAGTACAAATTAGCTTCGGCTATAGATGATGGATTTTCTAGCAACACTAGCAATCATCCCGATTTTACAACTTAAGAACCCAGTAATACCCCAGCCAACCCCCACTACGTCAGTCATGGTTGGAACAAAGAAACCCGCCAAACAAAAACCAACAACTTACAAAGTCAAAGAAAATGACACGTTAACTAGGATAGCCAAGAAATATAAAACCTCTTGGAAGCGAATCTACTACAAGAACAAGTCGATAAAGAATCCCGATGTTTTATTGGTCGGACAGCGTTTGACGATTCCTAAAGCCTCAGAGCGATTGAAAGAACGAAAGATAGCTACAAGTACTATTCCAGCCCAAACGTCCAACACAACGAATTTCACGGGCATTTCACGGGGCGTAAGTAATGTGAATGACATGACGTATGGTTACTGCACTTGGCATGTAAAGAATCTACGCCCAGATTTACCAGTTGGGCTTGGGAATGCGAACACATGGTATGCTCGCTCGCAAGCAATAGGACTGCCTGTTGGTTCTGAGCCTAGAATTGGGGCAGTAGCTACGACTACACGAGGCGCAGAAGGACATGTAAGCTATGTGTTAAAAGTCGATAATGGCAAAATATTTGTGTCAGAAATGAATGTGCAGGGTTACGGCATTGTTTCGTACGCCTGGTATGCAGCAGGTGACTACCTCTACATTTATTGATATAATATAGGTACAAACATAAAAGCCCATGAAAGGATGAGTTCCATGAGCAAACCTATTGTAACAAATTGTAAAATAGAAGGGTGCATGCACCCAGGGAACAAGGATAGTAATACAGGTAAACGGTATTACATTGGTGGTTATTGTTATATGCACTATCGGCGTAATAAAAAATATGGTTCTCCGTACGAGACTAGATTTATAGTTGACGGTAGGACTTCCCACCCTTTATATCGAATTCATTCCGGCATGCTAAGTCGATGTTATACAAAAAGCGATAACAAATATGAAGATTACGGTGGTCGGGGCATAAAAGTTTGTGATAGGTGGCGTAATGCAAAGGGATTTTTAAACTTTCTAGATGATATGGGGAATAGACCAACGCCAAAGCACTCGATTGATAGGATAGATGTGAATGGTGACTACGAGCCTAACAACTGTAGATGGGCAACAATTCACCAACAAGCTAGCAACAAAAGAAACAATACTGCGATACCTGGTGTTTCCTGGGATGTCAATAGAAACAAATGGGCTGCTCGATTAAATGTCAATAAAGAGAAAGTTCTTAATAAAAGATTTAATAGCCTGAAAGACGCAGTAGCTGCTAGGCAAGCCGCAGAAGACCGATACTTAAACTTTGATGCCACCCATTAAATAAAAAACACCCTGTGTGAGGTCAGGGTGTAAGTGCGCTACACGACCCAGGTGGGTATCCAAAAAAATCGTGTATGGCTCTCTTGATTGTATCTACGTGTAACAAATCGAGATGTTTAATTCTCTATCAAGATTTAGCGCACTTCTATTGTACCATGTGTAGTCAATAGTTCTTCACTTCTCTGTATATATCCAGCTTGCAATAAAAGATTATGTCCTATCCTATGCGCTAGGTTATTATCTATTGCTAGAAAGTGTTCTGATAAGGTCAGGACGGTGTTTACAGGTTCAAACGTATCAAGAGTCGATAATGCGCCAATAGCTCCGTATATGAGCCGTGCGCTTGGCTTAGGTGGTGGTGGCACTTCTGCGTGTAAATCCCTATGTACTTGTAGCTCCATAGGAATGACTAGTGCTGAGTGAGTTCTAAACTGTTTTTCTAGGCGAGATTTATAGTAGGACTTATTAAAGAACAAATGATGTTGGTTCTCCACGACTATACTCCGTCAGGATTATGCCAATTTCCCTCTGAATCAAACGGTAATTGTGGTTGCCCATATAAATGTCGCTCTAGCATTGCCTCTGCACCACGTTCACTGGGATAGCCAGTTTCGGGCATGCTAAACATTCTAACCACTGCTCTACCGATACGCCCAACAATAGCAGGTGTCCAAAACAACTGCATTTTCTCTGGTAATGGATTAGGGTCAGCGTTAAAGTTTCCCATCATCGTGCCTCTGTTGGTTTCAGTACAATGTTCATAGCTGCACTAATCCCTGCAGCAATAGCACCGACTAGTAACGCTTTTAGGGTGTTTGTGTCCACAATTCCAGCCACGCCAGCACTCAAGTATGCTAAAAAACCTTGTATGAATGTCTTTAACCCTCTGACTGCTAATGCTTTGTAATCCATAGTATTCCCTTCGTATTGATTATGTGCTTTATAAAATGCCTTGTGTCTTCGTTGGTGTTTAAGACGACTCCTTTCGTACATTATTTCACCCTCAACTTTTGACCAACATAGATATAATTCAGGTTTTTAATCCCTGGATTAAGTTTGGCTAGTTTGGCTAGTGTTATCTTGTGTTTGCGAGCGATTGCTGTAGCGGTATCTCCTGAAACAACTTTGTAGAACTTGCGTGTTGGTAGTGGTAAGGGCGCACGTACTTTGAGTTTCTGTCCGACTTTGCAGAGTTGCTTCGAGAGATGGCAATAGACCCAAGAATAGCCATCTCCCTGCACTCTGATATATTTGCCGTTCCGACCATCTTCGTTTATTTCAGTAACAACCGCACTCTTAAATGAGAAGCCACCAGTCTTAGGGTCGACTAATGCGCCATTTAATAGCTTTGATATATGCAGGTGGGGGCCAGTACTGTAGCCAGTATTGCCTGTTTCTGCAACCTTAACACCATTGATGACTACAGGAGTTCCGAGTGGAGTCGGACGGTCAACACCTGTATGAAAACCACCATAGGCTTTGCTGTAACCGAACTTGTACGTTACTGGATATTTTGATGCGTCTTTCATCACCTTACCTCAAATTTATTAGTTTCAAATCGATAGGTCTTTTCCTTTATAGGACTGACCTTGTAAGTAATCTCAAAGTTAAAAGAATAAGTATCTGGTGGCAGGTTCTCTGGTAAATCTATTATTTGATTGGCGTGGTTGCAACCAGCAGGTGCGTTTGAGTAAATATTTGACATATAATACAGTATCTCGTCCTTAAAGAATCGTGTTACCAACCCTTTATTATCTGCGTTTTTGCAGTAGTCATAGCTCAATACCAAACTTTTATTGTTTGTTTCGGCCGTCATATTCTTAATCTCAATAATTGGTTTTAAGGGTAAAACACTCCAATAAAGAATAATCCCAAGCAACAATCCTGTC
>JAGQNP010000065.1 GCA_020428005.1 Candidatus Saccharimonadota bacterium
TACCGGTTTTAGCGGCGACGGCCACCAGAAAGGAGCAATACGTAGTACAACAAAGTGCCAATGGCAGAAACGGCCGCAGCCACATATGTCCACGCCGCCGCATTCAACACCCGGTTCACACCTTCAATCTCATCCCCAATGAGCACACCATTGCTCACCAACAAACGCTTGGCGCGGGCGCTGGCGTCAAACTCCACCGGCAGCGTAATGATTGTAAACAAAACGGCCGCAGCAAACATGATCACCCCAACCCAGGCCAAACCAGTAAAGTTGAGCAAAAAACCACCCATAAACAGCCACGGAGCCAACGAACTGCCAAACTGAGCCGCTGGCACCAGGGC
Organism: Candidatus Saccharimonadota bacterium; assembly: GCA_020428005.1. Classification (GTDB taxonomy): domain Bacteria; phylum Patescibacteriota; class Saccharimonadia; order Saccharimonadales; family JACQNP01; genus JAGQNP01. The sequence goes on from JAGQNP010000065.1 coordinate 342, forward strand.
GCTGCGAATTTGCAGTGGAAAATAACCACCCGCATCCTGCAAGGCATGGCCCATTTCATGGGCAGCCACGCCCGCAGCGGCGATGCTGGGCGTGCGGTAAACCGTCGGGCTTAGCCGCAGCACCTTGCTGCGCGGATCATAATGATCGCTCAAAAAGCCTTGCGCCTCTTCAATCATTACATCTTCCAAGCCCTGTGCATCTAGCAATCGACGTGCCACCTGCTCCCCAGTAACATTCATAGCTGTGCGAACCTGAGAATATTTATTGAAATTGCGCTTGACGCGAGATTGTGCCCAAAAACCTAGGAGTAAACCAGGTAATGCAAAAATTATGTAAAGTGGGTCAAAAAACATTATTCAACCTCATTATTTTAAATCTTGATTAGAGCGAATTTAAGTTGAAGTCTCAGCCATTTTAGCCAAAGTTTTATAAAAAACAGTCCTGTAATTCCGGTAATCAAAATCGAGAAATATGAAATAAGATATATTGTCACTATCTATACCCTTTACGACCTTTAAACTATCTTGAGCAAATTTTGCATATCTGCCTCGCGAACGTCAATATCTAGACCATATTTCCAATGCATATCTTACAATTAGGTTACCTATATTACACAAAAATGAGAACAGCATTTGTACTGAGCTAAGCTTTACTTAATTGTTTTAGTAATTTGATTGATCTAGGATTCAGACAGGTAGGATTTTATTTGGGGATACATTCACCAACAAGAAAAACAATATGACTTTATTGCCTATATCCATATCGCAACATCTAAAACTTTGTTTGCATTTTTAAGCTCATCACCAACCAATACCCCTCTTTCCAAAAGCTGCTTTGCACGATTGCTGGCATCAAATTCAACTGGTAAGATGATCAAAGAAAAACCAAAAGCGACTGCAAAAGCAATGACGCCACCCCAAGCAATACCAGTTATGTTAAGCAGCGCACTGCTAATAAGCAGCCATGGGGACAAAAAATTGCATAAATAAATTGCAGGAACTAACACATTACGAATTTGTAATGGCGAGTAACCTACACTATCTTGCAAAGCGTGTCCAATTTCATGAGCAGCAAGACCTGCCGCGGCTATGCTTGGTGTTCGATAGACGGGTTGACTTAACCGCAATATTTTATTACGTGAATCATAATAATTGCTTAAAAATCCTTGTGTCTCTTTAATCTCAACATTATACAAACCTTGGGCATCTAACATCTGCCGTGCTACCTGCGCTCCTGTCACATTGCGTAATGTTCGCATCTTTGAGTACTTGTTGAGATTAGACTTCAGTCGTGATTGAACATATGAGCCAATAACTAAGCCAGGTATAGTAAGCATCCAAAATAGAAAATTTCCAATCATCTCACCCGAACCAGACAATAAAATTGAAAACACTAAAAATATTACTCCGCCAAGCATCAGCATGGAACGAAATCTTGGCGAAGGAAACACCATGATTCGTAATTCACTATTTTTTAAGGGCTCTATTCTTCGAAGATTAGCAGGTCTTTGATTTTCAAGAATAACTAAGGAACTCATTTCTGAATCCATTAAATTATTAGATGAGCTTTTCTTCCTCGCTTTGTTCTCCTCTATGATGTTCGGTCTACTATTCTCAGATAGAGTGTTAAATTCAAAAACCTTATTTTCTGATTCAGCAATATTGCTTTGCTCTTTCTTTAACTGGGAATCCTCTTTATGAATTTTTACCGGGGGGGCAGGATCGTTTGCCTGGTATATATCAACAGATAAACTTTTTAGTTCTGAAAAGTCACCTTCATTTTCTTGCTGTAGTTGCGAAGATAAAATCTCTTTTTTGCCAAAACTTCTTTTCTTTCCCGCTAACAAATCTAGAAGTGTTTCAAATCCAGCTTCATAATCATTGGGGAAAGGTAATCGCTGATACGTCAACCAATTCCATGGAAGCTCAATTTCGGAAATAGACTTTATTTGAATCGGCAAAATATCAATTTTTTCACCACGACTCTTATAATGAATCACTGCATTTGTTTCATCCCGTACATAAGTCGAAGCTAATGCATGAGGCGTCAAAAGTAACAAGAATTTACCACACTCAAACAGACCACGGTTAATAGCGTCATTCCACTTCTCGCCAGGTCGTATACTCTCGGAAGCTATCCAAGTTTTCCAATTATTTGCCTTCAAGTCACTCGCTAAACGTTGAGCAATCTCTGAATCTTGGTTTGCATAACTAATAAAGATTTGGTGCGGGTTTCGATTAATGGTTGCGGGGAGTTGTGGAATAAAAACAGCAGGATTTTGCAATTGAGCATAATTTTCAGGCTGAAAAAATTGTTTTTCTCGCTTAATTGCTGCAAGGAGTTGTTCAAATTTATTCTGATTGTGGCAAAACTCTATTAACAACAAAATTTGCTGGCTTTTGGTCATCCCATTTGTTAAATCATCATAAACAGGGCGAAAATAATCAAGCAGAAGGGTATTGAGTTCGTCTGGGGAAAAATACTCTTTGATAAATTTGCGTAGCTTATCAGTTTGAACATCCATAATATTTATTATAGGTAGGCGAGATGATTTCAATTAGTATACGCTAGCAAAGTAAAATTTTCATTACCCAAATGTTTGCCTCAAATATTATTGTCAAGAACAGAGAATTTTGTATAAAAAATTTTTGGGTTCATTGGTAGAATATGTATTGCACTTATATTATCCCAGTAAAATCAAAATGATTCATCTACAAATAGCCAGTCTAGGTTACACAAAGATGAGAGACCCACTTACAACAATACTGTTGCTTAACCAAAAGAACTTGAGGGCGCAATGACCATTCAATTCGATTTACCCAAAAATTTAGGTAACGGCCTGCTTTTGCGCTGGGCCACACCTGCCGATACAGAAGAATTGGCTGAATTTAATGTTCGGATTCACAGCGACGATGCCGAGAAGCCTGAAACGTGGCTGGCACGTTGGACCGAAGATTTAATGCGCGGCGATCATCCTACTACCAGCGCCAGTGATTTCACTGTGGTGGTCGATGAACATGCAAATGACAAGATTGTCTCCAGCATGAACTTGATTTCGCAAACGTGGCTGTATGAAGGCATTCCCCTTGGCGTTGGGCGGCCAGAGCTGGTCGCCACAGACTCCGACTACCGGCGGCGCGGCCTGGTGCGAGAGCAGTTTGCCGCTATCCATGCCAAAAGCACGGCACGGGGTGAGCTGGTGCAGGCCATCACTGGCATTCCCTGGTATTATCGCCAGTTTGGCTATGGCATGGCCCTGGAT
>JAGQNP010000066.1 GCA_020428005.1 Candidatus Saccharimonadota bacterium
CGTTCTTTCAGCAGTTACCTCACTTGCCATTCTTTCCATTGCAGCAGTAATAATAAATGCAGCTTTCTCCTCAGCTAGGTCTTTGGCTTCATCCTGCAACTTCGCTACAAGACCCATTAGATCACCCTTAATGTCTCGTTCTGTCATTTGCATCAGCTTATCCGCGGCATCTTTTTTAGTCAGTTTCGCAATCTTCTCTAGTTTTTCTTGTTGCTTTGTTCTTATATCTCTAATCTCATTTTTTAGACCCTCTACTTCATCCTCGCCCTTCCTAAGACCTTCGGCGCGTTTGTCAAGATTGTCCAATTTTTTATCTAGAGCTTCTTCTCTGTCTAGTAGACGTTTCTCGATTTCTTTGAATTCCTTACGGCGAGTAGCTTCATCCTTTCGTGCCTGATCAGCAACCTCAATGGCTTCGGCCTTGGCCTCCTCGATTAGTTTTGAAGCGTCCTTCTTTGCCTTTGATAGCTTTTTATCGGCTTCTGCTTCAGCATTACCTATTTTATTCTTGGTGACGATGGTACTTGTACCAAAACCAACACCAACTCCAACAATTGCCAAAACAATAGTTATTGGATCCATTTCTTTCCTTTCTTATCGTGCAGACTAATTAACGGCAATCACTATCACTTCATTAGCCATAAACCAGACTGATAATCGAAAATGTTATAAATTAATCAAACTGTCGGATTTTGTCCCCAAAACTTCGCACATAATCCTAGCAAGTACTATACTCCGATTATTATTTACCAGCAATATTCAACTATTCTAGAACTGCATATATTACATATCTATATGTGCCAAAATCTGAAGTTGTATCTAGCCTGTCTGTAAAACTTATTATGTTTAGGCCCTGTTTTCCCGGGATTACAGGTTTTATTAGATCTTGTTCATTAATTTGGTTTGGTAGATATTTTTTGAGTTCTACAACTTTATAAAGCAATATCATGCCATTACCAGTCTCTACCTGAATATAGTCATCCTTTTGTATCGACTGTATCTCTCTCAGGGCTCCGGTTTTATCGACTCCCGAGACATAACCCACGAATACCATAGCTCCATCTTCTGTAGGTTTACTACTTCCCGTATACCAACCTAAATGATTGATATCAATCAGCGATGTTGAGTCGTTCTCGATACTATCGACAGAATCAACTTTTGCAGCAACATCCATAATGCTACTCGATATAAGATATTTTGGTATTTTTTCACCGGTTATTGAACTTTTAACAAATTTTACAAAATTATCTTGACTAAAAAATAATTTATAAAACAAAGCAGGAACAGCAAGAACAATTACCACAGCAGCAAATGAACTTATAATTAGCCTAGCGTTAAGCCGCTTCTTTTTTGGCTCTATTTTATATATTGGTAACTTTTTTAAACCCTGTCTTCTTAGTACCTTAGATTTTTCCTGTCTGGGTTCTACTGGAACTTTATTTCTTGGCGTTCGCTTAATGTCTAGTGATTTAGTTTGTTTTTTAGGTCTGTTTTTTGTAATCTGATGATCATCGTCAGCTTTTATAAAAAAACTTCTACGAGTACCCCTATTATAAGTGTTAGGTCTTGTGAAGTCGCTTATTCGGTTTCTCCTAGACATACTAGGCACCAATCCTAATTAATCTGAGTCGCATATACTATTACCCTTTTTTCATACGTTTCGAGATCTTTGTTATATTTGCCACCACAAGTTATCAAATTCAGACCTTTTTCACCTGTTTCTATAGGTCTTACGACTTTATTCATGTCAACTTGGTCATAGGGCACAGTTTCGGTTGAATTTACTTTATATTTAAGTATTTTTCCATCACCTCTTTCAACCTGAACTTCATCACCCTCAGAGAGTTTTTTAAGATTGTAAAATGCCCCGGGCTTTGTTGGACCATGTACATGTGCAACCATGATACTTGCTCCCTCAGCACCTGGCTTCGAACTTCCTTGATACCAACCAACATCAAAAATATTACCTGGAACCCTTAGTTCGTTATCTTCTTTGACATTTACAGATACGACACGATTTTCGACATCAATTTTTGGAATTTTTATATACCTTGGCATATCAGAAGCAACTTGGTAAGCTTTTAGACTTTCTTTACTTTGTTCATCCTCATTTGGTGCATCTTGCCCTGTAATTTGTTCGTAATTATTGCTCGCAGATGCTTGGACATTTCGCGCGGTTTTAAAACTCTGGAATGCAACTCCACAACCAATAATAAATAGTAGTACCGCCATTGCAGGAAGCAAAGTTTTAGGACTTAAAAATAGCTTTTTAGAATACCATTTTAGTTTTTTTGATTTCTGATCAAATTCTGTCTCATCGTTCTGAACTTCTGCAACTTTTTGTGACTGAATTGAACTACTTGAATCATATCGAGGACTGTCAAAAGATATGTGAACAGATCGTTTTGGTCTTGAAAACTCTGTATCGAATCTAGCCCTACTTTTTTGTTGCGATTTATTTATGTATTGAGTAGTCTCTGATTTTGGTTTTTGAATTGTTTCTTGGGTAACTTGAGGGGTTGGTTTTTTGGGTAAAACTTGGGAATGGGATATAGAACCTCCAATACTTACAGTGGGTCTTGTCGGTGAAGACTGAGCACTCCTACGATGATGACTAGTGCGTATATTTGACCGCAAGTAGTTTGAATCTAGTCTAAGACTTCTACTCTCCATTTAATTATGCTCGTTATTTGTTATTTATTTCTCCGTACTTTCTATGAATGATCATGATTGCTCCAGCTAGGCTGGTGGTAGTAATCAATGTCAAGATCGGATTTAGCCTTATTATTTCAAAGCCAGAGTCAGGTGTTCCAGGTGCAGATAGGAATGTTAGTACAACATCATTACCGTCACCACCGTTATAGCTAATAGTAAAGTTAACCCCGTTGACCGTAACAGTTGCACCTTGTGCTAGACCGGCAAAAGTACCCGTAACAGCTTCTGTGCCATCATTGCTAATAATCACAAAGGATTGGCCCGATGAAGCAGTAAAGCCATTCACGAAACTTGTATTGAGAGTTGCTCCGCCTAGATCAATTGTGCCAGTAACAACCATCTGGTCATACTCAGTACAAACGTTTGTACCTCCGAGTTCCACATCAAAGTTTGATCCAGAAGTAAATGTGGTATCACCTACATTCAAACAACCAGGAGATTCACCCGGGGCAACCGTACCACCAGTTTCCACTGTTACGCCTCCAACAGTACCGCTACCCTTTAAAGTTCCCTTGTTACTAACCGTTATATCTCCCCTTTCTCCGTTGACCACTACGGTCTGATTTTTACCAATACCCACTGGTGTTGAAGGTTGAGAATCATTACTTGCAACGGTTATGGTTTCTGGGGTTGCTTCGACCGTACCATTCGGTGTACTGGAACCATTATTTGAGGAAGCTATTTCTAGAATAAGATCACTTCCAGATTCCACAGTTATATTATGACTACCTACTATCTGACCTGTTATCTTCAATTTAACATTATCAAGCCATGTTGATGCCGTTA
>JAGQNP010000067.1 GCA_020428005.1 Candidatus Saccharimonadota bacterium
AGGGAGCGCCAGAATCTGTAGGCGGAAGCTTCGACTGCTCCAACTACGATAACCACATTTCGCTGGAGGGAGCGCTAGAATCTGGTGGCGGGAACTCCGACGGCTCCGACAACGGCCTCATTTCACTGGAGGGAGCGCCAGAATCTGTAGGCGGAAACTTCGACTGCTCCAACAATAGCTTCACTTCGCTGGAGGGTGCGCCAGAAGAGAATAAACCACAGTTTTATAATTTCCTGAAAAAAGGGTTGATTTTCTGCGACGGTATTCTGACAAAGAAAATATCCATTAAAATAAAACAGGATATCACTATCTACAAAACCGCAAAGCTCGGCTTCAAGAAAAATGCCCCTATCATTTATGTGGCACAAAAAGATGAGCATTTCGCCCACGGGGAAACCATTAAAGAAGCTTTTGCAGAGCTACAGTTTAAGACGGCAGACCGTGATGTTTCAAAATACGAGAACATGCCGCTTACCACGAAGAAAACACCGGAAGAATGGGCTATTGTGTATCGCATTATTACAGGTGCATGTCAAGTCGGCACTAAGATGTTTATGGAGGGTTTGGGTGAACTAGAACCAGAATATACATTGGAGGAAGTTATTAACATAACTACTGGCGCATATGGTTCAACACGTTTTGTAGAAGTGGTAACGGAGAAATAAAAATGCCAAAAAATGTAAAGTGTCCTCATTGTGGGTGTTCAAAATCCAGAGCTAAAGATTCGAGATTTAGAGAAAAAGAAAATTATAAGTGGCGCAGACTTATATGTTATGGGTGCAGTAAATCTTATACTACATATGAAGTTTCATCAGAAGAATATAAGCGATACCTCGAATTAAAAGACCATTTGGGCAAAGATATAGAGAGGTTAAAAAGGTATATACAAAATCAATCGCTTCATATTGACTCTGAATTTAAGGATTATATTAAAAGGCTATCATAATGCAACTTTACCCATACCAGCGAGAAGGCGTTAAAGAAGCTATCCAGCTTATTACCCATAATCCACACCATGCAGCCATGATTGGTGATGAGATGGGGCTTGGTAAGACCGCACAAGCGATTATAATAGCTAACCAGCTTAATGCACGTGATATACTTATACTCTGTCCTGCCAGCCTGAAGTACAACTGGCAAAATGAGGTAGCTATTTGGACGGACAAGGCCACCATTAGTTATGTGGTAAGAGATGGCAGGGTCATAATTCCAGGCGGCCTAAACTTTATTATAGTAAACTACGACCTACTGTTACGGGATAATATATTTAACCAGCTACGGGAGAGAGAATATGACCTCATTATTATGGATGAAGCCCACTGCCTTCGCAATAGAAATGCTAAAAGAACCAAAAGAGTATTGCTCGGAAAAGATGCACTCGTCAGAAATTCACGAGCAAAACTTGCACTCACTGGAACACCAGTGCTTAATCGACCGATTGAACTCTGGCCGCTTGTGGCAGCCCTTTGCCCCACGGCGATTGGCAGATATACTTCCTACTGGGACTATGCCAAACGATATTGTGCCGCCTATCAAGGCAGATTTGGCTGGGACGTCAGTGGTTCCAGTAACAAAAAAGAATTAGCTACAAACCTACGTCAGCATTTCATGATACGCAGGCTTAAACGCCATGTATTGACTGAGCTACCTGAGAAAACTTTACAGATTATACCACTACAAATTGATAGCACCGGTAATTTTGTAAAGAATGAACATAAAACATTAGATGAAGAAATTCTCAAGAAACTCAAATTCGGTGAACTGAATGTGAACATTGGAGATATCGCAGAATGGCGGCAATCTGTCGCACTTGCCAAACTCCAAAAATCTGTAGAACACCTGAAAGAGATTCTTGATGGCGGCGTGGAGAAAGTTGTTGTGTTTGCCTGGCATCGGGCGGTTATAGATGCTCTCCACGCCGAACTACATAACTATAAACCTGTAGTAATAACAGGAGGTACTAATAATGAAGATAGGCAAGAAGCAGTTACCGCTTTTCAAACAGACAATAGTGTTCGTGTTTTCATTGGCAGCATTGCTGCTGCTGGCACGGGCATTACATTAACCGCAGCGTCTACAGTCGTGTTTGTAGAAAATAGCTGGATACCTGGCGACGTTCAGCAAGCAATAGACCGCTGCCATAGAATCGGACAACGTGATGCAGTTTTAGCACAGTTCCTTGTGGTAAAAGACGGCATTGAAGAACATATCATGAAGACATTACTCGATAAGCAAAAAGTAATTGATAGTATTATAGATAAAGAGGGAGAATCAAGTGACACAAACAATTAACCAGAAGCTATGGGTGCAGCTGGAAAATACAGAACATCTACACCCACACAACACAATGATAACTAGGCAGCTATTACTGGACTTGAATGAAAGGTCAAAGCAGCAAGAGCTTGCGTTAAGAGCTATTATGGACGCTTTATCTAAAATAGTATTTTTGACGCAACCAACAGAAGGAGGTACACAATGACCGGAGAACATAGAGAGAAAAAGTGGGAGATAAATTCCACTTTCAACGATGTTATAGACGCCTATTGTAAGATGGAAAGAGTTATAGGCGTGTATGGCGCGAGGCCAATTATACGTGAGTTCGGGGCAAATACCTTAGCCGAATTAAGCCCCAGAGACTGGGATAACTTTATAGCCAGAGCAGAGGAGATTATAAAATGACAGATAAATTATATATTACAAGTGGTTCTATCTGGTTAGGTGGAGATAGAATTGCAAAACTTGAGGATAATTTAGCCCCTCATCTATGGAATGAAGTAAAGCGTAAGCTACAGGAGCTTGATAGATATGAGTCTATGGCGACAGAGTTACTGGAGTTAAACTGCCCAAGCAATGATGATGATTGGGACGCACATATATGAAGTATATCATTCAGGATACACTAGCAATTATCACATGGTGGGGCGGCGTCTATCTGCTCGTATATTTTCTAAGGTTAGGATATTAAAATGCAACACAGTAAATTAGGCGCATCCAGCGCATATAGATGGACGGCTTGTCCTGGCAGTGTGGCTCTTTGTGAACAAGCACCAGAGCAAGAGTCTTCTATTTATGCCCAGAAAGGTACAGAGGCCCACGAATGGGCGGAAAAACTGTGCCTTGGTAAGATTAAGTTAGAAGACGCACCAGAAGATATCAGGGAGCATATAAAGTTATACTGGGAAACTACCCTTGCGGTAAAGGGACAGCGT
>JAGQNP010000068.1 GCA_020428005.1 Candidatus Saccharimonadota bacterium
CGTAGTGATTACAAGCTACAAATGTTGGAACCGTCAGAAATGGCGGTTTTTGCATGTTTACTCCTTACAAAAGTTCTAACCGCAACATGTTTTCCAATAGGCAACCAAGGACCCCAAAACCCAACCTGGCTCCATGACCTATTAAGACTTTGTTCATGGTCGTTGTTAAGCAAGTTCGCTACAATGTTGTTATGGTTTCGAATCGTCTAACCAAGCGGATTACTCAGGGGAGAAAACTGGTGCTACCAATGGTAGTGGTTCTTCTAACCTTAGCCGTTTTGAGTTCTTCTGATTACTTGTTTGACAAAATACTACTTCCTAACAGAGCGCAAGATTTTGCAACTCTTTCGTTAAGTATCTTTGTAGAAGCTTTTCCATTTCTTGTGCTTGGCTCGCTCTTGGCAGCTGTAGTGAATACCTACGTTCCAGCACATACTTTTGAGAAGTTATTGCCGAAGAAAGGTGTCTTCAGACGAGCAATCTTATCTCTAATGGGTTTCTTATTCCCAGTTTGTGAATGCGGCAATGTACCTCTCGCGCGGAGCCTTATGATTCAAGGGTTGAAGCCATCGGAAGCCGTCACGTTTCTGTTAGCTGCTCCTGTAATTAACCCAGTTACGATATGGGCAACTTGGGCAGCTTTTAGCTATGATCAATCAATTGTGGTTTCACGAGTGGCAGCCACCTTTGTCATTGCAAACATCATTGGGTATATTCTTTCACTAAAGAAACGAGAGCAAGATTTCCTAACTATGGACTTTGTCGCACTTTGTGATGCCCCTACCAAGCAGGAGAGAACAACACGTCATCGAGCAGATAAACTAAGCAGTAACTTCACTCACGAAGCTTTTGCGATGATAAAGATGCTCGCTTTTGGTGCTATTGTTGCGGGTGTCGTTCAATCATTTGTTCCACGGGACATTTTAGTTAGTATTGGTAGCAATGTAATTCTATCTATCCTAGCTATGCTTCTATTGGCGTTCGTAGTATCCATATGTGCCAATGTCGATGCGTTCTTTGCATTGTCATTTGCTAACACGTTTACTGCGGGTTCAATCGTCAGCTTCTTGGTATTTGGACCAATGATAGACATAAAGATGTTGGCTTTACTAAAAACCACATTCAAAAACGAACTGTTAATCACCATAACTATACTTTCATTGTTAATGAGTGCTCTTGCAGGACTGGTGGTGTCGTATGCGTTTTAAGCTATCCCAACTACAAACCGTCATACTATTAATCTCAGCAACTTATATTGCTTATTTGGGGGTCACGAAGCAGCTTACTCTCTACATTCATCCACGATATGTCGCATTTACGATAATAATGGCCGCTATAGCACTGTTGCTACTTGTACTAAATAGCTACTATTCACTTGAAAGCCATTCCCATAAGTCCGGTAAGCTTACTTTTCTCCCGCTCGGGCTTGTGATTATCGCTGCTGTACTTCTGCCAGCTAGAACACTAACCTCTGCGACTGTCTCGCAACGTTCTACCGACGCAGGATCGTTAGTATCGACCTCAGAATCAAAACCACTGAACACACTTTTTGCTGGCTCATCTAGAGGACTGAAACTTACAGATTGGTCACGACTTCTCTCAAGCAACCAAGACCCAACATATTACGCCAATAAACCAGCTAAGATTAGTGGTTTTGTGTATGATGCGAATCTTGGCAATGACACTATCTGGCTCGCTCGGTTTGTATTAACGTGCTGTGCTGTAGACGCTCAGCCAGTCGGCATACCTGTGCAGCTTAATAACTGGCGATCAGAATATGATAAAGACGAATGGCTTGAAGTTGAAGGCATTTTTCAAAAGAAACAAACTACAGAAGGTGAAATACTAGTACTCGTCCCGACTAGTACTATGCAAATTGAGCAACCAAGGAATCCTTATGCCAACTAGTGTGTACTATCGTAAGCTCGTTCTTATTTCATCTCTACTAGCTCTACTAATCGTTGGTTTATCTTTTTTGCTTTATAACCATGGTCCTCGAGTACGGATAGTTGATTTCGATAGCGATCCGAGCCTCCAGTCACTTACTCAAAATTCAACCATGACAATACGTTTCGACAGACCGTTGCGTGAAGGTGACTACACCGCACAAATACGCTTTATCCCAAGTGTTTCGTTTACCTCGCAAACAACCGCACAGAATATTACAGTAACGTTACTCGAGAATCTTAAACACGATACTGAGTACACTATCGAGGTGGGACCTGACATATTTGATCAGACTGACAGACCAATGAGAGGAATATATCAAAAAACCATACAGACCGCTCAGCCATCCTATGCATACCTTGAAAGAAATTACGGGATTGACTATAGCGATGAATCGTTTTTATCGCAGGATGCAGATGATTATATAAAAATTGCCAGACTAGGTGATGATCCTGAAATAGTATTTTCTAATCCTGAAATAACTATGTTTGCTGCTAATTGTGACTTCGTGGTAATTGCGACAAAGGGTGAAGAGAGGGATTCTCTATATACTATCAATCTGCAAACCAAAGAAGTACGTGAAGAACAGCTTTTACTTGGCGGCAGGCTAAATTATCTGACATTAAGTCCAAGAGGTAAGATTGCCTTGTTTACCGTCACACCTGACTACAATTCCGTCAGTCCCGAATACTATGAGAGATTTTCTGCTCGAGTTGAGGCGATAAATTTGGAATCTGGCGAAGCACGCTCACTTACAAACTCTGAGGGAGATTACATACGTGCATATTCAATCCAAATGGATAACGATGGTCAGGTGGCACTTATTCAAGACCAAATGCAAACATTTTATGCAGTTAGTCCATTCAACGACTACGATCCTGTGCTGATTGGATCGCACACATCATCATTCGGATTTAATGAGAACGGTAGTCGAATATTGTTTAGAGATCAAAGTAACTTCTCACTCTACGATGTGTCATCGGGAGATGTCTCGCCATTCGAGCTAGATACTG
>JAGQNP010000069.1 GCA_020428005.1 Candidatus Saccharimonadota bacterium
CAGCCCCCGTTTGGTTCAACCTTAATCCAGCATTTGCCGAGCTGAATGCCTGAATCGTCACCGGTGCTTTTTGTAAAATATCATCTGCAGTAATTGTGCCAGAGCCACTAGTCAACAAATCAGCTTGCCCTGCCCGGAAGGCATAAGGCACGGCTGTTAACTTGAGCCGTGGCGTCATCTCACCATCAGCGTTAACATTCATGGTCAACCACTGTTCTTGATCCCAATCAATTGTTCCAGGGAACGGTGTCACGCTACCCAGCTGCACGCTAAAGTAGCCGTTTTTGATCTGAACAGTCCCCTGAGTCTCGGTCCACTGTGTGGTACCACCACTATCGACATTGTACAGATTGAACTCCATGCTGTAATTACCGTCAGCAACTAAATTGCCGGCTGCGTTAGATAGCCGGCCTTGGAAGTTTAGTGTGCTGCTTGTGGCTGCAGTTGCCTCGCGCGTATAAGAAAATACCCCTAGACAAATCAAAACCAAAAACAGCCCTATAACCACTGACTTCATTGGTTGGACTGTTCTATGCGTGCAACGCTTATGTCGCACAATGAGTTGCTTTATACCAGCAATCATTCACCTTACTCTTTTTGTTTTTATTTTTTTGTTCTCGCAACCATTCTCCCGCCGTCGAGTATGGTTACTGATCTGGTTTTGATTTTTATTTTTGTTTTTTACAGATCACTAACAGTGTAAACCTTAAGCAGCATGCATGTAAAGGATTTTTACAGATAAACCACCTCTGGTGTGGATAACTTTACAGAGAAGCTAAAAGAGTATATAAGTACTATACGGCTAGCCTTATAGTACTAGTACTATATTTTGATCAAATTGGTTATATACTGAACCCAATCGACGTCATTTAACTCTTGATCCGCCACAATAAATACCAGCATGTCATCTTTGGCAAAAACAGCTGTTTGTGGACCCTTTTCTTTTTTACCTAGATATACATTAGTTTCATCTATCTGTAATAACTTAGTTGCATTATAACTTTTGGCAAGATTTTCTAATTCACCTGGATTTTTCTTGAAGTTATCTGGTAACTGCTGCTGTGTGACTTTTATTTCTATGCTTCTAATTTCATCAACATATGCATAGGCAGATGCAGCCCCGGTTGGACTTACTTTAGCATAGCCACCAAGGTCAATATTTACATCTTTGTTGGCAGGCCTCAATGTCGCAAAATCTGGTTTAACCTTGGTTTGGATTTGATTTTTGTCACTTGCTCCTTGAACATCCTTTACCGAAACTTTAGTCTGGGTCAGAAACTTTATAATTCCGACACTTCCAACCATAAAAATTACCAAAGTCACCATAGCTACAACGGACTTTCTTCGACTACTACGAATATCTTTGAGCGCTAATCTTCCTAGTTTTAAGTATCTTTTTGCTGTTAGCTTTGCAGAATGAAGAATATTTTTTGTATTGCCCTTGGTCTTACTAACATAAGGTTTTAGCTTCTTGGATAACGATTTGGTCCGAGGAGAAAGTAAATCTTCGAATGACTCATCAACACCATCTTGATCAGATGCTTGCTGTTCTTTGAGCTTCATTTTAAGCTCTTTTGCCATTTTTTTAGCAAGTTCGTATTCTAGTTCGAGTTTTTCTGATTCTTTCTTTATTTCCTGTTGCTTGTTCCACACTTCCAATATATCTTCGCTTTGAGATTTTTCTTGCTGTTTAGCGGCTTCTTTTCGTTCTCGCCTTGTTCTAAGTTTTGTTTTTGTAGAAGTAGTTTTAACTTTAACTTGATCACTGTTAGAGTTATTATTTTGCTTAGTAGATTCTAGGAGTTTATCTGCTTGCTCTTGGGTAACCAACTTACCATTTGGCAGTCTAACTAACCTTATGTTATTAACACTTTCTCTTTCGTCTTCCCTCATATTTGTATCTATTATGTCATATAACTATCTTGTAGTCATTCAGCTAAGGCAACGGGCAATTGTAGTTTGGATCACCTGGTGAAGAGCTTCCTTGTCTACAAGGTGTATCAAGAGGTTGTTGCTCGCCACCAGTAAAGGTCTTTCCATGTCTTAAACGTTTAGAAGGATCAGATGTAAAGAATAGAGACAGGTCTGTTATGGTAGGTCCTCTATCAACATCTTCAGGATATCCAAAAGTCTTAGAGGCATCGATAGTTACATAGAAGTAAAAATAGCGAGCACAGTTTATATTTGATCCACTACCGTCAAGAGGCGTATACGTCTCTACATTACCTAGCGTAACGTCACCAAAGTCAGTTTCTTGACCCCAAGTGGACATATCTGCTGTACCGCAATCAGTTGCAACACCATCGGTATCATTCATAGACCTATACCTAACCTGCCAGCGTGCGCCAATCGAATTATCGATACCATTTAATAACCAGGAGTTAGGAAAAACGTCAGTGTCAGTATCTATCATTCTGGAATATAGAGCTATCTGCGGTTGTGAATTAACTGCCGATTGGTAATGTCTATTTGAACTCAAAGGCGAACTACAACCACCGCCCATCGTGTAGAAACGACCAGAGCTATAGGCCACAGCTGCACCATACCTATCACCACTATACCTCGTATTTGTCTCGAACCATTCTCCCAAGCCCGTTGGATTGTTACCAGTAGCAATGGTCGTATTTGCAGAAATTGGCGCCATTAGTACTCTAGGTAAACAGGTTGAAGCAGCAGTCCTTCCACCAACCAAATACATGTAGCCATTAGCTGAAATAGCTTCAGAATCTGAGAGCGGAACAGGCAGACTACGAGTAT
>JAGQNP010000006.1 GCA_020428005.1 Candidatus Saccharimonadota bacterium
TATTAGTAATAGGAGTATGGTGTAATGGCAAAACCACACCAAAGGGTGTTTTCATTAGTTATCGCGCTTATTTTCTTAGCTACAACAATAGCGTTTAGTGCTGCAATTGTTTGGCAAATTACTCGTGATAGCAGTTCGGACCCTGATATTTCTGTTCAAGATCAGCAGTTAGAACAAACACAGGAGGGTAAATTGGAAGGTACAAAATTAGAAGGGTTTACGCCAGTAGCTAAAGTTGACAAACTCGAGGTTAAAGATATTCAGGAAGGAACAGGTGACGAAGTTAAACCTGGGGCCACAGTCAAAGCGCACTATACAGGGGCTCTTGCTAAAGATGGAACTATTTTTCAAAGTTCTTATGATTTTGGCCAAGATCCGATTGAATTCGGCTTAGATCAAGTAATTAAGGGTTGGACGGATGGTGTTCCAGGTATGAAAGTCGGTGGCAAAAGAATGCTTATTATTCCAGCTGAACAAGCCTATGGTGCCGCAGAACGTCCTGGCATCCCTGCGAACTCGGACTTAGTATTCATTATTGATCTTGAGGGAGTGACGCAATAAACACAACATATGGGGGTATTGAAATAAACACAAACACTATATATACTAAATCCAGCATAAATAATATATAACCAAAAGGACAAAATATATGGCAAAAAATATAACAATCTTCACGACTAACACATGCGCTTACTGCGTAATGGTGAAGAAGTGGCTACAAGTCAAGGGCTATAATTATGAAGAGGTTAATCTTGACAGTCACCCCGAGCGACAAAAAGAGGCATATGAAGCAAGCGGTCAACTCGCAGTCCCAGTTACTGTTGTTACGAAGGAAGATGATAGTAAAGAAGTTATTGTTGGCTATAACTTAGCAAAACTTGCTCCAGCGGTTAACTGAGATGCCTAATGGGTCACATTCACGAGAAAATTGACTTCACAGTTGCACCAGTAATAATTCATCCTGATAAGGACAAAGTTCTATTAGTGCATCATCCACGATATAAAAAGTGGCTTTGCATTGGTGGCCATATAGAACTTGACGAGAATCCAGATCAAGCTCTAATGAGGGAGATCGAGGAAGAATGTGGGTTGGAAGTTAAAGTTCTTAGCGATAAACCTGATGTCAAGTGTGAAACTTCAGAGATTCTATGGCGACCGAGGTTTGTAGATATTCACGATGCGAATAGCCCTCATAGGCATATAGGAATGGTATACTTCTGCCTAGCAAAAACAGAAAACTTTATACTTTCTGATGAACACGAAGAGATGAGATGGTTTACGCTTATCGAACTCGAAGCGCTGGGTGATAAAGCCCCAAAACATGTATTATATTATTGTAGAGTTGCGTTAGACGAGGTAAAGAATGACTGATAAAAAAGTTCACGAAGTTGTCATGATAGGAGCTGGTCCTGCCGCTTTAACGGCAGCAATTTATACAACACGTGAAGATATTGATACTGTTATATACGAAAAGGGAGTCATTGGAGGACTAGCTGCAATTACGGATTGGGTTGATAATTATCCAGGATTTGCGGATGGGATAGCTGGTTTAGAGTTAGCAGAAAACCTCCAGAAGCAGGCTGAAAGGTTTGGTGCAAAGATTGAACTTGGCGAGGTGTTGTCTGTCAAAGATGAAGGTAAATATAAAAAACTTGAAACAACTGATGGAGAAATATACGCCAAGGCTGTTTTAGTTGCAACTGGTAGCGATTATAAGAAGTTGGGTATCCCTGGCGAGCAAGAATACTACGCTCGAGGAGTACATTATTGTGCAACTTGTGATGGAGCATTCTATCGCGAGAAAGATCTTGTTGTTGTTGGTGGAGGAAATTCTGCTGTGCAGGAGGCATTATTCTTAACTAAGTTTGCGTCAAAAATTGATTTGCTTGTACGTAGTGAGCTAAGAGCCTCAGAAGTGCTGATAAATGAGCTTAAGAAAAACGAAAAGATTACCATTCACTTGAATACAACAACAAATGAAATAGTTGGTAAAGATAATAAGGTTATAAAAGTTATCGGCACTAAGAACGCTAAAAATATAGAATTTCCTACCGATGGGGTATTTGTATTCATTGGTTTATTACCTAATACTAAGTTTCTCGAAGGGTCTGACATCGATCTCGATAAACAAGGATTGATAATAACAGACGATCATTTAATGACTAGTATGCCGGGCGTTTTTGCTGCAGGAGATGTTCGTTCGGGTGCAACTATGCAAATTGCAAGTGCGGCTGGCGAGGGTGCAACCGCTGCGCTAAGAATAAGAGAGCATCTAGAAAATTATTAAAAAAGGATAGAGCAATGGCCATCAAGGTTCCAATAAGGTTTCGAGGTGATAAATCAAAAACTGGACTCGAAGCGGAACGTATATTTAATATTGCTGAGTGGCAAAAGCTCCAAGATAGTGTCGCAAATGCACACAGAGTTATTATGGCTAAAGCGTTGGAAAATTTTGAACTTTTGCCAGTCGAGTGGTTATTTATGAAAAATCTATCTGAGGACAAACTTGAAAATAATACACTAACCTACATATCTGAAGCTTTAAGCATGAATCTTCCACAGGCTACTTTGCTTTGTAGTAGAATGATAAAAAAAGGACTTATACGAAAAAAAACTTCTCAAAAGGACAGACGAGTTAAATATTTGCATTGTACACGTAAAGGACAAAAATTACTTTACGAAGGCGAGCAGTCTATACAGCATGCGATGAGGTACTGGCTATTCGATCTTACAGATATTGAAATAGAGCAGTACGTAAGAATATTGAAAAAAATAAACGGATTCGATATCCCTATAACGTTTAATTAATTGGATATCCTGGAAAGTAGTCACATACAGTATTTTGTTCTGGGTATCCCCTACTAACAATTTGATCTCTAATGGTTTCAACCACTTCCTCTGGTCCTGAAATATAAACATATGCTTTTTGCTCTGCAGAAAGATCGATAACTGAATTTATGGAGAACTCCTTATTATCCGATACAATAGGATGATAGCTACATCCTACATAATTTGTAAAAATATCATCAAAAACTAAGTCACTTCTGTTCTTAACAATATGTATTAGAGTAATGCTTCTTAATTGCTTCTCATCGACCAAATACTTCACCATACTTCTAAAGGGGGTTATACCAATGCCTGCTGCTACGAATACCAAAGGTATAACCTTGCTTTTTGGTAATACAAAATCACCCATTGCCTGACTAATATTGACAGCTGAGCCAATTTTATAATCAGAGAGCGCCTTCTTGTAGTCGCTAAGATTTTCATCAGTGATACGAGTTGTGATCGAAAGATAATCTTCCGATGGTGATGACGAAAGAGTGAACCAGCGTTTGCCAAGGTCTTGACTACTCTTGGACAAGTTAATACTCAGTTCAATAAATTGCCCAGCTTGATAATCCAGTGTGGTGTTTTTTTCGAAAAA
The DNA here is from genome assembly GCA_020428005.1 of Candidatus Saccharimonadota bacterium. GTDB lineage: Bacteria > Patescibacteriota > Saccharimonadia > Saccharimonadales > JACQNP01 > JAGQNP01. The sequence goes on from JAGQNP010000006.1 coordinate 3,428, forward strand.
ATATGTCCAAATATTCGAAGACTCGTGTTTTTTTCTTATTAATTTAGCATTCATTAGTTTATCTTGTCGTATGTATGTTTTATGAATCTTTCTGGATAATCGGTGCAGATAGTAATATTGGGGTAAATGGTGCCCAGGATATTTCCGATTAACCTATTATTGATGGTGTATACATATAATGAGAGTCCGTAACGGCGACAAAGCAAATATGTTAATGGATTGAGCAGCCAGTAATTTAGACCTATTCCGTCAAGTTTCTGACTTTTTGCAAATTGGATTATGTCTATTGGTTTAGTTCTTTCGAGTCCGAATATTCCGGTACCTTGGATCGTAGCAATTTTAGTTCATTGTGACGAAAAGAAGCTATCGCAATATCTCGATCTTTATGTTTTTTGAGAAGTTTTGTTAGTTCATCTACGCAACCATCGGATTTGATTTCTATTACTAGAGGCACCCCTTCTGTTGCATTAATAACTTGCTTTAAGGTTGGAACCACTGATTGCGCATCAATTAGACATATTTTCTGAATATCCTTGAGACTGCTATTTTTTATTGAAATACTTTGATTACTAATACGTCGCAAGTCATTATCGTGTACAACAACCAATTCACCATCGGCAGTTTTGTGAATATCTAATTCAATAAAATCAACCCCAAGCAGCTTGGCCATTTCAAAGCTATTGAGTGTGTTTTCTAGTGCCAGCCCGGCAGCACCGCGGTGCCCCATTACTTTCATATACTCAAACTAGTGTACAATAAATGGTGAAAACAAAGGAGATATTAATGGCAGATTACAATGTTATATTAAACACGGGTGATGTAAATGGGGGCGTGGTTAACACAGTTATCGAGATACCAAAATGGTCAACACTTAAGATAGAGTGGAATCGTGAATTGGCTGTGTTTCAGTTAGATAGAGTTGAGCCTAGTATTTTTGCTAAGCCAGTAAACTATGGATTTATTCCGCAGACTCTAGATGAGGATGGTGATGAGCTAGACACTCTAGTGATAACGAATGAACCAATACCTACTGGTGTTTTTCTTGAGGCAAGGATTATAGGGGTATTGAATTTTGAAGATGATGGTGAGATGGACCACAAAATCATATGCGTTCCAGAGGATGACCGCAACACAGGAGATCAGATAAACAGCATTGAGGAACTTCATGATCAATGGAAGCTAAAGATCGAACATCACTTCAACCATTACAAAGACCTAAAAAAACCAGGTACCACTAAAGTATTAGGTTGGGGTGATACGGATGATGCCAAAAAGATAATAAAAGAGTGTCAGGATCGATGGAATAAAAAGTAAGATACTTGCCTAGAAAATCTTATGCTTATAAAATACAAATATTCAAATAAATAGTAAATTAGTTAGGTGGGAGCATGAAAACTAGGATTGCAATTAATGGATTTGGACGAATTGGCAGGAACGCATTTAAAGTAGCGTTTGACAGAAGTGACATAGAAATTGTCGCGATTAATGATTTAACCGATACTCGTACTTTAGCCCATCTATTAAAACATGACAGTAACTATGGTGCTTATCAGAAAGACGTTGAAGACACTGACGAAGGGATTAGTGTCGAGGGCAAACATATTAAGGTTCTTGCCGAAAAAGACCCTTCAAAATTACCCTGGAAAGATTTAGATATTGACATTGTAATAGAATCAACAGGTTTTTTTGTTGATCCAGCAAAAGCACGAGCACATATAGATGCAGGTGCCAAGCGAGTAATAATATCAGCGCCAGCAAAAGGAGAGGGTGCCACAACGATTGTTCTAGGAGTCAACGAGGATCAATTGGAGGGGGCTAATGACATAATTAGTAACGCGAGTTGTACTACTAATTGTATTACTCCTGTTGCTGCAGTAATTGAGAGTAATTTTGGTATTGAGAAAGCTATGATGACCACAGTCCATAGTTATACTGCAAGTCAGTCTTTGCAGGATGGACCATCAAAGGACCTACGTGAGTCACGAAATGCAGCTGAAAACATAGTTCCTACTACGACAGGGGCCTCCATTGCTGCCGGGGAAGCATTTCCAGCAATCAAGGGAATATTTGGTGGCCTCAGTGTTAGAGTACCAACCAGTGTGGTTTCACTAAGCGACTTTGTTATTATTACCAAGAAACAGGTGACTATTGATGAGGTCAATGATGCATTTAAAGCAGCTGCTAAGGAGCCTTTTTATCAGGGTATTCTAGATGTGACAGAAGAGGAACTTGTATCAAGTGATTTCATTGGAAACAGCCATTCAGCTATTGTCGACCTAAATCTGACGAATGTTGTCGGTAGCAATATGCTTAAAGTTGTGGCTTGGTATGATAATGAATGGGGATATAGTAACAGACTCGTTGAAGTTGTAGCTGACGTCGGTAGACTGATTCACAAATAGGTTACTAAGTGAAAATATTCATCGGCGCAGATCACCAAGGCTTTAGACTAAAAAACAAGCTTATAGAGTATTTGAAAAAAGCAGGATACTCAGTCAAAGACAGTAGCAATCAGAGATTAAATCCTGAAGATGATTTTCCTGTTTTTGCAGCAAAAGTTACCAATAGTATATTGACTTCAAATGACAGTGATGTAAGAGGCATATTGATTTGTGGAAGTGGACAGGGTATGAATATGGCAGCCAATAGATTTAGGGGTATTCGAGCATGTCTTGGCTATGATCGTGATTCAGTTCGCTTAGCACGCAATGATGATGATAGTAATGTACTTTGTCTTCCCGCCCACATACTTGACAGCGATGAAGCTAAAATAATTGTCGAAACCTGGATAAACACACCTTTTGCCGGTGCTTCTCGTTACATAAGAAGAATCAACGAGCTAGATAAACTATGACAGCCGTAATATGCCCTACCGTTACTGCCTTTGATCTTCACGAATACAGACGACAATTAGATGTAGCAAGTGGTCTTTCCAGTAGAGTCCATATTGACTTAATGGATGGAGTTTTAGCTCCTTCGATTTCTCCAGAATTGTCTAGGATATGGCTGCCTTCAGAAGCTGTAGCAGATATTCATCTTATGTATAAGAAGCCAATGGAGCAAATAGATGATCTCTTGAGACTAAAACCATATATGGTTATTATTCATGCTGAGGCAGAAGTTCATCATATGCAGTTTGCAGGTGAGCTTCATAAAAATGGTATTAAAGCTGGATTATCTATTTTGCAAGATACACCTGTAAAAAACATCAATCAAATAATGCATAGCTTTGATCACATTTTGGTTTTTAGTGGTAATCTGGGCCACCATGGGGGGGAAGCAGATCTCTCTTTACTAAATAAAGTCACTGAAATACGCAATGAATTTTCTGATGTAGAAGTTAGTTGGGACGGTGGCATTTCTGCCGATAATGCGAGGCAACTAGTTGATGGTGGCATAGATGTTTTGAATGTTGGTGGATTTATACAAAAAGCTCAGGATCCTACAAAAGCATATCAGCAAATATCCGATGCTTTGCTATAATCATAAGCGATATGGTTAAGAGTAAGACTTACTCGATCGAAGAACTCGAGCTGAAGGCCGACGACATTCGTCAAGACATCATAAGAATGCTTGAGCATGTTGGTAGTGGACATAGTGCTGGTCCACTTGGCCTGGCCGATATATTTACAGCTCTCTACTTCGGGATCTTAAAACACGATTTTACAAAACCAAATTGGGATCAAAGGGACATATTGCTTTTGAGTAACGGACACTGTGCGCCAGTACTTTATGCAACTATGGCAAATGCTGGTTATTTTGAGAAGAAGGAGCTACTTACACTTAGGCAATTTGGTTCCCGTTTGCAGGGTCATCCAGAAAGAACGAAGTTACCCGGTCTTGAGAGTACCAGCGGCCCGCTAGGTTGCGGATTAAGTCAGGGTTGCGGTATGGCGCTTGCTATGAATATGAACAAAGACACACACCGCTGGGTTTACGTAGTAACTGGTGATGGTGAATTAGACGAAGGTAATATTTGGGAAGCAGCTATGTTAGCTGGTAAGTATAAACTTGGCAACCTCATTGCAATTATAGATAGAAACAATATTCAAATAGATGGGCCAACAGAAGCAGTCATGCCGCTCGAAGACCTTAGTGATAAATGGGAATCTTTTGGATGGCATGTTATAGAAATTGATGGCAACAATATAGAAGCTGTAATAGACGCTTCTGCCATGGCGAGAGCGATAACTGAAAAACCAACAGCAATAATTGCACATACAGTACCAGGAAAAGGTGTTGACTTTATGGAATATGATTTTACATGGCACGGTAAACCCCCAGACCATGAGCAAGCCAAGAAAGCCCTAAATGAATTAAGGACTCTCAAGGGAAAGATTCGGAGCGAACATGAATAGTCTGCATATTGTGGAAGATGTTCTAGCAAAAGATATAATGACAGAACCAAATCGAAAGGGATTTGGTAAGGGGCTATTAGATGCGGGCAAGGCAAATGATCAAGTGGTTGCTGCTTGCGCAGATCTAACAGAGTCAACACAGATGCACTTGTTTAGAGAACAGTTCCCAGAACGCTTTATTGAAATTGGTATTGCAGAACAAAATCTGGTAACAGTCGGATCAGGTCTTGCTGCTATGGGCAAAATACCATTTGTTAGTAGCTACGCAGCATTTAGTCCTGGAAGAAACTGGGAGCAAATTAGAACAACAATATGTTTGAACGACCAGCCAGTTAAGATTGTTGGTTCACACACAGGTTTGTATACGGGTATGGATGGCGCAACTCACCAGATGCTTGAAGACATTGCTCTAATGAGAGTTCTACCTAACATGGTGGTACTTGCCCCTGCTGATAGTCTAGAGGCGTACAGAATGACACTTGCTATGGCAGTCGATAAAAGGCCTAATTATATTCGTCTAGCAAGAGAGGCAATACCTATAATTACAACAGAAAAAACACCTTTTGAAATAGGTAAGGCTTACATTTACACCAAAGGTAACGACATAACATTTGTAAGTACCGGAACAATGACATATCAAGCTATGGTTGCTGCGGAGCTGTTATACAAAGACGGTATTGATGTTGAGGTTATTCACTGCCCAACAATAAAGCCTCTAGACGCAGTTACGATCTTGCAAAGTGCTAGAAAGACTAACAGGATTATAACTATAGAGGAAGCTCAAATAAGCGGTGGTCTTGGTGGTGCTGTAGCAGAGTTATTAAGCGAAGAATATCCTACTCTTATTAAGAGGATAGGTTTAAGAGATAGTTTTGGTGAATCAGGAAAGCCAGATCAGCTACTTGAACATTTCGGACTAACTTCCAAGCATATTATGCTTGCAGCACATAAAATTATGGACAATAATTAGTAGATGAATATGGGTGGAATATGTCTTTGAGTTTAAAGCGGATGAGGATGAACTGTACGAGTGCGCGCAACGCAGTGTTTCGCTCTAGGCAGCAACATTTTGCATTAGGGGCATTCAACATAGATAACCAAGATACCTTAATTGCAATTGCACGTGCAGCTGCTGCCAAGAATGCACCACTAATGATTGAAGTTAGTCAGGGTGAAGTTGATGCTTTGGGTTTAGAAAATGTGCGTGATATGGTTGACAACTATTGCGAAGAATACGGTGTAGAAATGTATATTAACTTGGATCACAGCCCGACCGTTGCTGCCGCAATTGCGGGAATTGAAGCTGGATTTGAATTTATTCATATTGATATTAGTCAGGCACGCAAGGATGCTACACTGGAAGAAATTATTACTGAGACTAAGCAAGTTGTTGAGTACGCTAGATTGACAGGAGCGTTGGTCGAGAGCGAGCCTCACTACTTTGGTGGATCATCGAATCTTCACAGTGAAAAAATTGACTATGATGAGATAAAAAAGACGTTTAGCACAGCAGAAGGTATGAGATCGTTCGTTGAGGCTACTGGTATCGACACTTATGCGGCTGCTATCGGTAACTTACATGGTAAATACCCCGTTCCAAAAAAACTCGATATCGAACTACTAAAAGAACTAAGAGAAGCATCTAATTGCAATATATCGCTGCACGGCGGAAGTGGCACCCCAGGTCACTATTTCCAAAAAGCCGTAAAGGTTGGCGTTAGTAAGATAAACATTAATAGTGATATGAGGGTAGCTTATCGCAATACTTTAGAAAAAGTACTACGGGAAAACCCAAATGAGTATGCAGTTGTTAAAATAATGGGTCCAGTTATGGATGCTGTTCAGCGTGTAGTCGAAGAAAAACTAGAATTATTCAACGCAGTCGGCAAAGCTATAGTTTAGATATTTTGGAATATGAAACACTTATGGCAAAATATAGGTAATTAATACGAAAGATGGTGGGATGAGTAAAATAAAAGTATTTTGTATCGGTGATGTAGTAACTGATGCTTTTATAAAACTTCTTGATGATCGTGCAGTTACATACGATAACGAAGAAGGCAAGTGGTTGGCAATGCCCTTTGGAACAAAAATACCTTTTGATAACGCAGAAGTTATTGAAGGAGTGGGAAATGCTGCCAATGCAGCTGTAAGCTTTGAAAAACTTGGCATCGAGAGTGGGCTAATTGCTAATGTTGGTAGCGATCAGTACGGCAGAGACATAATAAACTCCTTAAACAACAAGGGTGTTGACACAAGGTTTGTTCACATTAATCCCAAAAAGATAAGTAACTATCATTATGTGCTTTGGTACAAGGAAGAAAGAACAATTCTTATTAAGCACGAGGAGTATGATTATCATTGGCCGCGCTTTAGGTCGACTGATATTCCTGAATGGGTTTACTTTAGCTCAATTAGTAAGAACGCTCTAGATAGCTATCATGATAAAATTGTTGATTGGCTTGACGAAAACCCAGAAGTTAAGTTGGCGTTCCAGCCAGGTACATTTCAGCTAGAGGCTGGACCTGATCGGCTACTCCCACTATATAAGCGTACAAACGTCTTAGTGCTTAACCGTGAGGAAGCGGTAGGACTTGTTGATGGAAATTATGATGATGTTCATCAATTATTTGATAGATTACATCAACTAGGTCCTAAGATTGTATGCATAACCGATGGTCCTGCCGGGGCTTATGCCAGCGATGGCCAAAAGCGTTACAAAATGCCGCCTTATCCTGATCCTGCACCACCATATGAGAGAACCGGCGCTGGGGATGCTTTCACAAGCACTTTTGTTGCCGCCCTCATAAAAGGTAACAATGTGGAAGGTGCGCTTCAGTGGGGTCCTATAAATTCAATGAATGTGGTACAGAAGTCAGGAGCACAAGCAGGCTTGCTTACTGAAGATGAGATTGAGGGTCTTCTGGAAAAAGCTCCTGAATGGTACCGTCCTGAACACTTCTAAGGTAATCTGGTAAGACTTTATCAGGACATAGTCGTGGGCTTCCAATAGTTTTTTCTCGACTGTCTCTTATTTCAGATCTCTCAATTTGAAGATAATTGTGTAGAGATAAACCGCTCTCTACGGACTTTTTTGCAGTATATAAAAATCCTAGCCCTATAGCCTTTCTGACAACAGGATTATTTGCGATTGGACTAAGCGCTGCCCCCACAACACCGTACTGTATTAACGCCTTTAGTTTTCCAGATTTCTGGGCTCGGGTGTCGATACCTTGAAAGTCAGCTATTATTCTGTCGGCTGTAGTTACTAAGTCTCTTGATATTGTCACAGTCGAAGCAGCTTCAACCATTCTTGCGTAAATAATATCACCGTTCTCTCTTTCTCTTGCTCCAATAGCTTCCATAGTAAGGTCAACTAGAGCCTTATCTGTCAGCTGGTCTCCATATGCATTAAATGGCCGGCGCGCACTTTCATCCTTGCCTAATAATTTTCGTCCGAATCGCGAAAATTTACCATCAACGTCTGTAGCTGCTAATATGCCAAAGACTGAAGCCGTTCCCCAGGAGCGATATTCTTGGTTATTGCGAACGTAGCCGTACATGCCAATTGCTCCAGCACCCCTAATTGCTGTAAGTAAATTGCCCGTCTGTTCACTAACTATCCCTAATGTGGATTTAATTTTTTCAGTCATGGGCTCAACAGGAGCAGTCTCTACCACATGAAGATCAGGCGTCATCTCTCCTTGCCTTAAAAAATTGCGCATGGGGTTAATAGTAGATTTAAATCTAGTTATTGGCAAGCATAAGCTTTACCAGATGCACCTCTGGTGATATTCTAATGGTGGATATGACAAAACAGTTGGCCCAACTGGTGGGGGTACAGGATCAGCTATTTGCTCTAATGATTGAGCAACTCGAGTCTGCGTCTGCTAGGCCTTCTATAGATATTAGATTATCAACAGAAATAGTAGCTAAGGTTATATATCACGAACGTGCTTTGGGTCTTGACCCTGAGGATACTACTGGTGAAGAGCTTTACAATTCTCTACTTAGTTTAGTGGAACTTCACGATAGTTTTTTAGTAAAAAGACTTGGTGGTACTAACCCTGCCGACGTATCAGATATGTTGCCAAGAATCTATAAGCTGATATGTAATCTGAAAATTCCTAAATCTGTATGGGTGTTGAAACATAGTGTAGCAAAAAAACTTATCAGAAGTTTGCCTCCAAAAAATGTAATGAAACAATTAGGTTACAGATCTATAGATTCTATGATAAAGAGAGAATCTATAGATGAGATAATGATTGGCACTAGAGTTGTTGAGTCAAACACTTGGCATAAGAATTTTATCGAAAAGTACAAAAAACTTACACCTAGTGATTTTGAATCAAGGGAGGCTACATTTTTATTACTTGACGGTGAAAAATGGGGTAGCAAAACAATGTCTTACATAAAATCTCATCATCAGAACATCACACACCTTAAGGAGATGGGAACAATAGCTATATTACCGATTCCAATTAACACTTTACCAGGGATTACTATTGCACTCTTACCTCGTCTATTATTTTATCTTAACGAATTGAGAACTTACAGTACGTACTTTAAGCATCAACAGGTTCATCCTGGTTTTGGTCTTATGTTAGTAAATACATTATTAGACGACCCGTCCAGACATGTAAACATTGCTGGACAGCATCTGCACTGGAGGATTGTTCACAGACACTTCGGTTCTGGTAATGTAAAACATCCAGATTTTTTTGAACCCCACATTCGCCCAGATGATCTTTTCTGGCGGAAAGCAGAAGACATTCTATATAAGATTGAGCCTGCATTGCACTTCTGGTATGAAATGGATTATGTGGGAGTATATGCCAATCATGCACCAGTAAGTTTCAATCTTATGGATCTAACGGTAGACTATATAAACAAACGAAGTTATTCAAAGCGTACATATTTTCATATTAGAGAAAGTCTATGGAATGAACTATTCGTAAGATATCTTCAACAGGAGAGTGTTTATTCCCAACTCCGTATGCAGATTAATCATCAAGTTATGGAGCCACTAGAACTATAGTTGGACTGCTGTATAATATAAGCGTTAGGATTTAGGCAATAAACAGTGAATTATTCGATTTGTGTATCAGGAGCAGCTGCGGGTAAAACCGTAGAGGCGGACAAAGAGCTAGCTGAAAGAGTTGGTGCGGCAATAGCGAAGGCTGGTCATATTATAACCACAGGGGCAACAGTTGGACTACCGTATTATGCTGCTCGTTCTGCAAAAATGGAGGGTGGACTTAGTATTGGTTTCTCGCCGGCATCAACACCGAGAGAGCATATATATAAATACCGACTGCCAATAGGAATCTTTGACTTTATAAACTACACTGGCATGAATTATGTCGGCAGGGATGCTCACCTCGTATTATCTAGTGACGCCGTCATTACGATAGGTGGTCGCATGGGAAGTTTGCATGAATTTACAACTGCCTTGGAGAGCAATACAATATGTGGTGTTCTTAGTGGTAGCGACGGTACCGCTGATATGATAGATGATCTGATGGTAGCGTTGGAAGGTGTAAATAAACGAAACGTTATTTACGATGGCAATCCGGAAATTCTGGTAAAAAAAGTCATTGAACGCCTAGATATGGAGAATAAGGATATTGACACCAAAGTTCTAGCCTCCTGTTGGTATCTTAATGATGACTGCGATGAGTACGGCAGGCCAATTAGAAAATCCAAAGATAGAAAAGGTTAAGTCTTGATACAATACGTAGATGGCTACGTTTAATCTGAGAAGTAATTTTAAACCCACAGGCGATCAGCCGTCGGCGATTGCTTCTTTGATAGATGGTTTATCATCTGGCGAAAAAGAGCAGACACTACTTGGTGTAACGGGTTCTGGCAAAACATTTACCATGGCTAATGTTATACAGAACAATCAAAAGCCCACGCTAGTAATTTCTCACAACAAGACACTTGCCGCTCAGCTTTACTCTGAGTTTAGAAAATTCTTTCCAGACAATGCTGTGCACTATTTTGTCAGCTATTTTGATTATTATCAACCTGAAGCATACATACCCAGAAGTGACACTTATATTGAAAAAGATAGTCAGATAAATGAAGAAATTGACAGGTTGCGTCATGCTGCCACAGATGCTCTACTTTCAAGAAAAGATGTCATAATTATTGCCAGTGTCAGCTGTATTTATGGCATTGGTTCCGTTGAAGATTACGACAGTATGGCTGTCGTAATAACCGTGGGCGAAAGACGTGTAAGAGATAAGTTACTTCGCCAACTTACTGATATACAGTATCAGAGAAATGATATAGATTTTCATAGAGGTGTTTTTCGAGTTCGGGGTGATGTTATTGATATTTATCCTGCAGGTGAAGAAATGGCATATAGAGTTGAAATGTTTGGTGATGAAGTAGAAAGGATCGGTAGAATCGATCCTTTGACTGGCGAAATCTTAGGGTCAATAAAAAAACTTAAAGTATTCCCAAGCAGTCATTATGTTACTCCCGCAGAAAAGTTGAAATCGGCTCTTGGACAGATTGAGCATGAACTTCATGAAAGGCTTCAGTTTTTTAAAAAAAACGATAAATTACTTGAAGCTCAAAGATTGCAGCAAAGAACTAGATTTGATCTGGAAATGCTCGAGGAGACAGGGTTCGTGAAAGGGATTGAAAACTATAGTCGATATCTCACTAATCGTGAGCCTGGCGAGCAACCAGCAACCTTACTCGATTATTTCCCCGATGACTTCCTAATGTTTATTGACGAATCCCATATGACGATGCCGCAAATACGAGGTATGTACAATGGTGATAGGGCTCGCAAGGAAGTATTGGTTGAGCATGGATTTCGCTTACCAAGTGCGCTAGATAATAGACCACTTACATTTACTGAGTTCGAGAGGCACATAAATCAGGTTGTGTATGTAAGCGCTACTCCTGCAGAATATGAGCTAAGTCGCTCTAGTAAACCGGTCCAACAGCTTATTCGACCAACGGGTTTACTCGATCCAGAAATAGAAGTTCGTCCTATTAATGGCCAAATTGATGATTTAATTACTGAAATTTGCAAGACAGTTGATAAACGGCAGAGAGTAATAGTAACAACTTTGACAAAAAGAATGGCTGAAGATTTAACCGAATATCTTCAAGATATTAATATAAAAGTTACTTATCTTCATAGCGATGTTGATACGCTTGATCGAACCGACATACTTCGCGATCTCAGGCTTGGCATATATGACGTTTTAGTTGGAATTAATTTGTTACGTGAGGGGTTAGATTTACCTGAGGTTAGCCTAGTAGCCATATTAGACGCCGATAAAGAGGGCTTCCTTAGAAGCGAACAAGCATTAATTCAGACTGTAGGAAGAGCAGCTCGCCATCAAGAGGGCAGGGTAGTGATGTATGCAGACAGTGTTACCGGCAGTATGAGGCGAACAATTGAAGAAACGAATAGGCGTAGAAAATTGCAAGAGAAATATAACAAAGAAAACGGAATCACACCAAAAGGGATAGCTAAGGATATTGAGAAAGGTTTACTACCAGACTTACCTGAAGAAGCAAAAAAAGCAAAACTGGACTTAAGGAAAATTCCCAAAGACGAATATAAAAACTTAATCAAAGACCTAACTTCACAAATGGATATGGCAGCTGCAAATCTGGAATTTGAAAAAGCGGCAGAACTCAGGGACATCATTGAGGATGTAAAGTCTAAACTTTAGTATATAGAAACTGCCATAACTACGTTTCGTGATATCGACAGAAACACGCATAAGTTATGTTAGTAGTTTATGTGCTCGGTTGAATATGTGCTGTCCATTAAGGTTATCGGTACCGTTAACACAAATATCGAAATGTAATGATCTGTTTCTAGCGTGTATATAATTGAGTGTTTCTGGGTCGGCAATTGTTAGATGGCTTCCATCTAAAGGCGTAATACGAACATTTGGAAATTCTTTGAATATTTTATCCCACTCATCTGGCATTGATGCGAAATCATCATTGAAACACGTGATATGGATTATTTTATCGTAATTTATTAGTCTAGCTAAATCGCCAGCTTCTCCACTGAAAAGGGCTGGACCAATAGCAATTTGACTCGCAAGACCTTTGGGGTGTGGGTCTATTGTTGATGGATAGTGTACTAATCTTGATAAGCCAATTCTTCCAGCAAGTTTTAATAATGATGTTGGTTCACTTATGAGATGGCCAGATAATTTCAGTATATCTTTGGCTTCAAAACCACGAGGAAAACAAGGTGCCGTAAGATCTGCAAATATTACGTCTTGATCAAACATGGCATCCATTGCTAGTATGCCCATTCCTACCATTGCACCTCTTGATTCGCCAATTAGTGTCCGCTTATGTTTATCTATGAAGCGTTCTTCTCCCTCAGCAATGTATCTACTAAAACTAAGTACCGCAGCTGCGGAAGAAGCGAGAGTTATTGCTTCCTCGGGTTTTTGCTTGGATTTTGTCCTAAAACTTCCCTCAGGGCCTACAAATATATAAGGAACCCCTTCTGCGACAAAACTTCTCAAAGTATGTTCATTGTGACCGTGACTGCTAGTAAACCACGCACTTGTTTGGAGTATGGGTATATCCGTTCTTTGATTTATAACTGGAATTCCGATGATAGCATCATATGAGTATCCTAGTTCTGTCGTGAAACCGAAGCGTTGTAGATATCCATTGGGAATTGACTCGTCACCTAAAGTTACGAAGGCATCATTTATACGAGATCCAGATTCAAGTTCGCATATACGGTTGTATAAATTAGAAACACCCACTGTCTGATCGGTGGGTGTTTGTGCTGTGGATTCTTCAGTAACTAAAGACAGTTGCCATTCATCGGGCATGGTTTCAATCGTTTCTCTACCTATAGGATTTGACATTGTTTGTTTCCTATTACAATGCTTGTTCTTATAATAGAACTTTTCTAATGCAAAGCAAGCATTTTAGTGTCAATGCGGTGTATAATTAGACATTAGAAATGGCAAAATTATCTAAAGAAGATGTATTAAAATTGGCTAGATTAGCAAAACTTCATCTATCAGATGATGAAGTAGAGGAGTTCAGAAAAGAAATAAGTTCTATCCTTGGTTATGTTGAGCAATTACGTGAAATTAATCTAGAAAATGTAAAACCAACATATCAAGTGACTGGTTTGACTAATGTTATGAGGTCTGACGATATAATTAACTATGGACAAAACCAGATTGAATTACTAAAAAATGCACCTCAATCCGAATCTGGGCAAATTAAAGTCAGGAAAATATTGTAATGGTAAATTGGGATCCAATAGAAAAGATTGTAGCCGGGGTGTCGTCTGGAGAGCTGAAAGCCATGGATTTGGTCGAAAGGGCACTTAAGGCCATAGACAGTGGTAGGGAGTTCAATGCAATCATTGCAAAAATTGACGATAGAGCACGACGTAGAGCAAATAATATTGACAAAGAAGTAAGTAAAGGAAAATACGCCGGTAGACTTGCTGGTGTACCATTTATTGCAAAAGATAATTTTTTAGTTATAGGGGCAGAAACTACAGCGGGCAGCAATATTTTGAGGGGTTTCAATGCACCTTATCAAGCAACCGCTATAGAGAAACTGGAGTCTGAAGGTGCTATTTGTGTAGCTAAGGCAAATCTTGATGCTTTTGCTCACGGTTCCAGCACCGAAAACAGTGACTTTATGATCACCAAGAATCCTCACGACAAGACAAAAGTTCCAGGTGGTTCGTCGGGGGGTTCTGCGGCATCGGTAGTCTTAGGTATGGCGCCTTTTGCCTTAGGTACAGATACTGGGGGTTCAATTAGACTACCGGCATCATTCACAGGGTCGGTGGGTTATAAGCCAACCTATGGTTTGGTATCTAGGTCGGGTGTTGTGGCAATGGCCAGCAGCACGGATGTTATTGGGCCAATAACTAATAGTGTAGAAGATGCGGCTTTAGTATTAGAGTGTATGGCGGGTCGTGATAACCTAGATGGTACCACGATAGATCGAAGTAAGAAGCAATATACTGATTTGTCTATTGACCTCAATGGTAAAAAAGTTGGGGTTGTTTCTGAGTATATGGGAACTGGGGTTGAGCCAGATGTTAAAAATGCAATTTTATCTTCAATTGAAAAATTAAAAAAAACTGGCGTCAAGTTTCAGGAAGTGAGTCTACCCTCATTGCCACTTGCACTAGCAAGCTACTATATAATCATGCCTGCTGAGGTTAGTAGTAACTTAAGCCGATATGATGGACAAAGATATGGATTTTCGCATCCAAAAGCAAAAAATCTTGAAGACAGTTACAACTGGTCTAGAAGCGAAGGATTTGGTAGGGAAGCAAAAAGACGGATCATGATAGGAACCTATGTATTAAGCAGTGGCTATTATGATGATTATTATAAAAAGGCACAGAAGGTTCGTACAAAGCTTATAAATGAGTTCTCAGAAGCATTTAATAGTTTTGATTTTCTGATTGGGCCAACTGCACCCACAACCGCTTTCCCAATAGGGCATAAGGCAGCAGATCCACTCGAGATGTATTTAGCAGATATAATGACCGTTGCAGCTAATTTAACCGGAATTCCATCCATTAGTATACCTTTACCAGTTAGCGGGTTGCCTATTGGTATGCAGATAATGACGAAACAAAAAAACGATGTACAGCTACTAGCCTTTGCATCAAAAGTAGAAAAGGAGTTATAAGCGTGACCATAGAGTTAATTGTAGCTGCAATAGGTGGACTTTTAGTACTATTATCAGTAGGGTTTTTTATTTATCGAAAGATGCCACACAGATTAAAAACAAACAAATTCACCCTAAAGTGGAAAAGACTTCAGGAGTATTGCAAAGACAAAAACACATGGTCAAATGCCTTAATTGATGCGGATAAGCTTCTTGAAAAGGCATTACGAATGAGAAAATATAAAGGCAAGTCAGTTGGTGAAATGATGGTATCAGCTCAAAAGGTTTTTACCGATAATGATGGTATATGGTTTGCGCACAATCTATATAAAAAGGTTTTATCTGGGGAAGTAAAAAGGATTCGTGAGGAAGACATAAAGGAAGCTCTCGTAGCTTATCGCCAAGCTTTGCGAGATCTCGGGGCTTTGCGCCAATGAAAATTAGTGATGTCATTACTGAATATACGCCGACGATTGGTATTGAATGCCATGTCCAGTTGAAAACACGAACAAAACTTTTTGCTGGCGTTGGTAACGATGCCCGCGAGGCGGAACCAAACACCTTGATAAGTCATATTTGCCTAGGAATGCCAGGAGCCTTACCTGTACTTAATAGTGAAGCTGTACACTTAGCTTCTAGGGCAGCATTCGCACTTAATACATCACCTCAAAAATTTAGTAAATTTGATCGCAAGCATTATTTTTACCCAGATTTACCAAAAGGGTACCAAATATCTCAATATGATGAGCCTATAATCTTGGGCGGATATGTGGAAATAAATATCAATGACAGGCTTAGGAAAATCAATATTACACGTGCGCATTTGGAAGAAGATGCTGGTAAAAGCACTCATCCAGCTGGTAAGGATTATAGCTTAGTCGATCTTAATCGAGCAGGCACACCCTTACTTGAAATTGTTAGTGAGCCAGAACTTCATACGGCTCAGGAAGCAAAAGTTTACTCCAAAGAGCTCTATTTGTTAATGCGATACGCTGATGTTAGTGATGCTAATCTGTATTATGGCAATATGCGTTTCGATGTTAATGTCTCTGTCAGTAAGTCGAAGGAGCTTGGTACACGTACCGAGACAAAAAACCTAAATAGTTTTCGGAGCGTTGAAAAAGCAGTTGATTACGAGATAAAAAGACAGGTCGAACTATTAGAAAAAGGGCAGAAAATTTTACAAGAAACCCGTGGCTGGGATGATGTTAAGCAAAAGACATTCAGCCAAAGGTCTAAAGAAGATGCGCATGATTACAGATATTTTCCAGATCCTGATATACCACCGGTTGTACTTGACGATAAGTTTATAGCCAGAGTTAAAAATGAGATGCCGATTATGCCAAGCAATCTTAGAAAAGAGTTTTTGCCATTAAATTTAGACAAATCTGCAATCGATACACTTATAGACAGTATAAATGCCGCTCAATTTTTACATAATGTGATTAGTAGGACATCAACTGAAAATGCAAAGCGTATAGCTGTTTGGCTAGCAGTTGAAGTACAGTCAATTGTGTCGACAGGTGAATCAACATGGGAAAAAGTAAAGTTAGACATCGATTCATTTATTAGGCTTTCAGAAATGGTGTCCAATAACGAATTAAGTTCAACTGCTGCCAAGTCCATTGTCGGTGAATTGATAATTAACGGTGGTGATCCAAAAAAGATCGCTAAGGATAAGAATTTACTACAATTATCAGATGCTTCAGAACTAGAAGAGATTGTAAACAAAGTTATTGGCGACAACTCAAATGCGGCGCAAGACGTGAAAAGCGGTGAGATGAAGGCAGTTGGCTTTTTAGTTGGTCAAGTAATGAAGGCTAGTGGGGGGAAGGCGAATCCTAACCTAGCAAAAGAATTGATAATGAAACAAATTGGTATTAACTAGTTGTTCTTGTTCTTTGCATCCAAAGCTCTGTTGCAGACCTGATTGCCGACGTTCCCATACTTTGTATTGCTAGAATATTTTTCTCCATATCAGAAGGAAAAGTATCATTGGGCCCCAAAACTAACTCAGAACGCCTTAGGTATAGTCTAAGAAAATTACACGTGCTTTCGACAACTGATCGAGGATTTATTAAAAGTTGGTCGATCCTTTTATCCTCTAACTGTACACTAAAAAAGTTACGCAAAAATATCTCAAAGCTGTCACCAGTATTACCAAGGTCAACTCGGCAAATAGCTTTTGCTTCCGGGGTTTCACAAGGATAATTTGGGTTTGTGCCTAATATACCGCTATAGATTTGCTCAGCCTCAGCTTCTCCTAGACCAAGTTCTATTATGCAGTCTCGAGTCTTCTCGGCAGCCATTTCCTCAGCGCAATCATAGCTATCCAGTAATGTAGGATCCTTTTTAGTGCTAGTTAGCCCCCAATCATGCCCTATATAAGCGGCACGTACAACAAACCAGTTATTCACATCAATGGCCATTCCAGATGACTGTATTTCATTTATACGTATCAAACCTTTTAGGATATGTCCATCCCAATTATGGTAATCCATGGGCGGGTCGTATCCATCTCGAAGCTCAATAGCCAGTTGCTCGAGAATCGGATAGCCACCTAAAATCTCTAGATCTTTCGGCATAGACATGGTGGCTTGATTTTACTCTAATAATAAAAATCTGCAAGCAACATAAGCTGTGATACAATCGTGATGATGAATATTAAGCCAGTACGAAAAGCAGTTATTGCAGCTGCAGGCTTTGGTACTCGATTTCTGCCACAAACAAAAGCGATGCCAAAAGAAATGCTACCATTGGTAGACAAACCAATTATTCAGTATATCGTTGAAGAATTAGTAGATGCTGGCATAGAAGACATAGTAATTGTTACAGGTTACCACAAGCGGTCAATTGAGGATCACTTTGACCACATGAGTGCCGAACTTAGACTAAACCTAAAACAAGGTGGCAAAATAAAACTGTTGGATGAAACTAAACATATATCCGATCTAGCAAATTTTGCATACATAAGACAAAAAGGGCCATACGGAAGCACTACGCCAATAATGAATGCAGCTCACTTAATTGGTGATGAACCTTTTATATACACTTATGCTGACGATATCATTACTGCCAAACCGAACAGATACCTCCAAATGATTGATCTGTATAAGAAGCTAAAATCTCCTATATTGCCATGCATACCTCTCAACAAAGACGCTGACTATGATAGATATGGTGTTATCCAAGGAGATAACATTGAAGAAGGTATTATGAAGATGAGTGGACTGATTGAAAAACCAGGTAAAAATAATGCTCCGTCAAATTTCGGGAGTGTCGGAGGCTATCTATTGACCCCAGATATATTTGAATATATTGAAACGGCTAAGCGAAAGCTTAAAGAAGGTGACGAGTTTTATTTAACAACTTATGTGCTAGAGCCAATGATACGTGACGGAAAGGATCTCTATGCTTGCTTATTAAAGGAAAGCAAGTACTATGACACCGGTAACAAGCTGGAGTATCTAAAGACGGTTGTAGATTTTGCACTCAAGCACGATGATTTAAAAGACGAGTTCCGTGAGTTTTTAAAGACCACAGTACTGTAGCTTGCACTTTTTCGTAGCTGTTGTATAATAATATTATGAACGAAGCAGAGAAAATACTTGTTATTTTTTTGTCTGGGGCCTTGGCGGTTTTTTTGGTTGTAGGAATAATAAGTCTTATTTGGGTTATTAGAATATTGAAATCTGTTAAAAAAATAACTGATCGTGCAGATGAGGTTGGAGAGATAGTAGAGGATTCTATAAGGTCACTGTCAAGCTTGAAATTTTTGGGCACGATTATCGAAATAGTAAATAGTGTTCGTTTTAATAGTAAGCGGAGGTGATTAATAGTGTCAAAGAGTACTAAAAAATTTGCGGTTGGCGTAGTAATAGCTGCTGGGTTAGGTTATGTTGTCGGACTGCTAACTGCACCAAAAAGTGGCAAGGAAACAAGAAATGATATCAAGACGGCGGCTGTCAAAACAAAACGTCAATTAGAGCTCAAGCTTAAGAAACTACATTCCGAAACTATAGATTTGATAAAAGCCGCTGATGAAAAGCTAGTAAACCTTAAAGGAAAAGCAAAAACAGATGCGAAGAAAATTATTGAAAAAGCTAGAAATGCTACCATAAAAGCAAAAGAAGTTATGAGTGCCTTCCATGAGGGCGAGGCAGATGACATTGATCTCGATAAGGCTATTAAAGATTTGCAGTCGTCAGTATCTGGACTAAAGAATTTTATCAAAAAATAACCTCACGTTGTAATTAATAGAACTGTAATCACAGAGTTTCTCCTATAAAATGTAAGCATTCATAGGAGAATTGTTAGTAATGACAAAAACATTGTCCTCTAAGGACTACGTTCACCTTCATAATCACACCCAATATAGTTTACTTGATGGATTGACAAAGATACCACAACTTATGGATTTTGTTGCTAATGCAGGAATGGATGCTGTAGCTATAACAGATCACGGCACTTTATCGGGTTCGCTGGAATTCTATAAGGAAGCAGCAAAGCACAAAGTAAAACCAATAATAGGGATGGAAACTTATGTCGCCCCAAGGACTATGGCTGATAAGGATCCTGCTAAAGACAAATCTTACTATCACTTGATTATTCTTGCTATGGATAATAATGGTTATAAAAACCTAATAAAATTGAGCACAGAAGCAAACTTAAATGGATTTTATTATAAACCCAGGATCGATAAAGCACTTCTTAAAAAGTATAGCCAAGGTCTCATAATATTGAGCGGTTGTATAGGTGGGGAAATTGGTGATGCCTTAAAACAGGGTCAATATGAAGAAGCAAAGAAAATAGTGCAGTGGTATAAATCAATATTCGGTGACAGGTACTATTTGGAAGTACAAGATCACGGTCATCCAGAGCATCCTAAGAGCTGGACTGAACAAGTCAAAATTACAGAATTAACATTCAGACTTGCAAAGGAATTGGATATAGAATGTGTTTTAACCTGTGACGCGCACTATCTAAGTCATGAAGATCAAGATGCCCACGAAATTTTGCTTTGTGTGCAGACAGGATCCTTTTTGAATGACGACAGCAGAATGACTTTGAAAAACTTCGATTTACACGTTACAGATCCCAAAGAGCTAATTAGTAGATGGGGAAAGGAGCACCCGGAGGTAATAAGTAATTCAAGAGCAATAGCTGACAGGTGTAAAGTATCTATAGAGCTGGGCAAGATTTTAATACCTAAATTTGATGTGCCTAAAGGATACAGTGAAAAATCTTATCTTGAAGAACTAGTCTATCAGGGGCTGGCATGGAGATACTGTGGTATAGAAGAATCAAAGGCAAAAACTATGTTGCCCAAAGATGTGACAAAAATACTTCCTGATGATGTTGTAGATAGGGCAAGCTACGAACTTGGAATCATCGAACAGATGGGTTTCAATGGCTATTTTTTGATAATCGCTGATTTTATAAACTGGGGAAAAGATAATGGCATTGTTTTTGGGCCAGGTCGTGGATCAGCGGCCGGTTCAATAATATCGTATTCTCTCAAAATAACTGAGCTTGATCCGCTTAAGTATGATTTGCTATTTGAGAGATTTCTAAATCCTGACCGTATCTCAATGCCAGATATTGATATTGATATTCAAGATTCTCGAAGAGATGAGGTAATACAATATTGCGTAGAGAAATATGGCGACGATAGAGTCGCAAATATTGTAACATTTGGTCGGATGGCTGCAAGAAATGCTGTACGTGACGTGTCAAGAGTCCTTCAGGTTCCATATGCAGAAGCAGATAGGTTAGCAAAAATGATTCCCCCTCCCGTCCAAGGTAGACATATCCCTCTTGAAAAATCCTTAAACGACGATCAAGCTCTAAAAGAAGAGTATGAGAACAATGAGCAATCAAAAAAGGTTTTCGATCTTGCAGTTCAGCTTGATGGCACTATACGAAGTCATGGAGTTCATGCAGCTGGTGTTGTTATTGCACCAGATAGAATAGTTGAATTTACGCCATTAGAAATGGCGCAAAAAGGCGTAGTAACTACCCAGTACCCGATGGGACCTATAGAAGACCTGGGTCTGTTAAAGATTGACTTTCTAGGACTATCTAACCTTACCATTATAAAAAACACTCTTAGGATTATTAAGAAGGTTAACAATAAAGAAATTGACATAAATAAAATACCACTTGATGATGAAAAAACATATGAGTTACTCCGTAAGGGTGCTACAACTGGGGTATTCCAGCTCGAATCAGCTGGAATGAAGCGATATTTAAGAGAACTCAGGCCTACTATTTTTGAAGATATTATCGCCATGGGTGCTTTGTATCGTCCAGGCCCACTAACTGCCGGACTTACTGATAAGTTTATTGCTCGAAAAAATGGTAAAGAAAAAGTCTTATATGATCATGAGCTTATGGAACCTGCGCTTAGGGATACATATGGAGTCATGGTTTATCAAGAACAGTTTATGCAGATAGTTCGTGATATGTGCGGATTTACTGGTGGCGAGGCTGACACCCTTCGTAAAGCTGTTGGCAAAAAAATTCGTGAAATGATGATTACAATGAAAGACAAAGTTATAGAGGGCGGGGTAAGCAATAATGTTCCTAAATCAATTGTTGAAAAATTTTGGAAAGATTTAGAAGGATTTGCTGACTATGCTTTCAATAAATCACACGCTGCTTGTTATGGTTTTATATCTTATCAGACCGCCTATCTAAAAGCTCATTATCCAGAAGCCTTTATGGCTGCACTTATGACAAGCGACTACGATAATATAGACAGACTAGCGATTGAGGTCACAGAGTGCAAGAATATGGGTATAGAGGTTTTGCCCCCAGATATTAATGAGTCATTCATTGAATTCGCTATCGTTCCAGGCAAGGAACAAATAAGGTTTGGGCTATCAGCAATAAAGAATGTGGGTATTGGTGCCGTAGAAGAAATTTTAACGGCAAGGACTAAAGGTGAATTTGCTACAATTGAAGATTTTTTTATGCGAATAAATCCCAGAATAGTTAACAGGAAAACTATGGAAAGTCTGATAAAATCGGGTTCTCTTGATAGATGTGGTAGCAGGGATTATCTCTTGCATAACCTTGATGTGCTAATAGCCTTTGCCAGTAAAGAACACAAGAAAAAGGTAAGTGGTCAGACTGATCTTTTTGGAGTTGATGATGATTCAACTGAAAATTTGCCCCAGATTAATCTAAGTAAGCCCATTGATAGTCTATCTAAACGTGACCAGCTCATATGGGAAAGAGAACTACTAGGTATTTATTTAAGTAGTCATCCTTTACAAGAATTTGAGTCAATATTGTCGGAAAAGGCAGTACCACTTGCTAAAATTGCCAAAGAACATGAAGGCAAGACAGTAAGTGTAGGTGGAATAGTAACCAATACGCGTGAAATTGTGACCAAAAATGGTCAAAAAATGGCATTTATTTCAATTGAAGACCATAGTGGTGAGATTGAATTAGTTGTCTTTCCTAAGGTTTACGACGAGTCATTAGAATTACTAGAGAAGGATAGAGTCATCTTAGTAAAGGGAAAAATTAGCACAAAAAACAATGATGGTGGCATAAAAGTGATCGCTAATAGTATTAACGAAATAACACACGATCAAGCTATTAGATATAAAGGGACAGGCAAAAAAGTAAAAATTCCAGAAAAAGGTAAAATCCCAACCAAAAAAGTTATCAGAGAAGAAAAAGTTGCTAAAAAACGGTTATACATAAAGATTCCCAACACAAAAGATCATTCAACACTGACGAGCCTTAGGGATATAATCGATAAGAATCCCGGAAACCTAGAGGTAGTGCTGGTTATTGGTAATAATAGCGACAGGCAAGTTATAAAGTTGCCGTTTGAAATTTCAGAGGATGGACTTGTGATTGATAAAATAAAACAACTAATTTCATCTAATGATGTTATCGTTCAGTAACACAAGTCTAAAATATTTGCCCAACCGTTCTAGATAGTGTAATCCCTAGTACTACCAGTGCGAAAATCGTTGAGTCAATAAGCGGGTGGTGTGTAATAAAATTCTGACTATCTTTAAGCAAGTGCTTAATACGAACACTGTGCCTAACGATTAGTATCGTAATAAGTAGTCCAGTAATGAAACTAATTGCTCCAACAACTGCTGGTGATGCCCAGTTTGCTACAGCTTCTACTCTCGAAACTGGTTTAGCACTTGCGACAACAAATTGAGGTACTTCGGCAGTATATTCTGTCTCAGCGCTTGGTTTCACTTCCTCTTTTATACTATTGTTGCTTGTATCTGGCTTGGCCATTATTGGTTCCTGTGATGGTTGTGGTGCTGGCGATTGATCTTGCGGCACACTATTTGTTGGCTCCGTTGGAGTAGATTCCTGAGTCGCAGCCAGAACATAGGGCTTCCCATACATAGCCACAACCACAGTTTCTTCTCCAGCATTATTATAGTCACTACTGTTAGCAAAGCCGAAGCCCACGTCTACAAAATCACCATCCAACATATTAGCTTTATGGGTTGGGCTATTCATCCAACCCTGAACAGCATCACTGCTTGTTGCAAATCCATATGCAAGGTTTTCACCAGCCTTTATATAACTATAGCCAGCCCCGTTCACGAATACCCAGGGCTCCTGCCCGTCAGGTGTGTTGTGCGACCAGTAGTTGCGCGCAACCATATCATTCGCTTTTGCTTGAGCGGCACTACTTAGTTGATTATTTAGAGTGAGACCAGACTTGCCATTACTGGCTCTCTGTGAATTCGTTGAATTAAGTAGGCTTTGCTGGCTCATTTCAGTTGCATAAGCCAGAGTACCAGGGCTTTTAGGCGAATATCCGCTAATAAATACGCTCAAGAATAATATGAAGGTCATAGGTAGGTACGGTAGGTATGTATCATGAAAGCTTCTCGTTCTTTTTTGGTGATTTCCGAACCGCTTTTTATGTGAGGCATTTTTTGTTTGTATTGGCTTTTTCACAAACTTTATTGTACTAAAATGTGCTAGTCGTGGCAAAACCTTAAGCTGTAAAGTGTCATAGCTGCCGCAAGGGTTACATTATAAGATTCTTTTAAGCCAAGCATCGGAATTTCTACAACTACGTCTGATATATCTAATATAGCAGGATCAATTCCCTTAATCTCACTTCCTAAAATTAAGACTATTTTTTCCGGCGGTACATAGTCAGTTAGTTTTATTGACTCTTTTGATTGCTCTAAAGCGCAAACTTGATAACCTTTTTCTTTCAAGTTTTCTAGCAAAACGTCAATTGCCCCATCATAATGTGACCAATTTATGTTAAGTTCTGCCCCAAGTGCTGTTTTGTTTATTTGTTTGTTAATTTTTATGTACTCGTGAGGGAGTCTTTGGTCGTCTTTTTTCTGAGGATATGGAGTGTAGCCAGTTAAGTATAATTTTTGTATGCCGAGTCCATCTATAGTTCTCATTAAGGAACCAACATTGTGAATGCTTCTAATATTGTGTGCTACAACAGCTATCTGTCGATACATGAAACAAGTGTAACATTAACTTTAATCAAGCATACGCTTGTGCTTTAATATGAAGGTATGTCTCAAGACGCAAGACGTGATGAAGAAATTAATACCGAAAGAAGGGCTCGAATACTCGGGCTCGAGTATTTTGATACATCACAGACTCCAGTTGACCAGAGGGAATTATATAAGGATGTATTGACTAATGACGAGCTACAACTGTTGAGAACAATACCTATTAAATCAACAGAGCACAGCATATTGTTTGGAGTTACAAATACTACTTCGCAACAAACAATGACAGAACTTCGCAATAGATTTTTAGATCAAAAGGTAACTTTTGCACTAATTTCCGACAATGGCTATCGGGAATATATGCGGCTATATAATCCCCCAAAACAAGTAGTCTATCATGATATAACAGTCGCGCAGGCTGGAAGTGAAGAGACAATTGCTAGTGTCTCAAGTGTTCTTGAGCAAGTTAAAGCTAATGATATGCTTGGGTATCTGGTCCAACAGGCCCATAAATTAAACTCTTCAGATATTCACATTGAAACACAGCGAGAATATGTACGTGTGCGTTTTAGAATTGATGGTGTACTTCACCCAGTAGCTAAGTTAAGCGTTGAAAAATACCGAATATTAATCTCTGCAATTGCTAGCTCGGGCGATGTTTCAACTTCATCACAGGAAGCTCAACAGGGACACATATCTCAACATATTTCTATGGAAGATGGGTCTCAAGTTGACATTAATTTACGTTTGGAAACTGTCCCCACCGTTAACGGTATGGATATTGTTATGCGTTTATTCAACATGGACTCCGATATGTATAATCTTGACAAACTGAAACTATCAACTGAAGAGCGAAAAATTGTCGACGATATAATTATGAAGCCCAGTGGGCTTGTTATGGTTGTTGGGCCAACAGGCTCGGGGAAGACAACCACCTTATACTCAATACTGAATACTCTAAATACAGAAGAGCGCAAAATAATCACCATAGAAGACCCAGTTGAGTATCAGTTTCCTGGAATTACTCAGATACCTGTTACTAGTCAAGGAGTGCAGGATAGTACAGCTTTTGCTAATAAGTTGCGCGCAATACTCAGACTAGATCCGGATATAGTAATGGTTGGTGAGATACGTGATATGGACACTGCAAAGACCGCACTTCAGGCATCATTGACTGGACACCTAGTACTTGCAACATTTCATGCTTCGTCATCTTCTGCTGCTTTGACCAGAATTATGGACGTTGTTGGCGAGAACCCCTTGTTTGTTTCCGCCATTAGGCTAGTAATGGCACAAAGATTGGTAAGGCTTTTGGATGAGGGCACCAAACAGCCTTATCAGCCAGATAATGCAACAAAAGCGAAACTCTGGGAAGTTATTAATACTCTGCCTGAGGGGGTTGAACGTCCGAATCTAGACAATATTACATTGTATAAACCTGGCAGTTCAGCTGAAAACCCATATGGTTTTGTTGGTCAAGTTCCACTCAGAGAGCAATTCATTATGCATGGGCCAATAAGAGAACTTCTTGAATCTGGACAAACCAACCTTTCTGCTCAACAGATTGAGGCGGCGGCTATAAAAAGTGGTATGCGTACCATGCTTCAAGACGGCATACTTAAGGTTTGTGCTGGTCATACGACTCTTGAAGAAGTATATAGAGTTGTCGGCTAGATAATTACTTTTGCTATTTCCGACACCAGTCTTTTGTCAAGTACGGATGGGATAATATATTCTGAACTTGGTTTATCAACTAAATTAGCGATTGCTTTTGCTGTGTCTATTTTGTGTCGATCTGTTATCTTAACAACCTTATTGTCTAAAGCGCCGCGGAAAATTCCCGGAAAAGCTAATGCATTATTTACTTGGTTGGGGAAATCTGATCTACCAGTCGCGATGACAGCTGCACCTGCCAAAATTGCTTCCTCAGGCATTATTTCGGGAACTGGATTTGCCATAGCAAATATGACAGGATTTTTTGACATACTTCTGACTAACTCTTTGTTTAATAATCCTGCCTTGGAAACCCCTATAAAAATATCAGCATCTTTCAGAGCAACCTCTAAACTTCCAGATTGATTTTTCGGATTGGTTATTTCTAACAATTTTTGCTTTTCAGGGTTGAGGTCGCCACGGTTCTTACTCACTATTCCCTTGCTATCAACCGCCAATATTATTGGCTTCGCGTAGATATCCAATAACTTTATTATGGCGGTGCCAGCCGCTCCCGCACCAACAACTACCACTTTGCAGGAAGACAAGTCCTTACCAACTATCTTCATTGCATTAATGAGGCCTGCTAAAACCACGATAGCGGTACCATGTTGGTCATCATGAAAAACCGGAATGCCTAATTTTTTCTTAAGTCGTTCCTCTACTTCGAAACAAATCGGTGCAGCAATATCCTCCAAGTTAATGCCACCAAAACTAGGCGAAATTGCTTCAACTGTTTTTACTATATCGTCAGCTGAATGGACATCAATTACTATGGGTACGGCATCTATATTGGCAAAGTGTTTAAAAAGCATTGCTTTGCCTTCCATTACAGGTAGGGCACCGTATGGTCCAATATCTCCAAGACCGAGTACAGCCGAGCCGTCACTGATTACTGCTACAGAATTATTTAACCACGTATAGTTACGAGTTTCTTCAGGATGTTTAGCTACATAACTTGAAACTGCACCGACACCAGGTGTGTAGTAAGTGCTCAATTTATCTTGGGTGGACAGGCTATCCTTAAGCGAGAGGGCAATTTTACCTTTTAGTTCTTTGTGCTTTCTTAATGCTTCTTCATTAAAGTTTGTCATAGATTTATCATAACACTCATGTATAATAATTTTTTGTTGTTAAAAATGAAGATAGAGAGTTAGTCATTCATGAGTAGTTACATCGAAAAAGAAGTTGAAGAATTGCTTTTTCTTGATACAACAGCCACACCCGATCAGGCAACTGAGGTCGTTATAGACTGTCAAGGAAGCGATTTGTCGCCTATTGACACAAAGAGGTATTCAGAGGCAATACCAGTTATTGGCAATCGGGTAATTCTTGAGTCAAATGAGCTAGATTCACCATCGAGCAACATTATTCCTTTTCGTAGAACCAAATAATGGTAGTTGCATCTCTGTTAAAAATAGTGTAGGATTATTTGGTCATGGATTCAGTTATCCACAAGATTGAACAAAAGTATAAAAAGTCTCAGGTTGTCGATGTTCGACCCGGGGATACTGTTAAAGTTCATCAAAAAATTAAGGAAGGCAGTAAAGAAAGAATCCAGATTTTTCAGGGTATGGTTATTCGTGTTGATAAGAAAAATAGCCTATCGAGTAGAATAGTCGTTCGTCGTATATCTAGTGGTGTGGGTGTTGAAAAAAGCTTTCTCATGCATAGCCCACTTGTAGTTAAGGTTGAGGTTACGAAGAGGAGTAAAGTCCGCCGTAATTACCTTACGTATATGCGAGAACGTACAGGTAAGTCCGCGCGGTTAAGTAATGTTGACTTTGATCGTGAAGGTGTAAATGCTGTTCAGGACGAGGCAGCAGAAGCTGAAGAAGCCAAAATGCATGAAGAAGCTAAAAAGGCACACGCTGCTGAAGAAGCCAAAAAAGCAGAAGCTGAGGCTAAAGAATCAGCAAAAGTTGAGGAAATGCTAGCCAATCGTGAAAATTCAACCAGCGAAGATAAGCTAGACAAAGGCGAAAAATCCGAGCAGTAATTTTTTGTAAATATTACATAGCCACCTGAAATAAGGTGGTTTTTGTTATTATTACTGCATAGTGAAAAGTCAAATTGGGATTGATGAGGTTGGTAGAGGGGCTTGGGCTGGGCCTCTGTTGGTCGTGGCTTTAAGAAGTAATACCAAAATGCCCAAAGGCCTCAGAGACTCTAAACTTCTTTCTAAAAAACAACGTGAAGTATTCGCAAAGGAAGTAAGCAAAACTTGCGACATTGGAGAAGGATGGGTAGAACCGTTTGAAATTGATAACTTTGGGCTAACTGAGGCTATGAGGATAGGAGTAAAGAGAGCTTTATTGAACATTGGTGCAACTTATGGTGAAGAAATAATAATTGATGGTAACGTAAATTATTGTGGCGACAAATATATTCATTCAATGGCAGTCATTAATGCCGATGATAAACATCCAGTAGTTAGTGCCGCTAGTATTGTTGCTAAAGTTCAACGAGATAATAAAATGAATATTTTAGCCAGATCGTTTCCACAATTTGGATTTGAAGCTAATGTTGGTTATGGTACAAGGTTTCACATCAATGCACTAAAACAATATGGTGTTACACAGATACACAGAAAAAGTTATAAACCCATAAAGGAATTACTAGATGTCAAGTAATTACCAGCATGGACATGATGCTGAAGAGTTTGCAGTGAAATATTTAGAAAAAAATGGGTATAGGACACTAGAAATTAATTGGAAAACTCGCTGGTGTGAGATTGATATTATTACAAGTAAGGACAATTGTATATTCTTTATTGAGGTTAAATACCGTAGATCAAGTAATAATGGTACAGGACTGGACTACATAACACCGAAAAAACTAAAACAAATGACTTTCGCGGCAGAGATGTGGATTGCGTCGCATAATTGGCACGGTGAGTATCAGTTAGCTGCAATTGAAGTTGGCGGTAATGATTTTACGGTGTCAAATTTCGTTACAGACATATCGTAAAGTATTTTTTATCTATCAGAATTGCTCCATGATTGGGCCTCATCAAAAACTTCTTGTATGTGACCTGTCAGAACATCTCTTAGCATACGAGCATTTGCCACCATGATTCTGTCTGATTTACGCTGGAGTTTGTTTTTTTCAATGTCAGGTATGTTATTTGGAACACCTGGAGCAGCCTCAATTTCAATTGGTTCTCCGAATACAACCCTGTACGGTCCGTGCTTGCCAGCTTCATCTACTTCGGTTCCACCTATTCCTACAGGTACTACAGTCGCGCCAGCTTTAGCGGCAAGTCGAGGCACTCCCTTTGGTTTTTTTAAATCAATAATAGGTCCTGACATTCTGGTTCCTTCAGGAAAAATTAACAATATGCCATTATTCCTGAGAACATTATCAATTTTTTCTTCTGTTTCTACAGGTATCGTAGTCGCTTCTTGATCTACAAATATTCCACCACCCCATTCAATAAATTTTTCCTTGATTCGAGCAAACTTACCTGTTCTAAGTTCGTCTTTTGCTATTGAGTACATCTGAGTTTGTTCTATGGTAGCATCGTAAACTGCCTGATGAACAGCAAATGTATCGTTAAAATGTCTATGATTTGGTGCAATTATAATTGGTCCAGAGATATCATTAATTACTTCACCACCTCGTTGCTCTAGTCCACCCATTTTCCAAATTATCGATGGCACGACTGTGTGCATGACAAAATCATAATATTTGGGTCTAGGAGCAAGCAGATGTGAAGGTTCTATTTCAGACATAGCGATATCCTAACATTTAGCTCTTATGTAAACAAAAGCTTTATTTCATTGTAAAGAACTGTTTGATCGACTGGATGTCACGTTTTTTCCACTCTGATTGCCACTCGAGAGTCTCGACACCTTGCTTTATTGACCTGTCAAGAGCTGACGAGTTGTATTTTGCGAAAAATTTCTTATAAATTGGAATGAACTTATCATCACTAAAAGCATTTGCAGCGTATAACGGGAATCTATAAAAGCTCAAATCGTTTCCAATAATCTTTTCAAGCCATTTCCAATTTTTTGTCATCCACTCCCAAGTTTCTCTTTTAGCAAACCGATTAGAGAAACTGTACACTACCCAATAACTTATGTCTTGCGGTCTAACATGATCAGTTTTGATAATTCCAAGTGCCTTTTTGTACAATCTTGGAGATTTAAAGCTAGACAAAGCTGCAGCTAAAACTGTTTTTTCTTCACTCAGGTTACTAGATTGGTACATATTGAATAATTTATCAAAGGTTTTGTTGTCATTTCGAAGTCGTACCGCCGTTGCCAATATTAGTGAGCGTAGGTCGGGCTCTATATTGTCAATAGTTTTCGATTTATCAAATAATTCTAATGCTGTATTGACGGCCTCGCTTACGTCGGCACCAGTGCTTAAACCTAAAATAGTTGGACGTAGTAAAGTATCAAAGTAATTTTCATTATCAAGTTGCTTCCAACCTAAACGTTTGTACTGTTTTGAAGTTAGAGAGGCTATGTATGATTTCATATCCTCACGCAATTGTTCATCATCCATAACAGTTCTAGTGGCTCCTATTCCGGTCGCAATAACATCCCATACTGCGTTATTGTCTTCGTCACCAAAGTAATCAAGGAATTTAAATACTTCTATAGTTGGCGTAAAGCCTGCTTTTGCTGATTCGAAAGCATCACTCAAAATCCCAAGTCTATCAATCGGTGTTAGCTTGGCAGATTTTACTAGTTTGCCAAACTCAGCAAGCTGCTCAATATCATAGTCAACTCTATAAAACCCCGTTTGTGACTGGTTGAGCTTTAGACTAGTCATATGGCCATTAATACTGATTGATGTCTCGTCCATGATTTCGGGTAAATCTTTGACATTTGCCTGAAGTGATATTGGCCATAATGTTTTTGGGGATTTATCGTGCTTTGGGTTAATAAAGAATCGTTCTTGGCTGATCGTAGTTTTAGTATTACTAGTATCAATACTAATAATAGGGAAACCACTTTGAGTAGTCCAGCTATCCATGAACTGCCTTACGGGTTTTTTAGAGATGTGTTCCAGTGCTTCCCACAAGTCAACGGTGTCAGTGTTGCCGTACTCATGTTTCCTTAGATAATGCCTAAGTCCATCCCTAAAGTCTTTTGCGCCCAGATAGGCATGTAACATGTGCAACACACTGGCGCCCTTGCTATAGCTGATAGTATCAAAGATACTTCGAATTTCGTCGGGGTGGTGAATGGGTACTTCTATTGCATGAGTGTTTTCCAAGGCATCAAGCTTAAAAGCACGGTGTTGTTCATCAACAGCGAACTGTGTCCACATTTGCCATTCTGGAAAAATGTGATCGATTGCCATATATTCTATCCAGCTAGCGAATCCTTCGTTGAGCCAAAGATCTGTCCACCATCGCATTGTAACGAGATTTCCAAACCACTGGTGAGCTAGTTCATGGGCGACTACCATTGCTACATACTGCTTTGTTGATACAGATGTATTATTTGGGTCGACCAACATGCATTGTTCTCGGTAAGTTATGCAGCCCCAGTTTTCCATGGCACCACTTGCAAAATCAGGAAGTGCTATCATATCGCACTTTTCTAGAGGATAGGGTATGTCAAAGTATTCATTGTAAAAATTAAGGCACTGAAC
>JAGQNP010000070.1 GCA_020428005.1 Candidatus Saccharimonadota bacterium
AATTCGGTCCACCCCCTTAGCTACATAAGTCTGATTTTTTTGTTGGCTCATACGCTATTAGAAGCTTATTTTGTAAGCGAGATCTGAGTTTTCTCTGACAGGTTGATTAAATTTCTTTCCGCTTGCCATGATTATAGCCACAGTCACTTGGAATGCAACAAATAACCAAAAAAGCCCCCGACTCCCTGACATAACTCCCAAGTAACCAATAGCGACATCTGTACTAGAATGAAAGATAGCTGTAAGGAATACACTACCTCGGGAGTTATTGAACAGCCATGTAATAGCTATGGATGTTGCAATTGTTGATACAAAAAACCCCACATATGGAATAGATGATTGGAAAGAATCGGTTATTAAGAAGAGTGGAATATGCCAGATAGCCCATATTGTGCCAAGTATAACGCTAGCTTTAAGCGGTGTGTATCTGGACTGCAGTCGAGGCAGAGCAAAGCCACGCCAAGCTGACTCTTCTGTTATTAAAAATAACCAAAACTCTACCAAGAACACAAAAGGTAGGCTCGCGGTAGTGATATCTTTACCAACCAATAATTCACCACCGAAAAGCTTAAAAATTCCCATAGTTACCACAGAGATTGCTGGTACTAAAAATAGCGCAATAACATACCACTTGAATTGAACTTTAACGCGAACAATACGACTCAACAGGTCCTTTACCGCTTTCTTGCCGCCGCTGAGTGCGGCAGAAATGTAGACCGCAAACGTTATTCCAATCCAGAATGCGAGCGATTGTGGAACATGCCAAGAAATTATTGCATGCTGCTGCGCAATTGTGGTACACCATACAAACCAGGGGAGTAAGAATACTAATATAATAAAAATACTCATTGAGCGTTTCTTAAACATAGCTATCGATTATCTCCTTCCATAAATCGCACCTATACCCAGCGCTATTAAAATTACAGGCCAAAAGTACTGCATCACATCAACTTGTAAGATGTTTTGAATTAAAAAGATTATACCTAAAATGATAAGAATTATCCCCCAAACTATTTTAGGCTCACGTTGTCTGACTTTATTGCCATTTTCTTTATCTGTCATATTACTTCTCCTCATTTTGGTTAACATTATATATTGATTCAGAAAAATCCTTAAGCATCTTAAGGCCCGATTTTATCGATTTTTCTAAAGTTCTTTGACTCAACGGTTTAGTTATTTTAGCTACTAACCCGTCCCAAGACTCTTCCGTAGTTACCCTGGTGCCATTGCCGTTTTGCTCCAAACGCCAAATATGCGTTGCGCGTATACCCATAGTTTTACCCGTCCAAGACATGGTCTTGTTAGGCGTAACTTCTTTGATAAGAGAGGTTATAGTACTTGGACCGGCCTTCCAGACAAAAGACGTACCAGGTTCTAATTTACCAAGTAATTTTGCCGAACTTATATCATGGTTCCACTCTGGCCATTTTTCAATGTCTGACATAATTGCCCAAACTTTTTTAATTGGTGTTGCAATATCTATTTTGCCTGTAAATCTTACCGGAGACCTAGAGTTTACTTGCATCTATTGTCTCCAAATTAAAAGTAAAATTTGGTTAATAATTACGGCTATTGCGAAAACCATAGCTAAATATACATGGTTGGTCCTAATCAGGGACATTGTGGCAATACCAAAAACAACCATCTCTAAAAGTATTCTCCACGGCAATTCAATACGTTGGGAAGCTTTTGGTGCAACAAATAAACCCCAAATGACAGCAATTATCGCAGTACATACAATTGCAAGCACAACCCTTAGGATGATATTTTTGGATAATGAAAATCCAAACATTCCCGTCGCAATTAGTGTGCATATTTCTAACATGAATCGTATAGCAAGATTGATAGACTTCAATATTTCCATAAGAAAATTTTAGCAAAAATAATTATCAAATTTAATATCATCGCGACAGCATTCACACGGTATTTTAATCTGGGAATCGGGACGGCTCTGAAGGCGTTTTCTCCTTCCGGTCAGGAAGCTGGATCTTAGCTTCGGTTTCATCCCATCATATATAAAACTAGCCACCCGCTTATGATGTGAGATGTGACTAATTATCAAACCTAACTCCGGTTTAAGCCCTCACGTTCCGTGTAAAAAGAAAAGAGCCGAACATAAGTGCTCGACTCATTTCTTTTGGCTCACACTGGCAGACACATTGCGAACCGCATGTGTAGACTTTGATAAAAGTAGATTACTTCAAATTAAGGAAATATTGACTTAATCCTGACATACAGCGTAATGCTATAATTTTACCAATGAAGAAAATGTACATAGCAATAGCGGTTGCATTAGTTTTAGGAATTGGATTATTCATGTTTTGGCAAAGAGGAGCAACATGGAGCAATGGTGATTATCAGAAATGCGTAGACGCTGGTGGCTCTACGCAAGAGAGTAATCCTCCTACCTGTTTCCATCCAAATGGAGATAGAATAACCCCAGGCAGACCGAAGAAATAAATAACAGAGGCTTATCAACTCTGTTAAACGGTTAGAATTTCTTAGCTCGGGCCTACTGCACTAAAGTTTAGAAGGCGAACGAGGTCGTGCGTCGCTACGCTCTTCCGCTTGCTCGAAAAGAAAATATCCGCTAGCCGGCGGATGCTTTCTTTTCTTCACTGCACTTCACCGAACCGGGCCTTTCAGGCCAACCCGGTTCGCCCCCTGCTTCTAGCAAAACTAAAAACAGACCCAAAAAGGGTCCGTTCTTAGTTTGGCTCGGGAGGCCGGGCTCGAACCGGCAACCTC
>JAGQNP010000071.1 GCA_020428005.1 Candidatus Saccharimonadota bacterium
CTAACAGCTAAGTATCCGAGTATTGAGTCAGAACCGTTTATTGAGCAGTTCTTTATTAATTACGAATCGGCTATTACTGTTGCGGATAAGCTCCCTGGTGTAGATGAACTACTTCACGATGCAAAGAGTCGAGGATACTTACTTGCAATTGTTACAGCTAGCAACGACAGTCAGGCGCAGGCAGTAGTCAAGAAGCACGGCTGGGAGAATATATTTGACCTTGTATTGACTCAAGATAGTTTCAAAACCAAGAAGCCAAGCCCGGCATGTTATTTAATGGCAGCTGAACGTCTTCGTGTTGAGCCGAAAGAATGCATCGTAGTTGAAGATTCCAAGAATGGTGCTCAGGCTGGTAAAAACGCTGGTATGTATGTCATTGGTGTTCGCGCTGGTAATAAGCATGCCCAAGATTTATCTACTGCCAATCAATTAGTTGAGAGATTGTCAGACATTAAGCTTGAAGAGGCTGCGGGGAATGACTAAACACATCATTATCTACTCCCATGGGTTTGGCGTTCGCAAGGACGATAGAGGTTTATTTACTGACATTGCAAAAGCTTTTCCAGACGCAGAACACGTCATGTTTGATTTCAATGAGTTTGATGTGCAAACGAACACGCTTACTGCTCGGCCACTCGACGAACAGGCTTCCATGCTTAATCAACAGATTGAGTCCATAAAGCAAAACTATCCATATGCAACAATTGATATCATTGCGCATTCACAGGGTTGTGTGGCTACCAGTATTGCTAAGCCTGAGGGAATACGCAAAGCTATCTTACTTGCACCGCCAGCTCAGTTCCTGGGTCTTGAGAAGAAAGAAATATACTCCATGAGACCAGATACTGTTACGGACGAAGATGGGACAATTCATATGCCTAGGCGGGATGGGTCAACAACCACGATTAAAGAAGACTACTGGAAAAGCCGTGAAGGCATAAAACCCATTGAACTCTACAATGCTTTCGGTGAAGTAACTGAACTTAGCATAATTACTGCTACGCAAGACGAAGTGCTGACGAACACAGACTTCACTGGTCTTTCCAATAAAGTCACGCTAATTAAGCAAGCTGCCAATCACGACTTTACAGGTGATTACAGACAAAAATTAATTAACAACATTAAGGCTACACTGTCATGAGAGATCTAGTTACTGTTGTCGATGAAAATGACAAAGAGCTGGCGACCAAGCCAAGGAGTAAACTCACTTCAAAAGACATTGTTAGGGTTTCCGTGCTATGGGTTGAGGACGGTAAAGGCAATGTCCTGCTACAACAGCGAGCCTTAACGAAAAAGATTGGTCCTGGACTATGGGGGCCGGCAGTAGCTGGTACAGTTGAATCACATGAGACCTACCTATCAAACATTGTTAAAGAAGCTGAAGAAGAAATTGGACTGACAGATTTTGAGCCACAAGAAGTAGATAAGCGACTATTCTGGGAAAAACAGGGTGAGTTTGGCCGAATGTTTACTTTCTATCAAACAACCATCGACCAACCCGTTGAAAAATTTAAGCTTAAGACGGATGAAGTTGCACAAATAAAATGGGTACCCAAAGAACAGTTACTTGCTAACCTCGACGAGCATATAAGCGAATACGTGCCTAGCGCAGTTTTCTGGAAAGAAATATACGGTTGATGTCTACAGGTATAAGCGTTACTTGATTGGCAACTCTTCGTCAGGATCTGCGCCACCATTTGGATCTCTCGGTTCAATAGGAAGCTGATCACCAGTGGGAGAGCCTGATTCGCTTGGCGCTGATTCTATTGGTAATTGTTCGGGTGACGAGTCTTCATCACCCCATACATACCCTTCAGTTGGAGTTTTATTATCTTCTGGCTTGGATGGTTCCATTTTAGTCCTTTTGTTTTTACTATTTGGTAACTTTATTGTATCAAATGCTGTAAATATGGACTACTCAGGCAGGACAGAGCCGATTTCTTCACCGGCAAACCGTGCTTGATGTTCACCAAAAGTTTCGTTCTTAGGGAACTTCTGCCACCTTTGCGCGCGTTCAGTCTCCCCAGCGTTAATTTCAGCCTGCATTTTGTCTCTTGCTTCTTGTGATTCCCACTGTGCTACTAAAAAGTAGGTTCTGTCCTCGTCGCGGGCTTTGTGAATGAGTGTGCCTCTAGCTCCAGGGAATTCTTGTAAAATAGCGCTAGAGTCATGCCAGTGTTTGATGAATTCATCGTCAGTAACGTTATCTGATAATTTAATCTTCCAAATAAACCTATACATAGGCTAATTGTAGCAGAAAAAGTATGTTGACATTTCTTAATACTTATGCTAGTATAGCCATTAAGTTACCGCCTTTGGGCGCAATTCTCTTCAAATAATAAAGTAAAAGAAAGAAAAATAATGTGGATTTTTTGGGCACTGCTTAGTGCCGTGTTGGTGGCGACACGTCGCCCCATTGAAAAGCATGCAATCAGTAAATTGCATCACTTTACCTATGGTTTTTTGGTACAGTGCGCAGCGTTGCCGGTCTTAGCAACCATCGTGATTGTTAATAACAAACTAGTTAACCCACTACATTTGGGTTTCGGGTACTGGGCGCCATTGCTGGCAGTAGTACTTGTATTCCCTCCATTAAATACGTTCCTATACACCCACTCCATTAGAAAAGGAGAGCTAT
>JAGQNP010000072.1 GCA_020428005.1 Candidatus Saccharimonadota bacterium
CAAGAATTTCTAGATATGCACGATCCGCTTAGTTATGTGACGAATGCTATGACAAAACTTAAAGAAGATGAGCGAATAATGTTCCAACTTGTTATAAAACCTGTTCGTCTCAAGTCCGCTGAGTTAATTAGAAATAAGATTCTCCGCAATGATGCTTTCATGCCTGAGTCGAGAACTAATAAGTTTATATTCTCGCCAGTCGTGCAATTAATCAACAGTTTGTTATTTTGGGTAGCAGATGCGGCATCAATGACATATGACCACCAATCACGTTCACAGCAGAGTATCGCAAGCGCTCGGAAGGACTTACAATACAAAGAGCAGATAGCCAGAGGCGACAAACCAGTTAGAACTTTGAGTTACTTTGAACATGAAGTCGTTGAATCAGTTAGCGAAAAATTGAAGCGTCCACTGTTTGCTACGGATATACGGATTGCATTCAAAGTTGATAAACACGAGCTAAAAGATTTAAAAGGTAGTATTCAAGCGGCGCTAGGATTATTCGATGTACCAAGTTACCAATCACTTAAGCTTCACCGAAGAATACATCCTCTTGTTACGAAGTTGGTGAAGATGTGTACTGAAAGAAGGCTACTGTTTCCTGTATTTAAACCTAACTATTTATCCTCCAATGAATTAGCAGGACTATTTCACTTTCCTCATTCACTATCTGGAAAAACAGATAATGTTGTCAAATCTTTGAGTAAAACATTAGCGGCTCCGCTATCACTGAAAGACGGACGCAAGTTAGACGTTATGGTTGGAGTAAATAAACATCACGGTACTCAGACACAGATTGGCTTAACTTCAAATGAACGTGAACGACATATGTACGTAATTGGTGGTACTGGTAACGGCAAGACAACACTACTGAAGTATCAGATAGTACAAGATATTCTTGAAGGACGAGGGTTAGCGGTCGTTGATCCGCACGGAGACTTAGCAGAAGAGATATTGGGCTATATACCTCCAGAGCGAATTAAAGACGTTATTTATATTAATCCAGATGATCTGTCACGACCTGTTGGTATCAATCTACTTGAACTACCCCAGGGACTCACGGGAGATGATTTACTGCGAGAGAAGGATTTAGTAACAGAGTCTACTGTCTCAGTATTACGTAAAATATTCTCTGAAGACGATAACGGTGGTCATCGTATTGAATATGTCCTCCGAAATACTATACAAACAGCGCTTACGATGGAAAGCGCTAATATGTTTACTATCTTTAGACTGCTAAATGATGCTAAGTATCGCAAAGGTGTAGTCAATAGACTTGAAGATGAAGACTTGAAGATATTTTGGAAAAACGAACTTGGTAAAGCAGGAGAGATGCAAAGAGTTAAAATGGCGGCAGGTATTACTGCTAAGATCGGAAGATTCCTCTTCTCCGCTAGTGCACGGCGTATGCTAGAACAAGACGTATCAACGGTAAACTTTGATACAGCTATGGATGAAAAGAAGATTATTATCTGTAATTTCTCCAAAGGACTTCTTGGTGAAGATACGTCTATGTTGTTTGGTGTGACGATACTAGCTAAGCTCCAACTAGCAGCGCTGCGCAGGGCAAGAGTACTACAAGGAAATCGTGTACCTTATTATCTCTATGTCGATGAGTTCCAAAACTTCGCGACAATGAGTTTTGTGCAAATGCTCAGCGAGGCTAGAAAGTATAAGTTATTCCTCATTATGGCTGAACAGTCTACACAGCAACAAGCTGACCAACGACTAGTAGACATAGTATTAGCAAACGTAGGTACTGTTATAACATTCCGTACAGGTAGCCCCGCCGATGAACGACTCATTCTACCTTTGTTTAAACCTTACGTGTCGGAGGGAGAACTATCTCATCTACCTGCCTATACGTTCTATTGTCGTATTTCTGCAATAGAGGCTCAAGAACCTATGTCTGGCGAAACTGTGCTTCTTGATACCAAACCAGACTTAAGTGTTGCAGAAGAGGTCAAGAAAGCTTCTCGTGAGGTATTTGGATTTGCTAAACCTGTGGAGTCGGATGTCGAAGAAGTGGAGGATGTCCCTGAAAAGAAACAAAAAACACGTAAGTATAAACGAGGTAAGAGCGGGAGCATTGCAGAGATGAAAACTATTGCTTGAAGCCCATGAACTCGTGGTTAGTCTTCTTCCAACCCCCCATCTCCACCCCCTATATTCCCCCCTATTTTCTAAAGATCCAAAGAAAAAGAAGGACGAGGGTCCAAAGTTCTAACCTCTCACCTCGGGACGGACACCTAAGAGGTCACCACGAACGCCGACACCGAAGTGGTACAAGTACACCCGACCGTCGCCAGGGCTCCAGTGGACGGCGAGCCCGCGCGCACCGTTATTTATAGTGCCTTCAGCCCATGACCAGTAATAGCTACCGCCTATTTTGCCATCAATAGGGTCTTTACCCTCAAAGTGCCTCATAGCGTGGATAGTGAGAAGGCTCTCGGCTTTCGGATGTGATGCTAATTTAGGCACCGTGCCAGTGTTTGGTGTGGGCGGTAGGAGGCCTAGCATATGTTGTAGTTCAGGCGGTACATTTCCTTGTGCATCTGTACCGTCATGAGCAACACTCACGAC
>JAGQNP010000073.1 GCA_020428005.1 Candidatus Saccharimonadota bacterium
GTTGTTGTAACATGTAAACTAGCTTATAAGGTGAACTTAGGTAAAAATATCTCAACAATTTCATACTAGAAAGTCCTTGATCAAATCGACAACTTGTTCTGGCTTGTCATTAAAAACAAAGTGATTAGCATCATCAACTACCTCGAGCTTGCTATTAGTAATTTTTGCAGCGAATAGCCGCCCAAACTTAACGGGTGTTGCCTCGTCTTTACTGCCATATATTAGTAAAGTCTGTACCTTGATCTTAGTTGCATCAGATTGCACGTCATCAGTCACAATCTTTTTGAAAGTTTCCTGCATATCTTCTGCAACAAACATATCTGAACCTATTGTTCTATAAGCCCGTTTCTTAAGTTTTTCTTTGGTCTTTGAAGGAAGTGGAGCAACAACAACTTTTGCAGCTTTGGCAGCCATCCTCAATACTTTCTTCTTACCTTGATATATATCTCTCACTCCAGAAGCAGCGATAAGAATCAACTTTGAACAACGTAAATTACCGTTAGCTACACCTCTTATAGCAATAGCGCCTCCGTTTGAGTGGCCAATTATCGAGTATGGCTCAATTCTTAGCTTGGCAATAAATTTTGATACTACTTGGGAATAGTCATCAAGACCCCAAACCGATCTCGGCTTATCGCTGCCGCCAAAACCAGGTAAGTTTATGCACACAGTTCTGAAGTTTTTTGTTAGATTTTTGGAAATATCTTGAAAGGTAAAAGCTGAATCTCCCCAACCGTGAAGCATCAGAACCACATTTTTTTGACCACCACTATCTAAATAAGTAACTAGTAAATCATCAATAATTGTTTTCTTTTCGATCACCTAAATAAGTATACAGTAGCTAGAGATTTCTGATGTCAAATATTCCTAGTGTATCTGGAGTAAGTGGAGGTATTGGTGCAAAGTCATCACCACCAACAGGCGATGGCGAACCACCATAAAAGGAACCAATTAATTCATAAATAGATTTTGCATCGGCGGGTTTGGTTATATTTAGCTGTTCATTATTATCTTGCTGCTTCATACTTAATTCAATCTTGGACTGGTCTTTACCCTCTCCAGCTTGAAATTTCGCATCAAGAGATGTTTCATTTGACTCTGTGTTAAGTGAAAGAGTCATGTCAAACATAGCTTTTGAACCGCTATCTCCAGACTGTGCAAATATCTGTAATGGATATGTTTTTCCTCCATCATAGTTGAGGGATATTTCGACATAATTATTGCTATTTTCCTTATCACTAAATCGTACTTTTCTGAGTAGTTTAGTGGACTTATCAACCCAAACATCCGCAGTTTCACTCTCATCTAAGTTATCCGCTGCCTTTACCATTGATTCAAAAGGTTTATCTAAATCTTCAAGACCACTTACTTTTGTTAATGGTGTGGCTTTTAGAGCATCTTTGAGTGCGTTCAAGTATTCCTTGTAGTTTTCTTTATTTATACTGACTTTGTAATGATACATCTTTCGACCGTCAACCTCTTCGGCACCAACTTTTTCTTGTACTACCAGTACAGCCTTATCGGTTTCGGTAGAAAACAAGTACTGACTGGTTGTATCTGAAATCGCAATTAAAACCTGGTTTATTTCGTCAGGTGTAAGGTCGGTTGGAGATTTACTATCATTACTCTTACTAGAGGAACTTATCTGGCTAAATAACGTATGGTCTATGGTATACCATTGATTATTTATTGTACTGAATATCTGACTAACTTCTGGATCCGATGCGCCAAGAATACTGCCTAAAGCCTCTAAGCCCTTTACCCTTACATACAAATCAGGATAATCTGCATTTTCAGGGGTCTCCGCAAGTATCTCTAAATTCATCCTACTACCAGCTGCACCAAAGTCTGCTTTTATGTCTGCATCACCTTTATATGTTGTGCCTTCAAAATTTCCGTCAATTAAAGCTTGCTGAAACTCACCCTTAAAGTTACCTGAAAATTTATATCCATTAACTTCACCTTTGTTTTTTTGGTACTCAACCGCCTTATCTAAGCCTTTTGCCGAATTACTAAGTGATTTTTTCCATAGGTACTCCGGGTTATTTGGCAAAATTACCCCAAAGTATGCACCAGCGCTACCACCTAAGATAAGAACTAGCGCAATTATGATAATTGGCATTTTACCCATTTTAGAAAACTTTGAAAAAATGTTATTTTTTGCTGTCGAGTTAACGGTGCTACTGGGTGGAGTTGGAGGCGTAAGTACAGTACTTGAACCACCAGATTGAGTAGAATTCTGAGCTGCTGGCGTCTGCACAGAGTTGCTCATATTTGGAGTAATAACGGTTGGTTCTATTGAATTAATATTATCTTGATTTGAAGTCAAATCAGAGCTCTTGTCCTCGGGCTGCATATCCCCTCCTGCTAATCTATATTAACTAAAGATTATAAAGTAACTACTGTTTAAGCGCTAGCATTTTCTGTTAAGCGTTGTTGCAATTCCTCGGCAGGTATTGTTTCTTTTGGTATCTCTATGTTCTCAATTATTCCATAGCCATTAAACATCTGAATTGTGGAACCACCAGCCATATCAACTTGATCAACCCTTCTTGAAAGCACATCG
>JAGQNP010000074.1 GCA_020428005.1 Candidatus Saccharimonadota bacterium
TTACTCATATCCTCGTTTATTCGTCTGTTTTCCAGTGCCTTATGCATGTCTGATTCATAAATGGAATCTTTCTTAAATACCAGGATTTTGATTTCCCGAATACGCTTTAAAGAATCTTCCCTGAATTCCTGTGTGATTCGTTCCATTTTGGCTTTAATTTGAATTAACTCAGAATCTTTGACATCTAGTTCACCTTTATTAATAAAGTGGCTTACGCCGTAACCTGATAAGAATAATATTAAAGCAAGGAAAATATCTTTCATTGATCTGATTTTCTCCAACTATCACCGAATATATAAACAGGTGCTATCACCATAATAGCAGCCATCCCTTGTGATGCAATATCGCTTAAATCTTTAGCAACTGCGTAAACAGTTAAACAGGCTAAATAGATTAATGTGGCTACTGCGATTTTAAAGCGTGTACGTTTTGTCATTCTCTTTTCCTTCTGACTTCCCAAATACTAATTAAGGCCAGTACAATCGCGGTGTCCAAACTGGATATTTTTTCAATTAGATGATCAAATATTTCAAGAAGTGAACCGGAAGTTAAACCACCCTGGCAAATAACCATTCCGGCAACTACGCACAAACCCATCTTTATGATATTTGGGTGCGCCCGTTCCCAGTCATTCTTTCTTTTTGAAGTAGTCATTTCTTAGCCAAATCTTTTTTAATACCCTTGATATTTTCCACCAAGCGAGCATAATAACTACTATGAGGATTATAGAAATCAATAAGATTGCTAACACAAATAACTACCCATATCACTATATGTGACAATGTCGGAATATTTCCCCATTCTGGCAATCCTGCATATTTAAAACCAAAGTAACCATGATATAGAAAATTCCTGATATTAATCGGGTCTTGGTGAACTAGAGAGCTTAATAAGTTTGAAGTGATACCTATCAAATAAAAGGCCAGTACATAGAACAACGTCCATTTCTTAAAGTGATAACAGATTAAAAGCTGTCCGGCACCAAAAACAACGAGTAGTAATGCCCATTGGAATGGATTGTACCATGTCCAGTATCCTAGAAAATCAGCTATTAAGTGCGCTCCTAAAAATGCCGATGATAAATACAGATAAGATCGGGTTTTCCCATTAAATAGCGAAAGTGCAAACGCTACAAATACTAGCCAATCTGTCAATAAGCCTGTGAGATTATACATAATTCCTCTAACAATTTGGCGGGCATGGCACACAGCCCTCAGGCGGGCAGCCCAAAGAAACAACAATAGTTTCGTCTTTTGCTTCGCAAGTTAAATATCCTTTGTTTGCCCATGCTCTTAATGTTTTCTTTTTGATTCTGCCGCACTTTGGGATTTCGTTTAATTTCTGATCGGTTTTTACTTCCTTCATAAAACCAATTGAAATATACCCTTCAGAGTCGTAACTAGCGGTGATCACTCCCTTTTGAATCAGATCAAGTGTACACTGCTTATTTAATTTCATTTAATGTCCTTTCTTTTCTAAAAGAATGTCTAATTTAGCGTCTATTTTATCAAGTTTTGAATTTAAAGGAACGATATGGACTTTATAGAATTCATTCAGCATTTCATCGATTTGGTACATTCTCGCATATTTACGCTTATCACCGTCCGGAAGATTACTATTATGCTTGTTTGCGTCAGATTCATGATTATCAAGTCGTCTTTCTATTGCGCTGATCGCCCGCGATGGGGTTGTTTCTATTGTCACAAAAGGTGATAACATTGTATACAATGAAGCACCGGCACTGGCTAATAAAATAACAATCCCGCCAACATACTGAACCCGTGATATCTCTATTTTTTTAGCTAAGTCCAATAAGTCCTCCTATACCACTACAGACGAATAAACTGGCACATGATCGCTTGTCGTTGTCTCAAAACTTGCGTCTCGTTCTAACATCTTATTATGCAAACTCTTATTGCCTGTAAAGTTAAAGTTCTTAAAAAAC
The DNA here is from genome assembly GCA_020428005.1 of Candidatus Saccharimonadota bacterium. Taxonomy (GTDB): domain Bacteria; phylum Patescibacteriota; class Saccharimonadia; order Saccharimonadales; family JACQNP01; genus JAGQNP01. Next base: position 1,946 of record JAGQNP010000074.1, read on the forward strand.
ATATGATCTAACCTTAAGTTAGATGGCAAATAAGATTGGTTTTCACTTAAGCTGTCATCACTGTTATCTGTCTTATAGCCTGCCGTTATAAACGATGCTAATTCAGAGGTTCCGCCGCTCCATCTAGCCTGGCTTAACATCGTATTCATATCACCTGCGATAATAACCCTTTGACCAGAATAGTTTGTTTCCACGTATGAAATTAGATCCGTCACGGTATCGGCTCTATTTGATTCGCCTGTTGCGTCTAGCGTTGAATCAAAGTGTACACCTATAACTACAAATTCATTTAATGTGAATTTATTGCGGAATTTCTGAACGATAGGGTAGCGTCCCTGCGTTTTTGTGAACGTACTCAGTACCGAAGCCGATCCGACTTTTTCAACAAAATTATCATTAAAGTAAATCGCGATTTGCAAAGATGTTGCACCGTTGATGACGTGAGAATAATCAACCATTGACGGATGGGCGTCCATCTGAATGTTGCCTGCGGCAGTCATTTCTTGAAAAACAATGATGTCTGGTGACATGTAGGATATTTCGTCTGTCACATCAGCAAGTTGATTAACAG
>JAGQNP010000075.1 GCA_020428005.1 Candidatus Saccharimonadota bacterium
TGGAATTGGTACTGCAGCGCCAGAGAACAAACTTGGTATTAACACACCAGTTGCTAGTGATGCATCTGCTCAAGCATTGATTTATACGGGTGGAGTATCAAACAAGGGCCTAGTAATCCAAAGAGCCGCTAGTCAAACCGCCAACCTATTCGAAATTCAAAACGAGAGTGGCCAAACTCTAACTTTCTTTAACAGTGACGGTGAGCTTGGTCTGGGTAGGAGCACCTCATTCGATGGAGCGTTAATATTCAACAATGCAACAAATTCAAATACCTTAAGGCTAGTTACCGGCACAGCAACTAGCAACCAGACCATAACGTTACCTGACGAATCAGGAACGGTCTGTATTCAAGATTCAAACAACTGTGGCTTCATTAAGATGGCCGAAAGTTCCGCACAAACAGACACCAGTACAGATACGTCACTGTTTATAAATAAAACTGGCGTAAGTGGAGATATCCTAAGGCTGCAGAAGAATGGTAGCGACGTGTTTACTATCGCTAACGGCGGAGCTGTTCAGATACGATCGGATTCAGCAACTGCGCTTCAGATTATGAACTCAGCTGGAACAACTAGCTTCTTCACTGTTGATACGAGTAGCGGAACAATACAAGTAGGATCTGCAACAGGTGATGCAACTGGAATATTATTCGTACTAGATAATAAAAACACTAGTGGTGACCCAACGGGTGTGGCAGGTGCGCAGTATTACAATAGCTTCACCGATAAGTTCAGGTGTTATGAAGAGGGTCAATGGAAGAATTGTATAGGTAATACTGCTGTTAGAAGCTTTATAGATACGGTTTCTAACGCAGTACAAGATAATAACACGACAGATTACTGGGATACAGGTGCTGAAAATAATAACTCGTATGCTAATATTGCTCTTACTCAGGCAAGTGGAAGAAGTGTTATGGGCACAGTCACCATGGAAACCAACAGTACTTCAACTGCTGATCGTGAGACTACCGCAAGGGTAGAAAGAGGTATTGGTTCACCCCCAACTTGTGGTTCTGGCACTCCCGTAGGTGGTCAGCCTGGTACTTTCTCTAGTAATAATGGGTCACAAAAGGCAAGTACAATTACGTTTATAGATGATCCTGGTACAACGAGCAATGTCTACTATACGCTTTGTGCCGATACGGCTACGGCTGGTACAACAGGAGCAAGCATTACTAGGATTCGTATTACTCTTCAGGAAGTGATTAATTCAAACTAGGAAAAAATAATGAAAACCAATGAATACTGGATACATCAGCACCAAAATGATAAGCTTAAGCTAAAGGGTGTGGAACAAAAATTATGAGAAATGTTATTGCAGTTCTGAACCAAAAAGGAGGAGTCGGTAAAACGACATCAGTAATTAATATTGGCGCTTTCTTAGCAAAGAGGGGCAAATCAGTTTTGATTATAGACTTTGATCCTCAGGGCAATTCAACCAGTGGGCTCGGTATTGATAAAAATACTGTTCCAGCAACTATATATGATGTTTTGAGCGGCAATGTGAATATTGTTAAAGCTATTAATTCAACATCGGTAAAAGGGTTAAATTTGTGTCCTTCGAATACAAACTTAGCCGCTACAGAATTAGAACTCGCTAATACAGAATCTAAAGAGTTTGTATTAAAATCAGTCATAGATTCCCTAGATTATGACTATATACTAATAGATTGTCCCCCATCACTTGGCATATTAACAATAAACGCATTATGTGCGGCAAAATGGTTATTAATACCTGTACAGGCTGAGTATTATGCTCTGGAAGGTCTTTCACAACTTCTGGATGTTATGCAGCGAGTAAAGCAGGGACCAAATCCAAATCTACAACTTCTAGGTGTGGCAGTGACTATGTATGACAACCGCAATAGCCTTGCTCAACAGGTGAACAACGAGTTAAAAAAATACTTTGGAGATGCACTGTTCAAGACGATTGTTCCACGCAATGTTAGACTTGCTGAAGCACCAAGCTATGGGAAGGCCATAATGGATCACGATAAATGGTCAAAGGGCGCAAAGGCGTATAAACAATTGACCAAGGAGGTACAAAACCGTGTCGGCTAAAAAACCCACAGGACTAGGTAAGGGAATAGACGCCCTGATATCATCGAACTTCGATAGATCGATTTTAACAGATGAAAATGAGCGAGTACAAAATTTGTTCATTAGTGATATATTTCCTAATGACGAACAGCCTAGAAAGCATTTTGATGAAAAAGGTTTAAACGAACTCGCAAGTTCCATAAAGCAATATGGTGTTTTACAGCCACTTATTGTTGTCGCCAAAAATAAGGGTTATGAAATTATCGCCGGCGAACGCCGTTGGCGAGCAGCTCAAATTGCAAATT
>JAGQNP010000076.1 GCA_020428005.1 Candidatus Saccharimonadota bacterium
ACATTTTCTAGGATTATTAAATTCATCGATTCTAAACATCTGTGATTCTGGACGCTCTGCTGTCATAAATGTATCAATGTTAGCTTTTAAATATGGAATAGCTTTTTTTCGTATAAATTGAACACCGCCATTACCAATGTCTTGTTTATACCAATCGAAGTTTTGACCTTGAACCCACCAATAAATAGGCGTTTTAACAAGTTCTAGAACGTTTTTATTAACAATTACATCAGCATCGACACGCAAAAAATCATCCGTAACGGTGTTATAAATATATTTAAGCTTTTCAGCAAGTGAAGTCTGGTTTTCAATAACTTCTACATCAAATCCAAGTCGTTCAAGTGACCATTTACTTAGTTCTGTAGTTGGTTCGCCTATTGATGTAATGTAAGCTTTCATTTCCTCGCACTCCCTACAAACCCATCCGCATGTTCTAAATCACCCACAGTCGGTGTTATTGTAATATCTGAAAACCCAGCTTCTGTAAGTAGTTGCATAAGCCCATGATGTGTATATCTTATGCGATCATCTTCCTTATGCGTTTCATACTGATATGGCTGACTAAAATATAAAACACCGCCAATTTTGAGATGATTTATTATGTTTTCCAATAAAGTTTTAGAATCCCAAATATGCTCTATGACCTCTAAACAAAAGGCAAAATCTCCGTATCTTCCAAAGTCTTGTTTGACCTCTAGATTAGCAATAATGTCAGCACCTACATGGTTTAACTTATCTATGCCAACGAATTTAGCATCATTTGTTTTTAAATAATTTTTAATCGGTTTAGTTCCACAACCCCAATCGTAAACAAGCCCATGCACTTGTATATCCCTCAAGTAATCTCGTATACCTTCACGATGTGGCATTATTTTTCAAACCTCACAATCCAACCAATGAATTCATGATCATAATGCTTTGCTGCTCTTAGTCTTTCAGCTCTAAAAAAGTTATCAAGTGAGTTGGTTTCTGGCTTACGTCGTATCATCTCCTTTATTTTGAGGTTTGTGGCTTTAGCAAGTTTTCTTATGCCACCTTCCATGTATCGTAGTGCATCATCTTCAATTGGCTGATGTGTTGGATAAAAACTAGGGAACGTAACCCAAGCAGTACCCTCATCTTCTAATAGCGTGTATATCCACCTAAAAGCATCGAGTGGGTTAAAAACGTAATCAAAGACTTCAAGACAAAATATTAAATCATATGTACCAAAGTCTTGTGATATAAGGGGTGATGTATTTATATCTATTTCTATATCAGGTTTCGGACTATTAACATGTGGGTCAGGTAAGTCTGCGATTTTATATTCTTGCACATTCCATACAGCTACACGTTTGTTTACTGGCAATTGAGAACCACCAATATCTAAAACTTTATCAGCAAACACATCAAGTTGTTGTAACCAATTCTCTAAAGTTAAGCGATAGCTTGAAGACATTCTATATACTCCTTTCCCATACGCTTTAATCCAAAGTATTCAATGCCACCATGCGTGTAGTAATGATGTAATATCTCTGGTGCGCCACCTGTCTGTGCCATTCCATATTTATCCGCTACAAGGCAACCAGAACATAATGCTTCTATGAGTGTATTAGAACAAGCGTCATTCCAAAATGTGTATATTAGATAGTCTGAATCTCTGTATAGGCTTGCGAGCGTGCCAGGGTCTGTTATAACTCCCCAATACTTATACTTTTCGTTTTGATAGAAGTCAAAGTTGTACTCAACTAACTCTGGTGAATACTGCCCTACAATGTTTAAAAACGCTTCTCCATTTCTTATTTCACTTTCGCTTTGAAATGTATACCTTGCCATTTCCCAATTCTTCGTTTCATCTCTGTTGACCCTAGAATATATAAATTTAGCAGTTGTATCTTCTTGTCTGCCGTTAGGGTGGAATATTGAAGTATCGCAACTATTTAGTATTACTTGTCCGTCAACACCTATGTATGGTCGTAATAAATCTCTGGCAAATTCCGACTGATAAATAACCAAGTCAGCTTGTTCTGCAAAACGTTTCATTCTACTCATACCAGTATTGCGATTGCGTGAGTTTCTTACAATATTATCAACTCTAAGAACAATTTTTTTGCCATCGGTTTGTGCCTTATCAACCTCTTCTTTTGATACCATAGATGGTGAGGGAATGAGATATATATCACAATTTTCATAATCGCTGATGTGATCGGATAATGCTTTAGACAAATTTCTACAAAACGACCAGCCTCCGCCCATCTTGCTGTCATCAAACTTAGCAATATGTATTTTCA
>JAGQNP010000077.1 GCA_020428005.1 Candidatus Saccharimonadota bacterium
TGTTCTGTTAGATATAGCTGTTGCATCGTCACCGTTACCTAGATCACCAACCTCACCTTCAGGGGCTTCGCCGTGAGGAGTAACAAAGTTATACCAAGATGCTGCCTCAGACTTATTCCTGTCCTGTAAATAATCTCTAAAAGAAGTGTCGCGATGGGCCTCATCTGCTCTAACAAATTCATCAAACTCGGCATGTACTTTCTGAGAACCGGAATCATCAATATCTGATCCTTGTGGTGGCATTGGGTTTTGTTCACTCATGATGAGTTTTATTCCTTTCGTGCGATATAAAGTATCTAGCTTTTGTTTTGTTTTTAAGTTTTAACACTGCTATTTTAGCATATTTTTGCTTATGTTTCAAGGACTTTGTCGAAGTTAATTCTACTCTTGCTAGCTAATAATTGTCGTCTTTTTAAGATTAAGCAGCTGGGGGTTGTTGTTGAGGTGGCTGCTGTTGCATAGCAGCCTGACTGGCCTCAAGTATTTGTGACGCTGAAGACTTTATCTCATTCTTGAGGGATTCTAGTTCAGACGCCACGACATCCTTATAGTTTGGAAAGTTAGTTTCTAACCATTTAAGTGCGCCTGCTTCATCGTTCTTATCAATATAGCCTTCAAACTCATCAAGTTGCTCATTAGTCATCTGTTCGGCTAACTTCATACCAACACGCATTTCGAGTGTTTCGTAAATGTGTCGAAGCATGGTGTTCTTCTCTTGAGCTGGTAAATCACCTAGGCCTAGCTCGCGTAATAAATTATCATCTAGCTTAAACATCTTATCTCCTATTATATATGTTTGTTTTTAGTTGTCTATTGTGTAGTTAATCTAACCAGTAACTGTTGGTTGAACTTCTACTGGAGTAGCTGGAGCTGCAGGTCGTGGACTAAACCATTCATCCCATCGCCTTTGCATTTCATTCCAGTATGCTTCTGTTCCTACGTTAACCGTGTTACCGCCAGGTGTAACCATGGTAGGGTTTTGGGCTTTGAAGTTATCAGACCATTCTACATATCTTCGGAAAGCATCAAGTTGTTCAGGAGTCATATCATCAAACGGATTATGCTCAGGTGTGTTACCGCCACCGCCATTTTCAGGTGTGTTTCCGCCACCGTTGCCATTGTTTGGCTCATCAGGGTGATTACCGCCACCGCCATTTTCAGGTGTGTTTCCGCCACCGTTGCCATTGTTTGGCTCATCAGGGTGATTACCGCCACCGCCGTGGAAGTGATCAACAACCAGTGCTGACGCTGTACCAACTACAGCAGCCATACCGGCAGCCTTAGCAGCACGCTTACGGTTTTGACCTACAACATCACTTGTATCTTGTTCGTATTGTTTATCAAGTTTTTCAAGATTTACTGTATCGCCTTTTCTTGCATCAATTGCATCAATTGCATCATTAAGCTTATTGATACGACCTTCAGCCTTTTGAGCAGCAAGAGTTGGCATACCAGCTTCTTTACTTATCTTAGCACCAACCATAGCTCTAGACACCCTAGTAGCGAGGTAAGCACCAGCGGCACCAGCGGCACCGGTAGCGGCTACAGGAGCTGCTAATATGCCGATTCCGATTCCAAGAGGAATTCCCGGTACTGCCATAACTCCACTTTTAATTGCCATGTTCTTAGCACCTTCTAGACTAAACATCCTAGCCTGGCTATGACGTGCCCAGAAGTTATAGAATTTCTGCACAGCTGGACTCTTTTCACCAAAATTCGCAAGCTCAACGTCACGTTGTTCCTCGGCAAGAGTTCGTACTTCAACAGCAGCACCCCAGTTGATCATATGTCTGTGTTCTTCATTAGTAGGGTCTATACCTTCTTGCTGAAGTATTTCTGCAGCAGCAACACCAACGTCTTTAATTGCTTGGTTGTATTCGTCTAGCGCTTCTCTGAGGTCTTTCTTAGTGAAACCTCTTCCAGGTATATGAAGTGTACGAGCTTCGCGACCAGCTCTAATTTCTGCTAATTTGGTTCGAGCTGCATCAAGTCTTGCATTTGCTTCTTCAAACTCAGGAGTAGTTATACGGTCAGAACCATCGTTACCGTCTTCACCATCTTCGCCATCACGTCCGTCTCTGCCATCTCTTCCATCCTGGCCATCACGACCATCGTTACCGTTTTCGCCATCTTCGCCGTCACGTCCACCTTCACCATCTTCTGGTGTAGGGGTTTCTGGACCT
>JAGQNP010000078.1 GCA_020428005.1 Candidatus Saccharimonadota bacterium
TATTCAACGAGCAACCAAGCGGCTGTCAGAGGCCAATCTCATCAGTCAGCATAAAAAAGGTGATTACCATATAGAGAAGCCAGGCCTTAGAAGGTACCTGGAGATGAATGTTAAAGGAAAGTAGCGCATGAATAAAACAATAATATTCGTATCACTATTTTGTATTTCCTTCACATGCTGGTGGGCGTGGCGTCTTGACTCGGGACCGTTTATTTATCGGCATACGGTGCCAGAAAAACTGACACAAAAGTAAGCGATGAATCAACCCTTAGCATTACCCACAACTATTGAACTTTTGAGGTGAAAAACTATCTAGAGGGCTAACTTTATGAAACCATAGGCATTTTATGACAACTAGCTCGCTAAATTGGGTAGATAATGAGTTTCAACATTTAGATCTTTGCGACAAACGTTTAAATACACGCTTACTTTTAATTGCGAAACAGTTAGCGACTCAATTTGGAAAAAACGTATCGAGCAGTTTTTCAGCCTGGAAAGAGATAAAAGGCGCCTATCGCTTTTTTGCCAATGTCAAAGTGACCATTAAAGATATCCTCTCTTCGCATGTCACAGAAACTCTAAACAGAGTTCGAGATCATGACTGCGTTCTATTTGTTCAGGATACCACCTATATCAACTACAAAAATAGACCAAAAACACAAGGCCTGGATATTACCAATGGTAATAAGAAACACTCTGAAGATACAACAGGCTTGATGCTGCATAATACCTTGGTCTTATCTACAGAAGGTCTACCATTAGGGCTTATCAATCAATCCTATATTGACCGGAAGCAACTTCATGAGGGCACTTACGAAGAGAAACGTCAACAGCGGCATTGGAATAGCAATGTATCAGACAAAGAAAGCTTGCGATGGATAACAGGAGTAGAAGAATCTCAAGGCCTTGATGTGGCTGATACAGAAGTGATTCATATCGCAGATAGGGAATGCGATTTTTATGAGTTTTTTAGAGACGCATCAGCTATCGATGCGAATGTTCTCATTCGAGCCGCCAGAAATCGTTCGATTAATAAAGAAAATCGGCGAGCTAAACCTGAAGCACACTTATTCGATTTCTTAAAAAGTAAGCGTGAGCAAGGAAAAATAACCATCAATCTTCAAGTGAATGGAGAAGATAAATATCGACAGGCGACCTTATCGGTCATCTATAGCCCGATCTCCATGCCGCCTCCACCGAATAAAACCAAGAAAAAAGATGGTAAATTGCCTTTATTGGATTTATTTTCAGTGATGGCAATAGAGAGAAATCCACCGAAAGGACACGATGCGTTATGCTGGGTATTGCTAACCGATTTATCGGTTACGACATTGGATGAAGCTGTTGAAAAAATCCGCTGGTATGCCTTGCGATGGAATATTGAATTATTTCACAAAGTATTAAAGTCTGGTTGTTCAGTTGAGCAGGCGCAATTACGTCATGCTGAGCGTTTAAAGAAATATATTGCCGTAAAGAGTATTATTGCATGGCGGTTGTTTTGGTTATCACGTTATTGCAAAGAAGATAGCCGAGCTAACTGTTTAGCAGTTTTAACGAAAGAAGAGTGGGTGATTTTATACCGTAAAATCCATCAGACAAAATATTTACCCGATAGCCCTCCAACTGTTGGTGAAGTTTTTATTTGGATTGCGAAATTAGGTGGCTACATTGGTAGACGAACTGACCCACCACCGGGGATGATCAGTTTATGGCGAGGCTGGCAACGCTTAATGGACATGGTTGAGGATTACCGAGATATTTGTGGGTAATGCTAAGGGTTGCTTCAACGCTTACACTCAATTGGCTTTAAGTGGCTTGTGAGTTTTTGAGGAGGCCCTATTTAACTTATCTTTTATGTAGTCTATGATCACCTTATCATCAGGCAAAACTTCTTGTGCTATTTTAAATGCTTTTTCAAGGTGTTTTTCTGCATCAGAATATTGGCCTAAAGTTAGATATGATTCTCCAAGCCTAAGATAAGTAACCATATTACTTTCATTGCAATAATCATTTTCTATTTTTTTAATCATTATTATTACTTCAGAAAGAGCAATAGACCTTTTTGCGTTCATTATTTTATCATTTTTTAATGAAGAAAAAGCATCGGCCAAACTTGCAAATCTTACACAAGCATTTCTGAATCCTCCGTTAAAAACTTCTT
>JAGQNP010000079.1 GCA_020428005.1 Candidatus Saccharimonadota bacterium
GTTCAATCTATTAACGTCTCCAGGCGCAGACTTTTCTGAATCATTAAAAACATAGTCAGTATTAACGTCACGAAATACCCTACCCTGTATATAGCCACCACTGTCACTAACACCAGATGGCAACGCCATTCCCGAGACCGGAGTTAATGTTAGTAAAAGTGCAAAAACAGCCGAGAAACTATTAATCAGCAAATTCGATCTTTTTTTCATAACTAACCTCGCCTAAAGTTATTGTATACATTGTCTCACAAATCGAATTATTTGTAAGCATAAACTTAATCTTGAAATTTACTTTTTATATTTCAATTGCAATCTGCTACGCAAAAATTCAAGAACTAAATAGTAATATGGAAACGCTATAACTACTAGTAGGGCACTGCTTAAAAGACCGCCGATGAGAGTTATTGATAAACTTTCCCAAAACGGATCGCTTAAGGTAAGCGGAATTAGGGCTGAAACACTTGTTATTGTAGTAGTGAGTAGTGGTCTCAATCTTTCATGTAGGGCGCTAGCCATTGCCTGTCTTGGTGATAATCCCAATCTTCTACCCTGATTTGCGAAGTCTGTGAGCAGAATCGTGTTATTAACTGAGATTCCTATTAGAGCAAAGAAGCCTATCATAGTAAAGAACGAAATCGGATTATCTGTAGTATTAAGTGCAAGACCAACACCAAAGAAACTAAATGGAACAGCCAGAAGTATTAATATTGGTTGAACTAAAGACTTAAACTGGATAACTAATAATAAATACATCAAAAGTAGAAGCACAGGAAGCGCCAGTAAGACCGATCTAAAGGAGTCTTGATTTTGTGATTCAACTCCAAAATCAAATCCAAAGTCATCAGCCGATAGACCAGCAAGGTTGCTAGAATCTGACAAGAAATTGTCTTCAACTTCTTTTTGTGCAGCCTGAACGATTGCAGTTGTATCGTCCGCGTCAAACCCCGCTCTTACTTGAACTACTCTCTTACCATCAATGCGAGTTAAAGTTATTAACTCGCCCGTATATTCTGTTTCTATTACTTTAGCCTCAGTACCATTGTTACGATTAATAGTTGTATCATTAAGAAAGCTGACTAAATTTTTTGCCGCTTCGTTTGCTTTTTGAGGATCGTCAGCGTTAATTTGAACTACAAATGGCAGTCTTTCTTTAGGTGGTCCTGCACTTATTTGTGAAACGGATATTCTAGTATTGTCAATATTCGTCAGCTGTTTATTGAGTTCATTAACAAACTGTCTTGAAGTTTGTTCTCTTTCATCGAATGGTGTCAATGTAACTGTCGCTGTAGCTTGCCTTTCGTTAGCATTTCCTTGATATGAAATTTTCTGTATATCATCTCCTAATACATTTGTAATTATTTGGTTGGCTTCATTAGTTTTTTCTATGGCTGAATCAATATTTGTACCAGGGCCGAAAACGAATTCCACCTGTAATTCATTTGCATCTTTTGGTGTTGGGAAAATGTCAAACTTCAACTTACTATATAAAGGTCCACTTGCCATCAAGAATCCAATGCTTATAAGTATTGCAACAAAAGTGTATACAAACTTTCTTTTTGTCGACTTTGCACTAAGGATTACTGATGATAGAAGTTTTGCAAGCCATTCCACACCATTCCTAAAATAAGTAAGTGGTGAGTACTTATTAGGGTTATCTTTACTGGCGTGAATAAGGCGTGTTAGAAGTGGCACAAAAGTTAAAGATACGAAGAGCGAAACAAACAGACTTATGATTATTGTTATTGGCAAAACTTTAATGAACTTGCCAAGAATACCACCAAAGAATAGAAGCGGTGCAAAACCTAATGCTGTAGTCAAGGTCCCTGCGCTACTTGCCTTTGCAATTTTCTTAATTGCAACCGTCACTGCCTCTCTGAGGTTAGATAACTTCTTTCTTTGTGTGTCTATAGACTCAGTAACAATAACTATGTCATCTACAATCAAACCCAAGCAAAGAACTAGACCAAAAAGAGTAATTGTATTAAGAGTTATTCCAAATAGATAAAGAATCCCTAATGTCATAAGAAGAGTCATAATCATTGCTATTGCAGCAGTTAAACCTGCCCGAATTCCAATGAAAATAAAGCATATG
>JAGQNP010000007.1 GCA_020428005.1 Candidatus Saccharimonadota bacterium
GCGATAGTTTAAGAGAAGCAGTTGCGGCAGATGCAAATAAGCAACCAGACTCACCTGAACCTCCTGGCGGGGGTGGTGGGGGACCTGGGGCTAGTAATCAGAGACCTGGCGGCGGTGGAAGCGGTATAGATGTAAGTACTCTTCCGAATTCAAGTGGGGTTGCAAGCAATTCAAAAGTGGGAGACACAATTACACTGGTTCTGAATATCATGGGTGCCGTAAGTGTGCTTATCATTACAATAGCTGGGTTTAAATATGCAATGTCTATGGGGCATCCTGATGCGACGAAGAGAGCTAAAGACACTATACTTTACGCATTGATTGGGTTAGTGGTTATAATGTTTGCAAGAGTAATAGTAGGATTTGTGGTTACAAAGCTATGACACCAAGAGCTATAAATATAATCATTTCAGCACTACTCATATCCTTATTTGCCTTAACAATGGTGTTAGTTCTACCTAAATCAACAATGTCTTATGATCCATTTGACGATACATTATGTAGTGAGGCTAATACAAATGGCGGCGACACTCCATCGGCTTGCGATGCATCAAGTGATGACCCCTTTTCTAAAAAGAGTGGCCAAGACGGCTTAATAATAAAAGTAACCAATCTTGTATCAATTGGCGTGGCTATCGTGTCGACGATTATGATAATTCTTGGTGGTTTTACATATGTTATGTCTAGTGGTGATCCACAAAAAATTAGTGCCGCAAAGAACACTATTATTTATGCTATAATTGGCCTAGCTGTTGCGTTGTTCGCACAATTAATACTTCAGCTAGTATTAACGAGATTATAAAAATGAACATAACAAATCTACTTAATTTTAAGTCAATAACAAAGTTATTTTCTATTGCCGCCATATTGTTCGTAGTTACCCTAAGCACTGGAATTGCCAGTGCTGCAACTACACCACCAACTCCACCCCCAGGTAGAGATTCGGTATGTGAAGGTATTGGAATAACAGGTGGCGACTGTGATGCTACGACTACACAAACCAGTGTTTCTTCATTGGTTGCGAATGTTATTTCTATATTAAGCTGGGTAGTTGGCGTAGCTGCCGTAATTATGATAATGATAGGAGGTTTTAAGTATATAACCTCTCAGGGCGATGCCAATTCCATAAATTCAGCCAAAAACACCATATTGTATGCAATTGTTGGTCTAGCTGTTGCGTTGTTCGCACAATTAATTGTAATGTTTGTAGTTAACAAGGTATAAAAATGTATCAAGCTCTCTCATTTGAACAGATTAGAAAAATAATAACCCTACTTGTAGCTGGCTTATTACTAGCGGTTAGCTTATCAATATTTGCACCAGCTAAATCCAGTGCTTTTGATTGTCCAGATAATCTAACAGGAACAGATGCTACTAAGTGTCAAACATGTAAAGCTTCGGGTGCATCAAGCTATACTCCAGCAGCTCCAGGATCTCCTGGTACATGTGTTGATGATGCGTCTGGTGAAACTGCCGAGACAAAAGTTACAACTCTCACCGAACAAGTGATTAATATATTCTCTTGGGTTGTTGGTGTTGCTTCGGTTCTAATGATCATGGTTGGCGGCTTTAAGTACATAACCTCACAAGGAGATAGCGGTAACATTTCAAGTGCCAAAAACACCATATTGTATGCAATTATTGGTCTAGTTATTGTTGCTTTTGCCCAAGTTATAGTAAGGTTTGTAATAAATAAGATATAGATAATATGAGTTTTACAGCTAACTACACACTGAAACAAGTTTTCACAGTACTGATCGTCCTGCTTTCGTTAGTTTTATTTACAAACAAAGCATTTGCGTTGAATTTTGCATCTGGGGATACGTGTGCTAATGAGAGTGGCACTGCCAGATCAAAATGTGAAGCCTGTCAAGCAGCTGGAGCAGCAGGATTTGATACTTCAAATTCAAATTGTCAGGATGCAGCAGCTGGTACACCGACTGACAAGATAGATACCTTGGCTACCAAAATAGTTAACATAATATCTTGGGTGGTTGGTATTGCTGCGGTCATCATGATTATGGTAGGAGGGTTCAAGTACATTACATCTCAAGGAGATGGCAATAGTATATCCGGTGCCAAGAACACTATACTGTATGCAATTATAGGTCTGGTTATTGTCTTGTTTGCTCAGATAATTGTCAGGTTTGTAATTAATAAGGTTTAGGCTAATTTTATTGTATTAGCATAAGGGTTTGTGATATATAATTATCAAGAACTATAAAGAAAGGTTTAGGGGAAATGTTAAAAAGAATCAAAAACTTACTACTAAGTAGCACATTATTGGCTTCTATATTAGTACCTGCTGTACCAGTTGCTGTAACTGTTGCGGCAGCCGATATTGATGCGAGCTTGTGTGCAGGCGCAAATTTAAGTGCTGATGGTTCATGTGATGATGCATCAATCGAGGAAGCTACCTCAAGTGTAAACAGCATAATGTCCACTGTGATTAATATCTTTTCACTTATCGTTGGTGTTGTGTCGGTCATCATGATTATCATCGGTGGTCTTAAGTACATAACTTCTGGAGGTGATTCTGGTAATGTAACTGGCGCTAAGAATACAATTCTTTACGCAATTATCGGTTTAGTAATCGTTGCATTAGCCCAGATAATTGTTCGCTTTGTTCTCGCAAAGGTCAGCACAGCTTCCGAATAGAGGTTAACTTACATAAGAGTTTAGGAAAACGGGGTGAAACAAACCCCGTTTTTTATTATCAAACCAATAAAATACACCCCGTGATGGGGTGTATTTGTATAACGATAAAATCCTTTCTTTAAAGAACGTGAATTTTCTTGACGCTGTCTTGCTTGAGTTTAGTAAACGAGATGGTTAAAACACCATCTTTGAGCACAGCTTCAATTTCGTCTTCTTTGACAGCTACTGGCAAAGCAATACTTCTTGAAAACTCTCCCCAATAACACTCTTGCACAAAGTAGTTTTCGACGCCTTCTTCGTTGCCGGCAGAAAGTGTACCTCGGATACTTAGGGTGTTATCGGCTATGCTTACATCTAGATCACTTTTGTTTACGCCAGCAGTTCTAGCTTTTACCACCAATTTTTCCTTAGTTTCATAAACATCAACAGCCAATTGACCGGGTACTGCCTCTTCCTCATCCCATTCATCTTGCTGTCCCTGGTCTGTAGCGGGGTCAGCCGCTTGTCCAGCTGGTTCTTCTGTCATGAGTTCTTCTTCGCCTAGGAATGCTGCAGTCAGCTCGTCTTCCATAAGCAAATCTTCATCGCGGCTTCTTCGCGCCATAAGTTGTTACCCTCCAAGTACTTATTTTTGAATTGATTTGCAATTTTTGTTACTACCCAGTATAGCTTAGAGTGTTAATGAGGCGCAACCATACCCCAATAATTACAACAGTAGTAATAACAACATGAGAATATTAGAAGACATTTTAAACATTTTGGCACCTAACGAATGTATTGTTTGCCAAGAAGAAGGCACAACAATATGTGAGCAATGTTCTGAGCAAGCAATCTTCCCTGTCCCTTCCAGATGTTATCGTTGTAAAAAACTCACTAATGATTTTGCAGTATGTAAGAAATGTAAAAATAGTAGCAAGTTAAGTAATGTATGGGTTAGGTCAGAATATTCAAATGTCTCAAAACAACTGATATATAAAATGAAGTTTGATAGTAATCGACAGACTGCACACGATATAGCTCGACTGGATATAGAAGTTCTTCCCTATTTCCCAAAAGACGTTATTGTTTGTCCAATACCAACTGCCACAATGAGAGTAAGGCAAAGAGGCTACGACCATACCATGGAAATTGCAAAAGAAATCTCTAAAATAACAGGTTTGCATAAAGCAAATCTACTGGTTAGAGTTGGAAAGTCTAGACAAGTAGGTGCCAGGAAAGAAGCAAGAATTAATCAGTTAAAAGACAGTTTTATTGTGACCAAGGATGTTAAAAATAGAAAAGTAATACTTGTCGATGATGTCGTGACTACGGGAGGTACGCTTGAATCCGCTGCTTCGGAACTAAAAAGGTTTGGGGCATCAAGGGTGTATGCGGTTGTGTTTGCTCAAAAGTAGTACTTCATAACATCGGTGATAACTGATATAATCACCTAGTCGCGGAGGAGTACCCAAGTGGCTGAAGGGGACGGTTTGCTAAATCGTTAGTGGGGAGCAATCTCCAGCGAGGGTTCGAATCCCTCCTCCTCCGCCAGGAGAGGTGACCGAGTGGTTGAAGGTAACGGTCTTGAAAACCGTCGTGCCGGCAACGGTACCGTGGGTTCGAATCCCACCCTCTCCGCCAATATTAAGATCATTTTTGGATGGTCTTTTTATTTTGCTGTACAATACGCTTATGGCTGTAGAAGAAAAAAACAAAGAAATGCCTAAAGGCATGGCTGAGCCCGAAGCAAATTGGTCATACAATTCAGATGTTCCGCAGGAGCACGAATATAATGATGTGCCACAAAGTAATGGATTGCAGACAAATAATACTGATGGCGTAAGTTGGACTGCTTCTGAATACATTGCTCACGAAAAAGACGTAGGGTGGTTTTTGGCTATTAGCTTAGCAATAATTGTAGTTGCAGGCATAGTTTACGCTTTGGACAGTAATCACAGCTTGATTTCTCCGATATTGATAGTTATCGCTGGTATTACTTTCATGGTTGCGGCAAATAGGTCGCCAAGGGTACTTGATTATGTTGTAGATGCGTCTGGAATATATGTGGGTCAAAAATTATACAGGTTCTCACAATTTAAATCATTTTCTATGGTAGAAGAAGGGCCAATTTACTCAATTAATTTTTCTCCACTGCAGAGATTTGTACCAAGCTTAACCATATATTTTGACCCTAAGGATAAAGAGAAGATCACTAATGCTATTAGTATATATTTGCCTCACGAGGTGAAAAAACAAGATCCTGTCGATATTTTGATGAGAAAAATAAGGTTCTAACATATGAAGTCTTTGATGTATATAGGTGCCATTATTGGTGGCACAGCCGGTGCTTACTTGCCTGCGTTGTTTGGTGATAGCAATATATTTTCATTTTGGAGTATTGTCGGGTCACTAGTGGGTGGTCTTTTTGGTATCTGGGCAGGTTATAAAATACAAGACTATTTTGAAATATAATACATAACTAGTAAAAACTCTCTTTTTAGTGGTATACTCTCCCCTGTTATTGTGAGCACCCGTAGCTCAGCTGGATAGAGCGTTGGCTTGCGGAGCCAAAGGTCACAGGTTCGAATCCTGTCGGGTGTACCAGTCTTGAATCAATGCCTCGAAAGAGGCTTTTTTCATCTGTTCTGGCAAGGTTCTGACGCTTAATAAGCGTGATTCCATTTCTTGCTTTGATTCAATCACTGGTACAAGGTACTTAATTGGTTGAAACACTAGTTTTCCGTCTAAAAGCACTAGGTTCTCACTCAAATCTATTAACACCTGTCGTTTTTTAGTATCATCGTCACTTTCAAAGTCTTCTTTTGCATACCGTGCAAAGTTAAACAGCTTATAGGTCGCATCTCTCCAGGATTTATTGCCAGACTCTTGCTCGTTAAACTGTTTACGTTGCATAAGAAGTCTATTCTCAAGTTTTTGATTCTCTTTATCAAAGAAATCTTCGTCACATCTACCTTGATATAACATTCTTTGCAGGTTTCTTATTTCATTCTCGGTTAAATCTATTGCTTTTGACTGACTCTCGAATATTGCCTGTTGCTTGCTTGATTCGTTTGCGTAGTATTGGTCTAAGTACTTAACTGCCAATTCGAAGAATTCAGGCATTATCGTGTACTTCTCTAACTCGATTCTTACCATTCTAGTTAATTCCTCTGGTTTTATTGTGTTTACTTGACTGCATTCGTAGTCTTTCTTGCGTCTAGTACAGTAACAGTATTCAAAATCTTGCTGGTTACCGTTCTTGTAATGTCTGGTTTTCTTGCTGTAAGTTACTAAACAATTACACTCACCACAATGAATTAAACCTCTGTATGGAAATGGATCTACTTCTATCTTGGTACTTGGACGCTCCCTGTCTCTCTTATTGATTAGCTGTTGTGCGGTATCAAACTCAGCTTGTGTGACCATTTGTTCGTGTTTTCCCTCGTAGACTTTACCACCGTAAGTAAGCCAGCCTGCGTAAAATGGGTTTTGCAGCATAGCATACATTCCAGCTGTACTTAAAGATTTACCGCCTTTCTTACGTCTTTGTATGGTCTTTAGGGATAGCTCTTTCTCGGCAATTCTTGCTAATTTGCTTACTGTGTATCTCTCAGAGAGGAACAAGTCCCAAACTTTTCTTACCAGTAACCATCTGTCAGGGTCTATTACTATGGTCTTTGTCTCACGATCGTTCATGTAGCCAATGGGTGGTACGCCAGGTAGCCAACCTTTCTCGGCTTTACTATGCATACCACGTCTAACATTCTTCATAAGATCACGGATGAATTGATTTGACATGCCTGCTTCTACGCTAAATATCAAAGCGTTATCACTAGGTAGATAGCACCTATCGTGTGTCTGGATGCTTAACATTTCCTCATCTTGCAATAGTTGCTGCAAAACACCACTTTCGGTCGGGTTTCTAGATAGTCTATTTAATTGCCAACATAATATACCGTTTGCTTTAGAAGATCGAATATCTTCGATTAGCTGAGTGAAAACTGGTCTAACAAAGGGTTTCTTAGCTGATTTTTCTTCTGTGTAAATATCTACTATGTCGAGTTTATTCTTAGCAGCAAAGTCTTTCATTGCGTCTACTTGATCTTTTATTGATTGCACCTGCTTGTCTTCATCTTCTGTTGACTTACGGGCATATAGTATGTACTTGATTGTGCTCATTTCTTTCTCCATTCAAAAAGGACGACTGGTTGTTGAAACATCCAGCAGCACAAAGCTACTTTCCGTACCAGCCGCCCTTTAAGAACGGAATAAAAATACTCTGTGCTTGTTATTACTGAATGTTTCAACTCCTTTATTATATAACTTAGTATGCTAGTGTTAAATAGTTGATTTAAGGTGGCTTTGGTTGAATAATGCTAATTATTTTTGCAAGCAAATGTAGTTGTTGCTCTGCCTCTTTGTAGGAAATCTCGTTGCCGAAAACCTTTTTATGAACTCTTTGAAACTCTAGTACTATAGGGTTATCATTTTTCATTATCAGTTACCCTTAGTTTCTTGCGACAATCAGTCACGATTTTACTAAAAAGTTTTCCTGGTTCTTTGCTATCAGAAACACGTCTCTTCCACTCGTGCACCTGATTTGGACCAAAGTCGTAGATTACTCCACAGTAGTAGCTGACATACTTAAGGTTATTAAACGCAATTGCCAGTTCAAGAGCTAATTTGTCGACATCTTCAGCACTTAGTTTATCCCTAAAGCCACGGTTGCTTGTTCTATTGTCATTCTCAAACGCATTAGGGTTTAATAATTCATTTATTACATTCATCATAATGCCATTCTAGGCTTATGATATTTAGACATCTTTGGTGTTTTAAGTTGGGGTTAAAGCACCTTTTCAGGATTTCGTTTATTGTAGTAGCTAGCCATTTCTTCTTTTGTATCAAACATTCGATTTGCTCTTATATAGCCCTTGAGCTTATTAGCTTTATAATCCGAAAAAATTGTTTCCCATTTTTCACTTATAAGTCTTTGTTTATATATTGCCCATAATAGTTCGAGATTTTCATATGGTCTGTCTTTGGCTTTATAGTTATCGGACTGACTTTGCACGCTACTAATAACCTCTTTATACTCACTTAAGCTTTCAAAGCTCATTCTGGGGCTAATTATTATGTGAACTTTTTCATCTTTAAGGAATATTTGGGGTACTTCTCCGTAGTCTAAGTATCCAGTAGAGAGGTATCTAATATATTTTATGATGGTTGATACCTTTACTTTGTTTTTCCGTGCACATTCTTCAATAAGCAGCATATCTTGTAGGTCAGCACATAAAAAATCCCCTTTTTCATTCTGAAAAAAAGTAATGGATAATGACTTGTGCTTGTCCTTTAATAACTTAATGTAAGGTTCTGATATTTTTATGAAGTCAGGATCATTGAATAGATAAGAAAAAACCCATTCATAGCTATAGTTGATATGATTTTTACTAAGCTTCATAATATTACTACATTAGTAATTATTAACGATTTTGGGTTTTTACATCAAGCATGAATCAACTTTATCCATACGAAAATAGATCAAAGAGACACATACAGCAGTATGTTAGGATTAATGCGTCTGACTATATTTATGATTTGCTACAAGAAGTTAATAAGTCAGATTTTGCCATGCCAAAGGGTGTTGATTTTAGTGATATGAGAATAAAGAATGACGACGAGGCTAGTTGGATTAAAAGAATAATTAATAACTATGAGGTAAACTCGCAAATTGTTTTTTCTCTTCAGGCTTCAAATCAATACTGGCAAACTTTCGATTACGTTAAATCTAATTTAGGCAAAGGCTATATTTTTTACTTCATATGTATTATGTGCGAGAAAAAGAGAAAATATCTATACAAACGCTTCAACACGATTGGAAATAACTACTTATGTAGAATTTGTCACGGACTAAACTACTAAAATTACAAGATAAGTAACTCCTTAGGTGCTATTATTAAGGAGTCTAGATTAGCAATAGGAAATCCCTACTTTCAGGGTGATTTGCATCAAAATGAGGCAATTCATTCGAAAACAGTAGATGCAAATTCTATTGCTGATCTAGACAATCTAGAGTGGATTGTCTCTTTTAAATTGGGAGGATTTTATGGTTGGAGCAGCAATATGGATAATTTCGGCAGTCGTAGTAATTTCGGCTGTATACCTCGTCGGAATACTATTCTTAGGTACTCTAGTGTCTGAAACTGGAAGAAAAGTGCTGGGGTTTATTGCAATAGCAATATTGGTTGGCGTTGTGTGGTTATACAACGATGCAAACAAAAGTAACCAAGTTTATGAGGCTCGCAAAATGAATAATGCACCATTACAAGCACAATGTATTGAACAAGCCAACACTAAAGCTTTGGAGCTTGGAAGAGCAGCTATAGCAAATGGCACGTTTACAGAAAGCTACAGACAGCAATTAGACAACGCACTACGGCAGACTAAACTAAACTGCCAAATAAAATACCCAGTAAATTAAGCTGAAAGGAGTCGGTGTGTACAAATTATATTTAACAATGAGGCTCGTTCACTATAAAAAAGAAACGACTAATGTAGATGCAGTATTAGAGCTTAAGAAAGTTAAGAGTATAAGCTTTGTCCCACAAAAAGACATTCCTTTAGAGTTTAAGAAAACCAGCGTGAGAGAGGGGACGGATTCTAGTAACACCTATACATTCCCTATTATTGGCATTAGTAACTCAACGAGATCTTACATTAATTGGAATGAATCTGATGATAGCTTCAGTTGGGAAGTACTTGATGAAATGGACTTTATGAATGTCGATTTGGCTAAAGATTACATAGATGAAGGCTGGAAGATTACTAAGTGCACAATTAAGGATATTGGTAACAAAGTTACTTATGATGAAATGAAAGAGTACGTATCCAGTAACGATTAGCCAGTAATCTTTGGAATTATTAGGTATATATAACCTATTTCGTTGTAGGGTAACAGTTCTTTATCTCTTGGTTAAAATATTTGTAGTTAGGAGATAGCTCAGTTATGTGGATGATTGTCGATGTATTCTTTTTCTTCGATGTCTTTATGATTTCATAGTGATTTTTTTCAGTAAAGAACGGTGAGGGAAAATCATCTCGATTTGAAGTGATGATCACAGTATTAAATACAAATCCTGAAGCTCCTATTAAGATATCTCCATCACTAATCGACTTCAGTCTAGGCTTTATGGACTCTGATTTCTCATAGCATGTATAAAGTGCGGCCGCAGTATCAATGCATTTTTTATTTACGGGTGCAGTGCCTAAATGCTCAAAAACAGACTTAATTAACCCCGCTGTTACATTATTTGTGCCACGATATGCTTCAAAACGAGTAAATAAAGATATGCCAAGACTGTGCGTTTTATTTAATTGTGACAAAAGATCTGCACAAGAAATTCTGGTTGCGTCTTTTGCTGCATAATCTATGATGCATGAGTCAAGAAGAGTTAGAGTCGAATTCATGGTAACTAGTCTTCAATATTTCAACAATTTTCGGAACATTACTCTTAATAATTAAGGGCTCAACCTTAATATTTTGGTTTGGTAGTTTAATTTGCTTTTCCTTAGACATAGTATTACCTTATCACCATACTCATTCTATACCATAAGCGTAAACACTCAAATTTTAATCACTATACGTATACTATTTGATTTAGAACTTCCCTAGCTCGGTTACTTTTTAATATCCTGATAAAATATTCATAATGAATATAAAGCTTATGAAAGGTTGATAATGGAAGCAATCTACACCCTACTGTCATTTCTCGTTACTATACTGATAATTGCTGTATTTGTTGGACTAATAAAACCTAAATTATTCACTAAGTTTCTTAAAGAAAAAGCTACTAGAAAACACATAGCTATCTTTGGCTTCTCGGCTATATTTGGATTAGCTATCCTTGTTACTATCACTGAACCTCAAAGTGTTAAACAAGCACGAATAGACAGAGAAAATGCAGCTAAGATTGCTAAACTAGAGGAAGAGAATAGAAAGCAGCAAGAACAGTTAGCAAAAGAAGCTGCGGAAAAACAACAAGCTGAGCAACAACAAGTTCAAGAACCCGAACCAGAACCTGACCCCCGCTACTATTGGCACGAAGTTATTCGTGTAGTTGATGGAGATACAGTAAAAGCTCGTGTAGATGGAAGAGAAGAGTCCATACGTATCATTGGTATTAACTCCCCTGAATCAACTACATCTACTGAATGCTTTGGAGCTGAAGCCAGTGCTAAGGCTAAAGAGTTCCTTGAAGGTAAGTGGATTCAACTTGAAAAAGATGAATCACAAAGTGACAGAGATAAATATGGAAGACTCCTACGTTATATATGGTTTGATGAAGGCACAGACTTTGGTAGACGTATGATTGAAGAGGGCTATGCTCATGAATATACCTATGACATTCCATATAACAAGCAGGCACAGTACAAAGAGACAGAAGAGTCATCTAAGAACGCTAGTAGAGGCTTATGGTCTCCAGATACATGTAGCGGACAAGCCCAAAAGCCTGCAGCAACTACAACACAATCCAATACGACGTATACAGCCCCTGCGCCAGCTCCCGCCCCTGCGCCCTCTTCTACGGGTTCTGGTGTAGTTAAAATGAGTACGACAGGAATATGTCATGCTCCAGGCACTACTTATTACGACAGAACCACTAATTACACCGCATATTCAACCATAGATGCCTGTTTAGCTGCGGGTGGAAGGTTGCCTAAAAGATAGGTATTTCTAATGTATACTTTAGATTGAAGTATATGAAGGATATATGAAATGCCTGGGCACTAACATTTTCATAATGATACAATCTCTGTTATGGAAATAGTAAAAACAATTGTGTTTTTTGGCAGTATTGCGTTAGCTATTGAGTTATTGATACTTCTCTACAATTATTTGAGTAAGCGTACTGGTAATAGGACTACTGACATTGACTCAGGAACAGTATTATTATTGTTGTTTGTTGCGTTTATCGCCTTCGTTTTTATTGGAGAATTATATAAATCGCTTACTCAATAGTAACGCCACCAAACACACGGATACATTACTTTGGAAAAATGAAGATGGTACTAACGGTATCACCAGCCTTCAAAGAAGAGAATGAACGACACGTTAAGTTCATTGATAAGTCTCACAGTCCGTATAATAAGTTACAACTTCCCTAACTACGCTGTACCACGTATTGACAAATACCTAATAATAATCTAAAGTATATTTCATGTTCAAAAGTATTAATAATACATATTATCTAAGCTCTACTTATTCCGAAGAGCGGTATTATTAATTTTGTCTTAAGAAAGATACATAAGCCGCCCTCGGGCGGTTTTTTATTTTACAAATTTTGAAAGGATTAATTATGAATAATGATATTGAAAAATTAGTATTACCAGTTTCATTTGAGTGTACACCTGGTTGGACATGGTCGCCTGGTATTGCCCAATGGCAAATTGGTGAAGCAAATGATGGATTTGGTATGAGTCCTCCAGACGTAACAGTTGGCAATATCTCTGTTATATCAGGCCCTATTGGGCTTCAACAGCACTCAATAGTGTGTTTTGTTGAACTGCCCTCTGGAGATTCTATAGACCCACCGTGTCATGAAGATACGGAGCTTATCCGTAGTTGGTTTGGCAATGATGTCGCTGACTGCATTAAAAATCAAGACAACATGGTTGATGGATTTAAGACTCTTTGTGTAGTTGATTCAAAAAAACTACCAAATTTGACAAAGCTTGGTAGGCTTGCAGTCATAAATGATATGTTTGTTTTTGACGAAATGCTCGTTGATATTGGAAGGTCAGAATCGACCAAGATTAGACCAGAGGTTATCGAGGCACTTTCACTCGCAAATGAGCTTGGCTGGACTGAGTTAATTGATACTAAGAGCTAGTATATAGAGTCACAACTTCCCTAACTACGCTGTACCACGCTGTAACACTTATTTTTACCTCTGTTAATTCAGAGTTAATTTTATTAGAATTAGGTTTATGTGGTTTTTCCTTTCTATAGTTGCACTTCTTATGTTGTCTGGCAGAAGGACAGCGGAAAAGAAGGCTGCAGTAAATATAGATAGTATGGCTATGGCGTGGCTTCAGCAAGCAGTGGCTATGCCCCTTATAGTTGCTTCATTATTTATTACAAAATTTTACTGGCCATATCAGCTTCCACCATTATTTTGGGAGTTGATGGTTATTTATATTGCTCTACAAGCGATATACTTGTATTGCTATTTTAGGGCTATCTCGATTGCTGATATTAGCTTTGTTGCGCCACTGATGACCTTATTTTCAGTAGCAAATATGGTGGGTGCATACATAATATTAGGTCAAATTCCTACTATAACAGGTGTTATTGGCGCAGGATTTATAGTAGCGGGTTCTTGGTTTATTGCTCGATCCAAGCAGTACGATTCAGAGTCGTCTGCTGAGGCTCACAGAAAAGCTTCAATATTAGTCATAACTGCTATTATCGTCTGTAGTATTTTTGCAAATATTGAGGTGATAATGCTACGTATGAGCAATCCAACCACATACAACTTTTATACTTCCATATTAACCGTTCCATTTGTTATTTTTGTCACCGTGCTAATAATAAAAAGTCGACGGCGAAATACTAGAGTTTACTGGACTTCGGTATCGAAGAGCATCAAGAATAATCTGTGGCCGTTATCAATAGTGGGGCTAACATACACAGTTAATATGTTAGCTACCTATCAAGCCAAAATAACAGCACCAAATCAAGCTTACGTAGGTTCGATCAAGGCAGCATCAGTATTACCTGTTGTTATACTAGGAGTTTTGTTTTTTAATGAAAAAGTTTCATCAAAGCAATGGGCAGGAATTAGTGCCATATTAATTGGCTTAGTTTTAATATCAGTAAACGTATAAGTTATAATTCAGAAACTTTACCAAACCCTACATAGTTTATACTTACTGCTATACTTTGTTTATAAATAAGGAGATTTATTATGCCAACTAACTCAAAGAAACAACCAAAGCCTAATGACACTACGCTAATTTTTACTAAAGTTGCAAAGGTTGTAACTTACGTCATCTACGCCTATACCATAGTTGCCTGTGTATTTTTGTCACTGGGGTTTGTAATGCTATTATTCGGAGCCAATCCGGATGCAGGATTTAGTAAACTAGTATACGAAGTGGCATCCGAATTCCTGCAACCGTTTAGGGGTATATTCCCTCTTCATCAAGTGTCGGAAACAGGGTACTTTAGCCCATCAATTCTGTTTGCAATAATCATATACTTCATGACTGCGATGGCTTTGCACGCCCTTGTTACGTATATAACTAGCAAAATCATCGAACATGAAGCAGAGCTAGAAAGTATTACAAAAGACACCTAGTATTAAATTTGACTTTAATTACTCAGCAAAGTCGGAATTCCCGAAGGGTTACTACATGGAAAAGCATATACCACCGGTTCTTCGCTTAGGCCAATTGCGTAGCTATTAGCTTCTTGAAAAGATTGATCGTATTCATAGCCACAATCGCTCAAAGTTCCCATAAAAATTACATCACCAGTTAATTCATTATATGTAAATCCGATGTGACTATTTATTCCATTTATTGTGCAACTGTAGTCATTTGCCATAAGTTCACTTGGTGAATCTTGTAGTTTCAATAGAAGGGATGAACTAAGCTCTGTAGGCCAAGCATCAGGGCCATCTTCATTTTCAAGAAAATCTACAATTGGGTCAATATATTCTGTCCTTGGGTTACTTGAATCAGCAGCACATAAATCAACAGCTAGTAACATATTGTCGATCACTGAAATCTTATCTTTATCAGTTGATGATTCTACGGTTGTAGATTGCTCATAGTCTTGATGTTTAACATTATTACTGTTGCTAGGTTCAGTGCTTATATCTTCTACAGGCAAACTCTGCTGATCAACATTTTCTGATCTACTTGAACAAGAACCTAATAGTATTGCTCCGCACAAAGCCGCCGCCCTTAATATTCTGCCAAATCTTGGCCTAATTATTTCTCCACCTTCTGTTTCTGCGCTACTTACTCTAGTTTTGAACATTGCTTACCTCCCTACCATATAAATATTATTTCATATGTGTCAAAAATTCATAATAATATAAATCACCAAACACCTTTTTAGGGCTATACGACTATTGAAAAAAATGCATATATGTTGTAGAATACAGACCAAATTATGGGATTGCCTGCTCTAACCACTGAACTACCTGAAAGATTTCGAGAAGATTTAGCTCGCCTTAACTTAGCGTTAGTGGAGCGGGAGGCTACTGAAAAGTTAAGAGTAGTTGTCGCCACAGATGAAGCAGCAGAAGCAATATTAATATCAAATATAGAAGATGCACCAGATTATGCAGAAAGAATAGCAGGACTTAGCAGAGTCGAAACCGATGAAACAACCAGTATGACTATGGCGGAAGCCGTGCAACGAATTGCTGGCACGACCCAAAAACATAAAGCAGGTATTTCGGATAAACGAGTAGCCAGAGATTTATTAGCAGAGTTACATCCTGATAGAGTTTCAGGCACTCAAGATTCTGTTAATCCAATTGAGGAAGATTTAGTCAAAGAACTGACAACTGCAAAAAAAGCAGACGACAAACCAAAAGTACAACTCAGATATGCTCAAGGCATGGCTCAAAGACACACAAGAGCTGAGGCTACTACAAGCATGCTAGAAGATGCTTACTACAAATCGTTTGTTGCACTTAATTCTGTTGATTCTAGATTTGGTTCGGTAGAAGAAGTCGATGCATGGAGAGATGACCAAATCGCTCGACTACCCTTCCAGCGAAGGGTTCATATACTCGTTGGCCTAACTAAGGTGACTGAACCTAGCATTGGAAACAGGATTGGAAGCTCTTTACAAATGACCCCAGAAGTTTATGAGGCGTTTGAACCATATGTAATGACTTTGCGTAGGTTAGGTGAAAGCACAGATGATGGCACACCACTAAGTGAAATTGAGGGGGCAGATATAGAGGGATTTGATGAACTTGCCGAAGCATATATTTCTGGTCTTGAAGATAAAATGCAGCCAGCGAGTACTTTGTCGATTGATGATATTGTCATGAGAAGTGTAAGGTACAGTGCCATTGCATTAGTACGAAAACTACACGAACTTGCACGAAAACTTGATACACAGCCAATCTATGCCAGCCTTTCAATGAGCCTTGGACGATTAGCGCTTGGTACCGAGAGCCCACCTTTATCAAGAGACAAGGGCGAAGTATTCATGCGAGAACAAAGCTCAAGATATAAAGATAGTCATTACAAAAATTATAATCGTTTTATTAATGAGGACTTGAATAAAAATTACTAACCTGTGACAAATATCACACATATGTGGTGAGGAAAAAGATATTTTCACTTGCGTAAAATATGTATTCTATAGATGGAAGGGAGGAAACGAAGGTGTTCAGAATATTTCGTCGATTTATAAAACAGGCGCAAGTAAACCAAAGCAAGGAAAACTGGCGCCAGTTCATTACCTACTAAGGTAATGTGTAAAGCGTATGAGTGCTAGTGGTATGTTTGTTTCTCTCCCAAAGCTTCGGGCGAGGATCTAAAAGAAGGATTGTAATTTCTTGATGTCGGGCACTAGGATTAGGTTGCCTTTGTGCCCGATAATACCCTTTTTTGTGAGGTATGAAAGTTCCCTGCCAGTCGTTTCTCGACTGGCATTTATGGAACTAGCTATATCTTGCTGTCTTAAAGGTACATCAATTACAAAGCCATCCTTGGTTTCTTTACCGAATCGTTTGTACATTGTGTAAATAAAAGAAACCAAACGTTCACGGACAGTGCGGTATCCAAGGTTCATGATTCTTTCTGAGTGTATTCTATACATCTCAACTGTCATGTCTAGTATGGTAGCTAAGGCTTCAGGGCTAGTATCCAGAAAGTTAAGGTAGTCTTTCCTGCTAAGTCTGTAAACTTTAGTTGGTGCTAGAGTCTGGTAAATGACGTTTCTTTCTTTGCCAGTGATTGCCCAAATTAATGGAAAAACCTCCCGTTCTTTTCGAACAATTAGGAGGTTTTCTTCACCATACTTTGTTATGTTGTAAGCCTTTACTAGTCCAGATTCTATGTAGAAAACTGCACTTGGCATTTCACCGGGCCGGATGATAAACTCCCCTTTCTTGTATGTAAGGGCAGTGCCGGTTTTGAAAGTCTCGGCAAGTGACTTTACGTCTGACTTGCTTGCGAACATATTATTATTATTTCACAAATAGCTTTTTGGGCCAAATCATTTGTGATAAATATCACCTTATTTGTGAGATTAGGTTAACAGACTGTTAGCCCAAAACAACGTAAAGTAAATAGTGTAAAGAGGAGGTGGTCGTGGTAGATGTAAGAACTATTAAGATGCAACTAGCTGCGATAGATGCTGACTTACCATTTTGGGTGAGTGCCGAAAGAAAGCAGCTATCCAACATTCTTGTTACAAACGAAGTTATTAATCATGTCGTCGCTGGTCGTTATGAAGGCGGTTTTGCATTGCTCTGTGCGACTAACCTAAGAATGCTCATAATAGACAAGAAGCCAATGTTTTTGACGGTTGAAGATGTCCGTTATGACATGATTGCCGAAGTTAACTTCTCTCACCAGTTACTTGATTCTTCAATTCATCTGTCGACAGTAAGTAAGGAATTGTGGTTTTCAAGTTTTAGAAAACAACAACTAAAAGATGTCACAGACTATATTCAGCACAAGTTAACTGAAGCTAGACAGGCCATGGAAACGACTGATCAGCCCAACATAATTAGTAATGTATTAGATGCAAAACGTAATGAATTATCTGATGGCCAAGCTAGAGAAATATTACCAAACACCCAGCAGGCTTGGGATCGCGTCACCCAAAAGCTTAACACTATAAACTCCTATCCAAAGGATCCACGTAATTTAGTACGAAGGCGTATAACTAAGTTTGATACTTTTCAGTAGCACAAAGCATTGTTATTCTTAGACATATGAATAGGATAATTATTGATGTGCGTGAGCCGAGTGAATATGCTTCTGGGCATGTTCAAGGAGCTATTAATATACCGCCTAGTGAGCTTATGTCTGGGGCAAAAGCCTTAGATGACGTGCCAAAAGATACAGAGATAGTTTTATATTGTGTGAGCGGTAGTCGTTCAAATGTAGCCAAAAACATATTGCAAAACATGGGTTTTTCTAATCTAGTTAATGGCATAAATCGTCAGCATGTCGAATCAAAATACCAATAGCAAAGAACTTGAGGATACAAAAACTGCTACGGTTTTCGGAGCAAATGGCAAGGTGGGTCAGCTTATAGTTAGCGAACTACTTAAAAGAAAGTACCATGTTCGAGCTTTTGTCTATAAAAAACATACTCTTGTTTCGAATAAAAGACTTAAAATCATTCATGGTGATGTAAGGAATATTAATAACGTCAACGAAGCTTTGCGTGGATCTAATATTGTTTTTAGTGCGCTTGGAAGTTGGGGAACTAAAAATAAAGATATCCTTTCATTTGGAATGAAAAATATAATTCCAACAATGCAAAAACAAAATATAAAGCGAATAATCTCCGTTACAGGTGCAGATGCATTATTGCTGCAAGAAACACAGACTTTTTTACAGAAAATGAGTCGTTCAATACTTAGGTTGTTGGCTCAAAAGATTTTGGATGATGGTGAGAAACATCTCGAGCTATTAAGTGGTAGTTTGCTTGAGTGGACGGTATTGAGATCTCCTATAATGAATTCAAGAAAAAAAGAGACCTTTGTTGTTGATAGCAGACCGTGTAAACCCTGGGAAACAGTCTCTAGAAAATCTGTGGCGTTGGCAATGGTTAGCCAGGCATACGAAAAATCTTTTATTGGTCAGGCACCATTCATACATAAAACATGACTTCCCTGTGATAGGATGTAAAATTGAGGAATGGAGAGGTGCAGGAGTGGTTGAACTGGCTGCTCTCGAAAAGCAGTAAGCCGCAAGGCTTCGAGGGTTCGAATCCCTCCCTCTCCGCCAAATAAATATGCCCACCTTTTTGTGGGTATATTTATTTGTAGGGAAGCAACTGAATTTATCAAGTTGCGTGGGATTCGAACAGGTGCAACGATGTCGAGTCATTCAGTGAGACAGTGAGCCGGGCTCGATAGCGAAAAACAAAGCTTTTCGACTACTGAATAGAATATATCTCTATTTCGGATTCGAAGTCACAGATATTCGGCTTTAGCCGTATTCTGCGACCCCTCCTCAGCTCGGGTGGCTGCCAAGCCACGCCGGGCTTCCGGCCTTGCAAAAGCCCACTGGCCTTTTTCACCTCCCTCTCCGCCAAGAGTTGAGTTACACTTTTGTGATCGGAGCGTATAATATTGGGTAGAGTTAAGTCCATTCGAACTTAGCCCTTAATAATTAAAAGAAAGGGGTAAAGTATGCTAGGACCAATAGACTATATTATTGTTGGTTTTGAAGGTAATAAATTTGACGGTTCAATTTTAAAAGCCATTGGTGAAGCTATCGATAGTGGAATAATAAGACTCGTCGATTTGTTACTAATAAGTAAGGATGCCGAAGGAAATGTAAAAGAGCTCAATATTGCAGATCTTGGCGATGCTTATTCAGTTGATTTTCTGGAAAAGAATAAATCAGGTGATAGAAAAATTACCGAGGAAGATGTGAGTGAGATGGCTGATCTGCTTGAGAATAACACCTCAGCCGGAATGCTTGTTGTTGAACAGTTATGGGCAAAACCCCTAAAACAAGCAATTCTTAATGCAAATGGAGTTTTGGTTGCAGAAGGACGAATACATCCTGATGCTTCTGCAGAACTCGAAAGTAAGGAGGGATAAGATGCCAGGATTATTAAGAGGAATGGCGCGAACGGCAGTTGTTGCCGGTACAGCAACAGCAGTTTCTAATAATGTTAGTCGTCGTCAAGCACGAAGATGGTCTGAACAAGGACAGGTACAACCAGGTTATATGGAGCCGAGTCAGACTGTTGACCCTGCTCCGCAAGCTGATGATAGTGTCGCACAGCTACAACAACTTGCTCAACTCAAAGACCAAGGCATATTGACTCAGGAAGAGTTTGACGCAAAGAAGAAGCAAATACTAGGCATATAGATCTCCTTTAAGTGCCATATAGAGTGTCTCGCAGACTCAATAACCACTAGTCAACTAGTTATCGTTTTTTGTTTTGTCCGGTTCCGTGCTGTTTTCTTTTGTATCTGGCTTTTCTATCTCACGATTTTCTGGACTAACCTTATCCATGTCCGAAACTTCCGGCGCATTTGTTAGATTGTTGTCGTTATTTCGCTTTTGATCTTTAGGAACAGAGGGAGACAATCTCTTAGCAATGACCCAAAAGATTATCCCCAGGGTGATAAATAATACACCCCCGATAAATATGTTTCGAAAAACAGTATCAAAGACATTATTTGCAGCTTGCAACACGCCCTTTTGTAACTCTGGGCTTGTTGAGTCACCAATTTTCAGATTTGGGCCTGATATCTTTTTAAACACTAGCCAAGCAATAATATAAAAGACCAATATTGATGCACCGATAGATATGTATATGCTACGAAGCCTCCTGAGCCCTTTTAATCTTGTGTCGTGCAAAAAGAACACAGCTATCGATAGAAGGACTGCGGTTAAAAATAGCAATAAGGGTAATCTTTTACCTAAGGTATATCCTTGCTGAACGGGGGCAAATTTTTCTTCAATTGTTTCATTGTTTTCGGACTGAAAATTGGTTGCAGTAAATACCTCATCTTCTCCAAATATCTCACTCTTGTTGGCCTCGTCAATTAGCTTTTGCTTAGTTTCCTCGGCATTAAAATCTGGGGGTTTACAAGCTAGGTTAAAAATATCATCAGGATCACCAATTTGTTCTGGCGAAGTACATACCGGCAGAGCCTCGGTTCTTTGGACAACATAGTCTCCCAAATTATTTATGAGATTTTGTTTTGGCTCACGCAAATCTACATTAAAAGCGATTACCTTTGAATCACCGTTCAACCAAACATATACACCATCAATAATTTCTTCCGCAGCATTTTGCCAAAACTCAGGTGGTAAAGCGTTCTTTATAGCAGTTTTAACCTCAGGATTATCAATTGGTAGTCCCTTGTTTCCTTTCTCGCCCTGCTCTGAAGCTCCGTCCTTGGTTACATTTAGCAACAAATTGTCGACGAGATTGTCGTATATTCCTGACTGATCTAGTGTTGATTTAACACTATCAGGCGAAGTAGCAAACCTCGTTATGGAGAAAGTTATTATCCCTATTATTGAGGTAAATGCAATTAATGGAGCAAAGAACGCAATAAGAATTTTTTTAAGTACATGCATATGCTTATTGTACGCTACAATGAAAATATGCAAGACTCGATATTTAGTAAAATTATTAGGGGAGATATCCCCTGTCACAAAGTATATGAAGACGATAAGACATTCGCTTTTTTGGACATACACCCGATTCAACCAGGCCATGTACTAGTAGTGCCTAAAAATCAGGTGGGATTTGTTTGGGATATGGAAAGCCAAGATTATCAAGCGCTTATGAAAACTGTTCAAAAAGTAGGGAGTAGGCTACGTGAAGTCATGGCAGAAAAAGATCGAGTTGGCGTGATGATTGAGGGCTTAGATGTTGCCGACCATGCTCATGTTAAAGTGTTTCCATTCAGTACAGCAGAAGAATATAGAAACGTGCCCGATATGGGAATCGAACCAGACCATGAAGCCCTAGCAGAAATCGCCAAAAAGTTAGCGTTCTAGTCTGATACAATAAGCTTATGTCAAATGTTTTAGTAGCGTTTTTGATTGGTGTTGGTTTTGCCGGTTGGGTCTATTCCAAGATACAACGTCAAACTGGTGGTAATACTCAGACTTCCCTAATTGCAGCAGGTGCATCGGGGTTTGTAGCATTCTTGCTCATGTG
The DNA here is from genome assembly GCA_020428005.1 of Candidatus Saccharimonadota bacterium. Lineage (GTDB taxonomy): Bacteria > Patescibacteriota > Saccharimonadia > Saccharimonadales > JACQNP01 > JAGQNP01. Next base: position 21,545 of record JAGQNP010000007.1, read on the forward strand.
GATGATCATGGGCATGATTAGCGGTTAGTTACCTAGCCTTTTACTGCTAGTTATACTTCGTTTTTCAATAAAAATTGGTATTATATTGCTAATGGGTGGAGAAAAAGCAGAAGTTGAGTTAGGTAAGCGTTTACAAATAGCACGCCAAAAAGCTGGATTAACTCAGCAAGAAATGTGCCAAAAAGCTGGATTGTCTTATTCGACATTGGCTAAAATTGAGCGTGGTGCAATAAAATCACCGTCTATTTTTACAATACAAAACATCGCAACCACACTTGGAATTAGTATTAATGAATTACTAGGGCTAGAGTCAACTAACTCAGTAAGTGATAAAAAAACATCGAAGAGTGGTGTTAAGTTTGTATATTTTGATATCAATGGTTGTTTAGTACGATTTTTCCATCGTGCGTTCGGCAAACTTTCATTTGATTCGGGTGTTCAAGCAGATCTAATTGAGACAACTTTCTGGCATTATAACGATGCTGTTTGTCGTGGCGAACTATCAATGTCGGAGTTTAACAAGTTGTTTGCTAATAAACTTCATATGCCAAACATGGATTGGATGGATTACTACCTCGAGGCTATTGACCCAATCGATGATATGAAAGATTTAGTTATATGGGTATCAAAAAACTACGGAGTCGGTCTTCTCAGCAACATAATGCCAGGATTTATTGACAAGATGCTTGAACTTAAACTATTACCAGATGCCAAGTATGATTCAATTGTTGATTCGTCTGTTGTTGGGGCTATCAAGCCTGAACAGAAAATATATGAAATAGCTCAAGAGCAGAGTGGCAATATGCCCTCAGAAATACTGCTTGTTGATGACTCAAGGTCAAATCTAATGGCTGCAGAGAAGATGGGTTGGCACGTGCTTTGGTTCGATGATTATCGACCAGAGGAAAGTTCTGAAAAAATTAAAACAGCTCTAGAGTTTATTTAGGTATTAGTTTTTCCGAATCGTTTGGATTCTTCGGCTAGTTTAGCAAGAAACGCTTTTGCTTCTTCTAGCTGCGATTTTGTTTCGTCGACTAGCTTCTTTGGCGCCTTTTTTATGTAAGACTTGTTTTCCAACCTAGACTCTAATTGCTTGATAATCTGTTTTTGTTCGGATTGTTTTTGCTCTAACTTTACTAAAAAGTTCTGAATTGTTTCTTGGTCTACATCAAGCCAGCACTTTAGCTTGGTGGAGGTAAGATGAAGACCTCTGCCTGCCTCTACCTCCTTTACATTAGATACTTTAGCCATAGCGCAGATCAAAGATCCGTGTTCATTCAGAAACTTCTCGCCACCATGGTATAGATTAATCTCGCCCTTAAGGTGCATTTCCGAGCGTATGTATCGAATCTCTGTGACAATTGACTTAATAATCTCAAAATTTTCTACAGCAGCTTTGTTGTATTTAGGTGCAGATGGCCATTCACTAATCGCTAATATGCTATCGTCTTCCCATTTAAAAGTTTGCCAAATAGTTTCAGTTACAAAAGGCGCAAATGGATGTGCTAACTTTAGTATTGTCTCTAGAATGTATCCTAAAATGCTGCTATTGGCACTTCCCTTACTTGCTTCAATATACCAATCTGCAACGTCATCCCAGACTGTATGATAAACGGTATCATAGGCTTCATTGAACTTGTTATTCTCTAAATAAAATGATGTCTTTTCTATAGAATGTTGTAACTTGCTCAACACCCAATGATCGGCAATAGTTTCTGCTTTCGGGCTGACTCGTAAATGTGATTTGTCGCCAACCTTATCTTCGATGAATCTAGCTATATTCCACAATTTGTTACAAAAATTTCTGGCGCCAACGAGCTTGCTTGGGTCAAACGGTCGGTTATTCCCGGCTGTCTCATTGGCAATCATACCCATACGAAATGCGTCAGTTCCGAATTCCTGGATTTTTTCCATTGGGTCGATGACATTCCCTTTACTTTTGCTCATTTTGGCTCCATGCTCATCTTGTACAAGTCCATGCAAGTAGACAGCTTCAAAAGGTATCGTGTCGGTAACATAAAGCCCAAGCATGATCATTCGACTAACCCATGGGAAAAGAATGTCGGCTCCTGTTTCCATCAGACTAAGAGGATAGAACTTTTTAAAATCTTCGCCATCTGGATAATCTAAGGTAGAGTATGGCCAGCTTGAACTAGAAAACCAAGTATCAAAAACATCGGGGTCTCGAACATATTTTTTGCCATCAACAACAATGATTTCCTGGTCGACTCTAGTGTCAAAGATCCAGTGTTCTGGATCTTCCTGACTTTGAAATGCTGGAATTGGAATACCCCAAGCAATTTGCCTACTAATATTCCAATCTTTCAAACCTTCTAAATATTCAATAAGCTGCTTTTTCTTCGAGCTAGGATAAAATTTTATCTTGTCGTCCCTAAGAACTTTAATGGCACGTGTTGCTAGTGGCTTCATGGTAATGAACCATTGCTCCCTAAGAAGAGGCTCGATAACAGTACCGCACTTATAACAGTGCCCAACACTGTGAGGATGATCTTTAACTTCTTCTAATAGTCCCTGCTCTTTCAGGTCATCAACAACTGCTTTTCTAGCATCTGCAACGGTTAGTCCTCGGTATTTTTCTGGTGTTTGATGAGTCATTTTACCTTCATGATCAATAACGGAAATCATTGGTAAATCATGTCGCAAAGCGGCGTCATAATCATTTGGGTCATGAGCAGGAGTAATCTTAACTGCACCAGTACCGAATTCCACATCAACAAAACCATCAGCAATTATTGGTATTTCCCTGTTAGTTAATGGTAATTTTATTGTTTTACCAACATAATTTTTGTACCTTTTGTCCTTCGGGTTGACAGCAACAGCGGTATCACCAAGCATAGTTTCAGGACGGGTTGTAGCAACTGTGAGATTTCCAGAGCCATCAGTTAACGGATACTTGATACTCCAAATATGTCCAGGCACATCCTTGTAGGCGACTTCAATGTCGGCAAATCCGGTGCCATGATGAGTGCAGAAATTAACCAGTCTTTCGCCTCTGTAAACAAGGCCTTCATCCCACATTTTTTTGAATGTCTCGTAAGTTCTTTTGATAATTTTTTCATCGAGCGTAAATACGTAACGGCTCCAATCCACACTATCACCTAACTTGCGGAACTGAGTTTCGTAATTATCACGATTTTCTGCCACAAAGTCCCAAATTTGAGAGTAGAGTTCTTCCCTATTGAAATCAAAACGACTCTTTCCCTGTTCTGCCAGTTTCTTTTCGTATACAACTTGGGTTTCAAAACCTGCGTGATCGGCTCCTGGTAGCAATAATGAAGCCTCGCCTTTCATGCGATGATACCGGACTGCTATGTCCATTATGGTGTGGTTTAGTCCGTGTCCAAGATGCAGATTACCATTTGCATTTGGAGGTGGGACCACTATGCTATAGCTATTATCGCTACCTCTGTTTTTTGGTTTAAAAATTTCAGCTTTTTCCCAGAGTTCATAAATATCATTCTCATATTCATGTGGTTCATAAACCTTTGGAAGTTTCATATGTTTCCCTGCTCTATTTCAGATTAAATTTATTAGTTTTAGATAAAAGAAAATTACTTGCCCGAAGGCACATTGCCTCGAACTGAACCAGATACAAGATAAACTAACATTTTCATCACAACGATTATAACACCTTACAAATATTCTTACTAATCTGTTTGTTTTCACGTGAAATTCGACAACTAAACACAATACTTTTCATGTGAAAGCCTTCTGCTTAATTCTCGACTGATCGTTTGTTTTAGAAGGTACAAATTCCCACCACAAACGTTTTTGTTTTCATAAGCATTATAGTACTTGCCTTACAGAGGTACAATATTGACATATTCTTGCACCAGTGTTAAAATAACCAACAATAATATAGAGAAGTAATACTGATCATGAATGTACGCATTGCAGCAGATGCTGAGGTTTTACAGCAAAACCCTGAAAGTGTAACAGCAACTTGTGCTGGCATTGGGGATGTCCTAAGGGTTTCAGGGCGTGATTATATGTTCGATCAAGACTTTTTGTCTCAGGCAGAAAGTCTATCGTTTGTAGAACAGCATAGCTCGGGTTCAACAGGCCAAGTTGATGCAGACCAGTTTTTTATGAATATTAGAGAGCTTGCTGACGCTCAGGAGCCTCTTTTTGTATTATTGAGTAAAGATCTTAGGGCCGAGGGTACTAATTTTATATTTGGCTTTGGTATTAAAGAGGCAGGTATATGTGTACAGTCACTTTACAGGTATGTTAGAGAAGTTCGACAAGTTGAGTTACCAGTTATTGTGCGTCATATAGCTAGGCATGAGTTTGGACATATGCTTGGTCTGGACGGGACCTCAATTCGTAATCAAGACACGAGAGGCGGATTGTATCGGGGACATTGCGCTAACGACTGTACTATGCAGCAAGTTATGACCGTAGTAGAAGCGAATCAGAGAGCCCAACGTTTACAGACGCGACCAAACGCAGGATTTTGCAGTGGTTGTGTTGAAGTACTCCAATCACATTGATAAGTTTGGATTTGGGATCAGAGAGTAGGGGTCGGCGGCTGGCTGGTTTAGCGTAGCTTTGTAGCAACCCAGCGTGGCGACCATGGCACCATTATCAGTGCAGAGTTTCATATCTGTATAGTCAATAGAGCAGGGGAGTCTTTCGGCGAGTTGCTTGCGTAGTTCAGGGCTAGCCGCCACGCCTCCACCAATAACAACTGACTTTGGTTTAAACTCTTCAAAGGCTAACACGGTTTTATCAACGACTGTTTCCGTAGCAACACGTTGGAAACTAGCTGCTATATTTGCTTTCTGAGCCTCTGAGAGTCGCTCTGCTAGTTTATGTGATGGAAATGTGTGATCTTCACCTATTTCTGTCTGAGCAGTCCTTAAAACGGCTGTTTTTACGCCGCTAAAGCTGAAATCATATTTTCCTGGCATCTTTGCCTTAGGGAAATTGAATGATTCCGGATCTCCATTAAGAGCCTTTTTACCAACACTAGGCCCTCCGGGGTAGGGAAGTCCCAGAATCTTTGCAACCTTATCGAAAGCTTCACCTATAGCATCATCGTGAGTTTGTCCCAGCAGTTTGTAGTCGAAGTGATCACGCCAAAGGACTAACTGAGAATGACCGCCGGACACAATCAAGCCAAGCATCGGGAATTCAGGCTGTTTTTTTGGCAATACAAAATCAGCCAAAGGAGTTTCGGTTAAAAAGTTGGCGTAAATATGACCCTCGACGTGATTAATAGCATATAAGGGTTTTTCTTTGGTTATAGCCAGTGTTCGCGCTGTCATTACACCTACTAGCAGTGAACCACCAAGTCCTGCGCCATAGGTAACAGCAATGGCGTCAATGTCATTCCAAGTACATTTGGCTTGTTCCAAAGCTTGTTCGATGACAGGAGTGATAGATTCAATATGGCTACGAGCGGCTATTTCGGGTACAACTCCGCCGTAAGCTACGTGTAGATCCAAACTAGTCAGCGTGACAACGGATAGCAATATCTTGCCGTCTTTTACAACTGCGGCACTAGTTTCATCACAGCTAGTTTCTATTCCTAATACCTTCACCACTGTATGATAACAGAAAATAAAACCAGAACATTGCAAAACTAACCAAAATATGCTACAATGTTCAGGTTAGGTAAAAACAAAAAAATGCACAATCCAGAAATGTCATCACCAGAATCTTTAGAGGCCCTAGAAGGTCTAGAAGGTTTGAGTGCCCAAGAGATTCAAGAATTAAACCAATTAAATCAGCAACAAGCAGATGTTTTGAATCCAGGTATGACAAGTACTGACGAAGTCGAGAATGCTAAGTCTGATTTTTCAGTGACAGCGGGACGAAAATTAGAAGGGATTGATGGTGAAGCCGTAGATGCCGACGATGAAGAAAAGAGACGATTAGCCGGTGAGTTAACAGGTATAGAAAGCGCAGACAAAACTAAAGTTCACAAACTTGCCAAACAGTCAGAGTATGTTGTCAAAGAAGCTCTCGGAGGTATTGATATTGATGTCAATAAAGTTGGGGGTAGTAGTGAGCTACTGGCTCAACTTGAAACAGATTTTGCCCAAAAAGGGGCTAAACAACAGGAAGCAAGTGGCGCTGCAGAACTGAGCCCAACCCAGGCAAAAGAACTAAGAGACACAGTACTAGAAGAAACAGCAAGAGAAACCATTAGAGCACTACACGAATCACCTGATGTTAGACAACAATTAATTGAAAATGATCCTGAACTTGCAAGTCACCTTGCTCCGTTTGAGGCCATCAATGCGCAAAATGATGGTTTAAGCGAATTAGCTGCTAAGCAGGCTGGTGAAGAAATATTTAAGAGCAAGGGTGGCAACTCAGACGTTCAACTGCCAAAAGCAGCCTAAACTATCATTGTCAAAATCGTACTAAAGTTGTAAAGTAGGTGGAATGTCAGATAGAAAAGGTATATTCGATCGGGCTTTCGATTGGATGAGTAGTTCGTTTGAAAGGCTTGAACAAATCGGTCAGTCTAGATCCTCGAACACTGAAATTGTGTTTCGAAATGGGGTTAGTTCTACCCAACTTCTACGTTTATTTAAGGTTGCTAAAAACGTTGTTGAGTCTAGTGTTTTGTTTGCAGAGCAGGAAGGGGTATGTGTATCTATTGATCCCTACAAATCAGTAGATGTAGTTTTTGTTGACCGAGTAGGCTTTCGTGATGTTTTGTCTGGTTGTTGTAGCATAATAGAGCCAAATTTCAGAGGATTTATTGCTCGTAACAGAAGTCTAGCTGGTACGGCTATTAGGCTAGGTACTTCCGCTGATATTGCTAGCAGTATTTTTATTGGTTCTTATGATATCAATGCCGAATCACCTGTAGCATTCACCGATCGTATTTCTATTGATGATAGCGCACCACCTAATCTATTCCATGAAAATGATAGTGGAACCTGCCTTATCCCAAATCAGGAGATTATGGCTGTTACCTCAGAACTACTTGGTGCAGTAGCTAGTACTCCAGCAATAAATTTATGTATGGTTGATGGGTACGAAATTAAACCATATTAACAAAAATAGCTATAATCATTTGGGTATGAATGTTCGAAGAATTGTAAAAACCTTTATTCCAATAAGCTTGTTCAAAAAAATTGAGCCAATTGGCCACCTATGTGAAGCAGTTTTGTTTAATATCTTATATGGTTTTCCTGCGCGCAATATGAAGGTAATAGGTGTAACGGGAACAAACGGCAAGACTACCACAACATTTATGATCCATCGTATGTTACAAGATGCGGGGTATAAAACAGGACTTATGACAACCGTGGCCTATGGAGCAGGGGAGGACATTAAGCCGCAAATTCATCATATGACCAACGTAACAGTTCCAGAACTGATGAAGCGATTAAAGTGGCTAAAGTCGCAAGACATCGATTGGCTTGTTTTCGAAGTAACTAGCCAAGGGTTAGCACAGAATAGAGTTTGGGGAGTGCCGTTCTCTGTTGCGGTTATGACAAATATTACCCATGAGCATTTGGATTATCATGGTACGTTTGAGAAATATCGCGACGCCAAAAAGAAGTTATTTTCTTTAGCTGACGGAAATAAGAAGGGCCTTAGGACTGGAATTATCAATGCCGAAGATCCGAGTGCAGATTTGTTTGCAGCGGCGGTAGAAAATCCTGTAACTTATGGTGAAAAGGCGGGCGATTTACGAGCAACAAAGGTAAAGCTAACGCCGGCTGGTAGTCGATATGTCGTTAAAACTGACGAAGAAGAGTATCACATACAATGTCACATTCCTGGTAGTTTTAATATTGCCAACTCTTTGGCAGTTGTAGCTGTTGGAAGAGTATTAGATTTGTCCAAAGAGCAGATTGAAAAGGGGATTGCAGCAACTCGCGAAGTAGAAGGGCGCATGACTCGCATTGATGAAGGTCAGGACTTTGATGTGATAGTCGATTTTGCCCATACACCCGACAGCTTCGAAAAGTTGTTTAAGGATTTGCGGCCTGTGGTTAGGGGTAAATTAATTGCAATGTTTGGGTCTGCTGGGCGACGTGATGAGGCGAAGCGCGCTGTTCAGGGCAGGTTAGCTGGCGAATATTGCGACGAAATAGTTATTACCGAAGAGGATGATCGTGATATTGACGGCATGGAAATTATGAACCAAATTGCCGAAGGTGCTGAATCTGCTGGCAAAGTGCGATATAAGGATCTATTTTTGGTACATGATAGAACAGAAGCGATTGAGTTTAGCCTAAAACGCGCCAAAAAAGGTGACACGGTTATATTACTTGGTAAAGGCCACGAAAAGACCATCGAGCGAGCCGATGGCGAACATCCGTGGGACGAAATCCATACAACCCATAAACTTCTCAAAATACTATAGACAAAAATACAAAAATGTGTTAGTATGTATCGTTGATGAATAGTATAGTGGATTTGCAGGCTTTCAGAGTAAGTGGTCAAGTAGTTGATCAACAATTGCCAGTCGTGCCAGATGCTTTACCAGACGACCCTGGTGTCACATCCGAAACCAGAGTCATTACTCAACTTGAATCCTGTTCTGATGGTTCCGTAGATGCAGATGTGGTGATGGCAACCTCACTTATGAATTTGGCAAGACGTCTTCATCAGCAAAACCAAGACAACAGATAGACAAATAATCAAAAATATGCTAGAATAACGATATAACAAGCATTAGCTATTTATTATGAAAAAAGACGACCCACTAAATCTTGAAGTTTTGCCAAGGGGCTTTGATTATCCAGAGCCTATTTCTCCTTCTGGGGATTTATCAGTTGATACGAATTCGGTCGGTAGTCGTTTACCGGGTGTTGAAATTATAGATACTTTTGAAGCTGCCTTGGACAGTATGGATATTCATGGTTATGCTGAGCTTGCACCAAGATTCGGCGACATTCTATTTGATGAAACAAGGACAAATACATTTACGTATAAAGCAACAGCAAACGATATCGGCGCAAAAGGCTTTTCAGACTCTTCTCCCAATGTAAGGACAATGACGGAGTATGAAGGGTTGAGAGGACTATTTACATTTTTGAAGGATGCACATGATGCATTGATTTCTACAACTAGACCAGAAGACGCATCATTAGCGGTACTTACCGAAGGCATTTCTCAGAACTTGACATTTATTGGTGAAAAAGAGCTAAAACAATCAACAGCCGGTATTGCTGAGTACTGGAAAAAGCTCCTAAGAGAGAATCCCAGCATGCAGTTATGCATTTTTAATGAAGCTAGCTCTAATCAAGGCGAAGGAAAGAGTGATAGGTTTATTCTTGAAAAGATTATTGAGAATTTTAGCGAGGATGATGCAGAGGAGTTTGATGGCCGTGTTAAATTAGATGTGAATGAGATAACTTCTGACCCTGAAGACACAAAAGTCATCATTTTAGATGACTGGAGTATTAGCGGTGGCCAGGTTCGAAGGTCCTTCGGAAGGATTTTCCCTGATCTCAAAGAAAAGGGATTACTAGACAGAGTTGAGGTTCATTTGCTGACTGCTTCTCAAAAACAGATTGAAAAGGGCATACTTACCAGTAATGTCAAGCGAGGGGGTGGAGAAATAGTACGACTTCCTGTTAAGGCGTATTATCTTGCTCATTCAGCACCAACAGCTCGTAAACCAGCAGGTGCAATAATCAGCGGAACTCACTCAGCTGTAAATTATGATTTTGAAATTTCAATTCATGACATTGTTCGTCGTTTGAGATCCATAGAGGCAGAAGACGTGGATGGCCCTAGTACTGTAATGCCTCCACTGACTAATATACGAAGGATGTACAGGTAAGTATATGGTTGACCCAGTGGAAGTAGGAGAATATACACCAGACTGCTATGATGATGATATGTCAATGGAAGTTTTTCCTGTAGTGCATGTTGTCGATGAAGAGCAGGCAGCTCAGCAAACTCAGGTAGCGATTGATAGTGGTGCCGACGGGGTCTTCCTTATTGAGAAAAACAGGAAAGAACCGCCAGAACGACTCACGGCGATATTCAGAAGGGTTGCAGATAAATTTCCTAATACTTTTGTAGGAGTAAACTATCTCTCGATTGATCATCCTGTTGATGTGTTTGAGTATGTTCTTGATCAGTACCAAAAGGGAGAAATTCCCAGACTACCGGATGGGATATGGGTAGGAAATACCACAAGAGAGCTAGCTCGAAAGTCAGAGTTTACATCAGTAGAGCTGTTCAGACATCAACACCCAGAGCTTAACAGGATCAGGTATCTAGGCGGGATCGCATTTAAGTATAACCCTCTATATACGGATGACCCCGAATCAGCTGCGGAACAAGTCGAAGCATTCAGTTATGATATGGATGTTGTAGTTACTAGTGGTCCTGGCACTGGCAAAGCTCCTTCCAAGGAAAAAATTACTGCAATGAAAAGGGCAGCCGGAGAAATGCCGCTAGCTATTGCTAGTGGCGTGAATGAAACTAACATTGATGATTATGATAATGTTGCTGATATGATCTTGGTCTCAACAGCAGTAGAAACAGAACCATACTCAGGTATATTTGATACAGAAAAACTAACTCATCTAATTGAAAAAGCCCACAATGTAGCACCAGGATTGCCTAACCAAGAGTAAGAGTGCTACAGCGAATATAACCACCACCTTTGGCTAGCTCGGTAATAGTTGGAGTGACAACTTTGAAACCTCTGTTCTCGAGTTTCTTTTTTAATTCTGGGGCATTTGCACTCATGATAACCGTTGACCCAGTCGAAACTAGGTTACAGGCAAATCCTTTCGTTGCTTCTTCGTACGATACTTTAATTTTCTCAACATTAAGGTTTCGAATTCTTGCTTGGCTTTCTGGTACAAATGCTTCTGGACACCAAGCAATCAGATCTGGAGAAAGCACGGCAATTGCGAGGTCTAAATCATAGAAAAAGCTGTCAGGCCAACCAGTAACTTCGTTAAGCTTTGGATTACCGTCTTTATCAACGTAAGGGATAGTTTGTACACTAATTGTCTCAAATCCAAGATGCTGTCGCACAAAATTATGAGCGTTGAGGTCTGTGCGGTAATCTGTACCGATAAAGAGGTAGCCTCCACATTGCAGGGCATCACCTTGGCCACTAAATCTATAAGGGCACTCTATTGTTTCAAAACCTAGATCCTGTAGAATTTTTTTGGCGTATGGCTCCTCATTTTTTCTTTTGTTCGGAAGGTTGGAAAGTACGACTTTATTGTTATGAACCAGTCCCCAATTAGCTGTATACACCCCATCTTGGCAATCAACAGGGGGACGAACCTTGATAATCTCAACCCCTGCAGACTCTAATGCTGATAGGATTTCCTGATGTTCTTGAGCAGCAATCTTATTATCTATGTCTACCGAAGAGTCCATATAGGCGTTAATAGCGAATTCATCACTAAAG
>JAGQNP010000080.1 GCA_020428005.1 Candidatus Saccharimonadota bacterium
TGAGTAAGTAGAGATTTAATTTTGCTATGTATCGAGAAGGCGTTAAAAAAGTATTGATGGTTGAAGATAGCAAATTGTTATCTTCATTGGTCAAAAACAAGATTGAATCGGAATTAAATTTTGAAGTGGTTTGTGTATATTCTTATCAAGAAGCATTCAAACTGTTAGAAAGTAATCAAGATGAATATTTTATCGGGTTGCTGGATTTAAATTTACCCGATGCAAATTATGGCGAGATAGTTGATTATGTCATTTCTAAGGGTATTCCCTCTATCGTGTTCACAGGGGATATCAGTGAGGAAGTCAGAGATGTCATATGGTCGAAGAATGTAGTGGATTATGTATTAAAAGAGGGTAGCCATAATATCGAATACATTGCATCTTTAGTCAATAGGGTTTATTTGAATGAATCTATAGAGGTATTGGTCGTTGATGATAACGAAAATTCTAGGCGGCATTTAAGTAACTTATTGCGTGTGCATCGCTATAAAATTTATGAGGCTGATAGCAGAACCTCTGTACGTAAAGTTATGCAAGAACATCCGAGTGTAAAGATGGTGTTTTTGGGTTGTGATATGTTACGCGCCGATGGTTTGGCGATCACGAAAGATATTCGAGCCGCTTATGCTAAAGAAGAATTGGCAATTATTGGGATATCAACAGAATTGGATAAGAAACTATCCGCCGTTTTTATGAAAAATGGTGCTAATGATTTTATACATAAGCCTTTTTTGACTGAAGAGTTTTATTGCCGTGTTACACAAAATATTGAAATGTTGGAAAATATACAAAAGATTCGTGATACGTCTAATAAGGACTATCTGACGAACCTATACAATCGCCGTTATTTTTTCGAAACGGGTCGTAAGTTATATGCCAATGCAAGAAGAAGCCATGTAAAGATATCAATTGCCATGATTGATGTGGATTACTTTAAAGTAACCAACGATACTTATGGCCATGAGGCAGGGGATTATACGCTTAAGCAGGTCGCTCGGACATTAAAAGAGCGCTTTCGTGAGTCCGATATTGTTGCTCGCTTCGGTGGGGAAGAGTTCTGTGTGCTTGCTACTAACATATCGCCAGAATATATCTATCGTGTATTTGATAATTTAAGGCGCAACATAGAGTTCTTAGATATTTTTATAGATAAGCAAAAAATTCCTATTACAGTGAGTATCGGTGTTTGCGCCAAGCCTATGAGCACCTTAGAGGAAATGATTAAACAAGCAGATTCAATGCTTTATATTGCTAAACAAAAAGGCAGGAATCTTGTTGTTGTGACTAAATGACATTTCAGTGTAGATTTTGCTACAATCGGGTTTCGCGTCCCCGTGGCACAATTTGGATAGCGCGGCGCCCTCCTAAGGCGCAGGTTGCAGGTTCGAACCCTGCCGGGGACGCCACTGATCTAGGTCAGAGGTGCCGGGTTTCTACATCATGAATACGCGTGCTGGGGCGGCCAATATGATACCCCTGGGCAAAATCTACCCCAAGTGCTTGGGCCGTTTTATAGGCATCTAGGGTTTCAATCGACTCTGCTGTTGTGCATTTGGCTAGGCTATGAGCCATATCTATAATCGCTTGTAGGAAAATTTTGTGGTTATTTTCTGGGGCAAGGTAGTTAAAAAAATCACCGCTGATTTTTATATTATCGGCGGGTATGTCTTTTAGTGATTTATAAATACCGAAATTCTGTCCAAAGTTATCGATGGCTATATGGCAACCTTTTTGTCTCAGATGGTAAGAGAGTTGTTCGCATTGCTGGAACTGTGTGTCATCTTTGGGTTCTTTGAATTCAAAGGTTAGGCGTTCAGGAAGTAAGTTATAATATTTGAGTTGTTGATCAATAAAGGCAGTGAGTTCATGGCCTGTTTGTGTATTAAGTGCTAGATTGATGTTAAAGCAAACATCTTCATTAAGGGCTTCTAGTAGCTGCATCGAACGATTAATAACCCAATGATCGATATCGTAGATGATGTTTTGCTTGAGTGCATGCGGCATAAATG
>JAGQNP010000081.1 GCA_020428005.1 Candidatus Saccharimonadota bacterium
ATATCGCCAAAGCGTCGGTAGCCCGTAACCGCTTTAAGCAACATTTCTTCGGCCGTTTCCCACTCTTCCATTTGGGTATAAACCATGCCTAAATTATTATAAATACTAGATAGCTCCATCGGATCCTGAATTTGGGAATTCATTTGTAAGGCTTCTTGCCAGGCAGCCTCCGCCAGAATAAAGTTCCCCTGGCTAAACGCGAAGATTCCCATGTTATTTTTCAATTGGCTTAGATTATGCACATCGCCCGATACGTTAAGAACCGACATCAATTCATCAGAAAGTTGATTTATTTCCTCCCAATTGCCATATTCTGCCCAAATTGCAATGAGCGTGATTGAGGCTTTGGTGAATAAAGTGGAATAACCTAATTCATGATACAAAACGTAGGCAGTTTGAGCAGCTTTTAGTGCTTGTGCCCAATTGCGATTGCGCCGATAAATATTTGAAAGATTTAGATTGGCATTTGCCAAAGCATATTTATCTTTTGCTTGTTTAGCCGTTGCTAAAGCTTGCTGGCATAAGCTGATAGCTTTCTCTGGTTCTCCCTGAATGTCCTTCAACGAAGCTTGCATTGCCAAGGTTCTTGAATAACTTGATAGGTTTCCTTGTTGATTATATAGATGGCTGGCGGCGTAATAGTTTATTTCTGCGTCGTTCAGATTTCCCTGATGGTATTGGATATCCCCAATTTGTTCCAATAGTCGGGCCTCTTCAACTTGTCTGTGCAAATTTTTGCTTGTGTGATGAATCTGTTGTAGGTAAACAAGCCACCTATCCCAATCTGCATAGCCAAAAATAATTGGGAAAAGTATTTGACTAAGCTCATAAGCAATATCGAATGTTTTGGATGTTTGCAAGGTCGTTTCTAACGCCCTTAAAAAGTTATCGTAATCTTCATGAACAAGCGATATGGGATCGGGGCAGGATTCGAGGATCTGTAGCCAGCGCTTTGCGTTGGCAAGTTTTTGCTGTTGAAGTATATTGCGCCATTTTGCTTTCTGTGAGATTGGTGCAGCAATGTTCATCATTCTTGCTCAAACGTGTGTAGTAAAAAGATTTCTGTTAATCGATGCAGTTTATATCTTCGTTCTAACAATGAACCAGTTATATCGACTAGAGATGATAATACTAACCCAGTTACACTATTATAAACGACTGGCTCTGTTAATTCTGATACCGCCACCAAATGCTCAATTGTAAATCCAGATTCACCAGCTTGTGTCAAACTAATCAATATCGTTTTACTGTTGTCGTCTAATGATTCCCATATTTCACGGAAAATATAATCAAAAATCCCCTCATTTGTTTCAGTAGTTTTATTGGCAGCAAATCGAGTAAGTACACTAGATAACGAGTAGAATCTTAGCTGACCTATAATAAGTTTAAGGGCCAGGGGATTGCCGCCAACCAAATCATAAATCGCTACTATATCTTCGTCAGAGGCACTGGCCAAATCGGCAAAACCGCCACGCTGCGCTTCCTGTCGAATTAGTTGCAGGGCAGCATTTTTATCTAGCTCTTTGTGGGAATAGGAGAAGATGCCTGGCTCTGACAGCAGGCGAATGCGTGACGTTAGCAAAAACGTTGCTGGATTTTGCCATTTTTTAATTTCAGGTATCAGGCTTCGGTAATCAGCTACCGTTTCCAAGTTATCTATAACAATTAAACAGCGGCGATCCTTCATAAATTTATACAACATTCTTTCGCGCTGTAGATGGGTTGTGTTGGAATTTGTGCTCAGATTAAATTGAACACATAGTTTCTCGATGAGCAGGGGGAGTGTTAAGGCAGGACGGCCGCTTTCAATTTGAAGCCTTCCCAGCATTGATAAATGAGTATGCTTTGCTGTTACCCAGGCGATTTCATCAAATCGGGTTGTTTGAATGGCCTGACGGGCCAAATGATCGGCCAATGCGGTTTTGCCTAAGCCGCCAATCCCATCTATTGAAACGATAAAATGTTGGGTTTCA
>JAGQNP010000082.1 GCA_020428005.1 Candidatus Saccharimonadota bacterium
TTATTTCCACTATTGCCTTGCGTTAATTCACTATTATCCGACTTGCTTCCATTGCTAATAAAAAATGCGGCCACCCCTCCTATCAAAATAATAGCGACTATCACTATTACAATAACTCTTTTGTTCATGAATCCCTCCTAATCACTATTGTTAAGGGTATTGTAGTGTGTTATTAATATTTTTTCCAGAAGAGTTGCATTATTTGGTTACGACCCCAAACAATACTGTGCTTTGATCACCGCTTAATATCTCGCTATTACGTTTTGATGTTGTAACATAGCTTGTAAGTATGTAGTCCTCATATGTACCCGAACTACTAACAATTTGATTTTGTCCAACATATAGAATATTAACTATTGGTCTTTCGGCTTCGAATACGGTGGTTTTGGTTCCATCTTCTCGAAGTACAATTATTGATTTTCCACTAGAATAGTATGGTAAGTTATCACTTGCTCTGTAACCAATGATTGGATAATTATCGCCTTCATTAAATGTTAATAAGTCTTTAAAATTTTTGCCTTTAAGATCGTATTCTCGCAAATTGTATGGTGGATTAGCACCTAAACCTTCCGTTGATAATGAACCCTCAAGAATTAGTATTTTTGAATAATCGTTACTAATTACATTTTGTACACCAATCTTGCCAGATAAATCATAAATGACTGATTCCTCTTTGGTCTGAGTATTATAGCTAAATAATTTATCCATGGTATTTCCATCGCAGTTGTAACAACCTGAGAAGTAATATAATAAACCACTATCTTCATCATATCCTTGTAAAAATAGTGCCTTACCACTTATGGTTACTAAATCTTTAGATTCTTTAGTTTCAGGATTAATCAATTTTACGGTGCTTTGCTTACCGTCAGAGAATAATTCAGAATAAACAATAGCCGAACCATTTCTTGAGAAAATCATACTAGTAATTTGATCACTTGGTTTCTCTGGTTCAGGTAATTTAAGGCTAGCTATGCTACTATAACTTTTTCCCGAATCCAGACTATACCATATAGCATCGCCGACCGTGCTTCCACTAGAGGGAGTGGACACAACCGCTACCTGGTTTTTGTAGGTTTTAGCAAAAGTAGGATAATTATTTTGTCCGATGTTTTTGGCACTTCTGCGATCACCACCCTCAATTGGCCGCCAGAAAAATTCAATGCCATCTTTTTCTGCGCTTCCATATGAATAAGCCACTGCAGATAGGTCTTCTTCGCTTTGTATTATTTGCTGTTGATCCGTAGTATGGTTTTCTTTGTTTTTACTAGTCTTGTCCTTGCTGGTGTACCATAGGTATCCCACGGTTCCGGTTATTATTAGAAACAATATGACAAAAACAGTGATAATAATCTTGCTGTTTCTCTTATGGCTGTTTATGTTAATCACGGGTACATTGGTTAATAATTCTTGAGACTCTTCGGGTGGCTTAAAATCTTCGTCAACTTGAGTGGTGTTGTTTTTTTCAGATTTAACCATAACAATACATTAGCACATTGAAAATACTAAATAGCGGTAATTAGTTCTTGGTAATTCTGTCTTCGGCTTTTGCTAAACGCCTTTGAGCAACAGCAATCCCTGCCAAAACAACACTGGTGTAAATCAATCCTGAAACACATGACTTCAAAATTGGAGCATGTGAAACCGCTACCAAAACACTGCCGCTTACCAAAGTACCAGCCACTAAAATATAAGAATTCTTGAAGCGGGTCTCTGTTGGATTAGCTATTAATAATGTTGTATATACCAGGCTACTGAGAGCAATAAATATATGAATAATTAAAACCATAAGTACATTATACTATACTAAATCAACCATGCATTTATAGAAATTAAAACACTAAAAACAGATAGTACAAGTAAAGAGAGTCCGAACATCTCACCTGCCCATTTTTTACTATCTTTGGCACTTAATCCTATATATCCTTTATAAAACCAGTAGAAACTAAGTGATAACATAGCTAACAAATATGT
>JAGQNP010000083.1 GCA_020428005.1 Candidatus Saccharimonadota bacterium
TAACACGATCTCTGAGTACATGAATGGTGTCAACCTAACTTCAAAATACAAGAGTGTAAAAATAAACCCTCAATATATGGCCTTTCAGATAGTCACTGGTTTTGAGGCTGAGTATGTTGATCCGGCATGGGTGAAAATGCTGGACAGTAAGGACTACGAGTAGTGAACGATAACAACGTTACATTCAGTTCTCTTGATCCATCTCAGAAGAATACCTTCAACTCTATTGATAATGATCCGGCCACAATACAAATTGTTTACGGGCCTCCAGGAACCGGTAAATCGCAGCTTGTCGTTAGCCTGCTAGAGCGATTAGCAGGTGAGAATAAGAAAGTTCTTTTTGTTAGCCAAAATACGGAAGCTCTTAGGGTTATAGAACGCATGATTAAGCGAACAGAGTCGACAATTGGCTATCCTCAGGACAATAAATACCTATCATTATTAGACTTTTGCCTAATGCTCCATAACCCTACGCATCGGTATTTAAAGTATCTACGAGAGCAATATTCGAAAATTAGCAGCAAGCAACTGCCTAGTGTGTTTTTGGCAGATAAACCTGCAACTATACAGTATCCGCTGAACTACGTAGCGCTCGATCATAATGACAACTACCATGTAAAGACGGATGGTATTGGCTTTGACGAGCTAGTTGGATACTACATCAAATATGTCAGACGATCTATGGCCCCTGAATCTGTTCGTGAATTTGAGAAAGTTAATGTTCGCACCGTTTTTGATGAGTTAGACGCTTACGAACATAAAGATTATTTTGCAGAATTCAATAAACCAAGACGCGAGCTGGTCCTGTTATCTACCAAAAATAGCAACATAGTACTTCCAGATGTTAGGGAGCAGATTAAAAATATAAACGATGCGCTCCACGGGCAATACCTAACTCGATTTGCCGCCAAATCAAACATTGATATAGTAGACTATCTGGTTCTACTGCAGAAATATACTCAAGAAATAAAATATTTGGATATATACAGGATTGCTACTGAGAATAAAGACCTGGGTGATTTAGCTAAAAGCCTGAAGAGTTTTATAGACGAACTTCATAACAGCAATGAGCAGCTTCAGCGTATAGATAAGTATATAGCTACTATAACTGAGAGTGCGAAAAGCCAAGTTAGTATACCCGAAGATCTGCATCAGCAGATTAGCCTTAGTGTTGACGCTACCAATATTGCCGAGCATGATGTTGATGAGCTATTACTAGATTGCAAGCGAATACCAGAATTAGTAAAGGCCGTTTTAGAGATAGCGCCTGACGTTAAGTATTCTAGTCTCTCCAACCTGCTCATCGGTATGGCAAAAGAAATAAGGGCCATCTTCAACGAGACTATAGAAGGTGGTCGGGATACTATTTTCACGCTAACCGCAAAAGATATAGATGTACTGAACAAAGAGCTAGATAAATATTATTCTCAAAATACAGTTAAGCGTATGCTGAGCGGCATACCAAAAAGCTTCAAAGAGTTATTGAGTTTTGATAACGCAAAACAAATGGACCTCTATAGAGAATATTTTGCTCCAATCATAAATGCCATTAAAAGTATTTTGGAAATCGATGACATAAGTATTAAGCAATTATTGTCCCTGGCAAACAAGAATAATAGCGTCGAACTGTCAAAACTAGGTGTAAAACCATCAAAAGACATAATCGTTATTCGCGACAGGCTACTACCTGTATACGAGCTATTCTCCACCATAAATAGGAAATACGGCTCAGCATCTATTCTGGGTGAGTTTAAAGATGTGAACGCGTGGTTTACGGAATTTAGCTTCAGCGTCAAGGCACTAGACGCATTGCGCCAAGACCCTGATAATAAGAAGGCGTTTTTGAGCGGAAACTTGTCAGATTTTATCGCCAGCACCAATCAAGCGATAGACGTAAAGATCAATCAGCGTAAAAAAGCAGAAGTATTGAGTGAGCAAAAATCATTAGCTC
>JAGQNP010000084.1 GCA_020428005.1 Candidatus Saccharimonadota bacterium
TAGTAATAGGTGAAATCACGACCTCATGTGGTTGCACCAGTGCTGAAGTAGAAAAAGAGACCTTAGGCTTTAATGAGGATACAGTTCTTACTGTACATTTTGATCCCAACTTTCATGATGAACCACAAGGAAAAATAACAAGATCGGTATTTGTTCCAACTAATGACCAGAATAATCCTGAATTACAGTTTGATATCCTTGTAGAAATTTTGGAGGAATAAAATATGAACAATAAAACACTTATCGCAACTTTAATTGGATTTACCTTAATTATATTTGTAGGGGGTATTTACTTAGCTGGCAAGTCCAATCCCCCTGAATTAAACAACAAAGGAAACCCTAAGGTTGAAATATTAGGAGAAAAAACACATAGCTGGGGTGAAATAGATATAGAAGGCGGAAACGTAGAGAAGATATTTAAAATAAGAAACGTTGGTGACGACCCATTAGAGGTAACAAATTTTAAGACTTCATGTATGTGTACTGAAGCACAAATAAGTATAGGAGACGATACAAGTCCTGCGTTTGGGATGCATACACGTTCTGGTTGGAAGGGTTCTATACAACCAGGCGAAACAGCTGATATACGAGTTGTGTTCGATCCCTTATTTCATGGCCCCCAAGGAACAGGGCCAATTACCCGTTTAGTGTCTTTTAATACCAACGATTCGTCTAATAGTACAGTTGAATTTAGATTATCGGGTAATGTTGTTCGAGTAGAAAATTAGCATATTGCTAGATAGAAAGAATTTATATGGAAAAACCAAATAAAAAAGATTCAAAGGAAATAACAGTATCTTTTGATTTTAGAAAGTTTATGAAAAAGAGCATACCAATGTCATTGGCGTTGCTAATTACCGTAAATTCTACACTGGGAGTTGCTATTATTCAGCATTATTATTACAAAGGACAGATAAATGAATTGTTAGCCTATAAGGAAAAAATTACAGAGGATCCGTTAGCAGTAGCAAAGGAACAAGATGAAAGATTGCAAGCCCAAGTATTGCCTGAAGAAGGCATTGAAATATCTGTTAAGTGGGGTGATATTGGTAAACGTTTGGTTGAAACTGGTGTTATAGATGAGGAAAAATTCACATCTTTGTTTAAGTCAGGCCCAATTAGCAGTGCAAACAACGAATATGAAGAAATACTTTCCGGAAATTATGATGGAAATATTGTTTTAACACAGGAAAACTCTCGCTTTGTATTAAACACATTATGGGCACTAGGGTTGGCACAGAGAAGTCAGGTGTTAGATGATATGAAAAAAGAGTATCCACAGGTTGAAAATTTAGCAGCTACGGGCGGTTGGACAATTGGTAAAGCAAACGCCATGGAGTATTACAGTAACCACGATTTAGTAGAGTTAACACCAGATCAGCAAGCTCTAGTCAAACGAATAACTGAAAATATATATAGACCATGTTGTAACAATCATACAGCTTTCGCAGACTGTAATCACGGAATGGCAATGTTAGGCCTTGTAGAGCTTATGGTTGCCAACGGCAGTTCAGAGAAAGAAATATATGATACCGCTTTAGCAGTAAATGCCACGTGGTTTCCAGACACGTATCTAACAATTGCAAAATATATGGAGAAGGAACGTGACTTAGCTTGGAAAGATGTAGATTCCAAAGAAGCTCTTAGTGCAGAATTCTCAAGTGGTAGTGGATTCAGGCAAGTACTCGCACAAGTTGAGCCCGTTCAAAGCTCAGGTGGTGGCGGTGGCTGTGGAGTCTAAAGTACCGCAATAAATAACGTTGGAGTAGGAATTAATATATGGATCAAACTATACTTTTACAAACATCAATAATAGCCGCATTTTTGGCAGGAATGCTAGCCCTATTTGCACCTTGTTGTGTGTCTTATCTATTACCTGCCTATTTAGGATCCGTGTTTAAAGAGCGTAAGAGGGTATTACTAAT
>JAGQNP010000085.1 GCA_020428005.1 Candidatus Saccharimonadota bacterium
AGAAAACTTCTACTCTTTCAAACTCGCTGTATATTACTTCACGTATTTCTTCTGAATATTTAACTTGGAGCAAGTCGGCTGGCAATATGAATGCGACAACACCCTTTTGCTTAAGTGAATCCTTTGCAGCCATCAGAAAGCTTGTCCATAGATTTTTTGGTTTTTTTTCGCTGAGACCAGTTTTCTGGTGTACTTGAGCACACAGTTCTTTGGTTTTTTCGTTCATGTTGCGTCTACGAACATAAGGCGGATTTCCTATGATAAGATCGTATTTCTTGTCTGACTCTAGAAAGTGCTGTAAATAATCACTGTTTATTACACTCACACTCCGATATAGTGACCTCGTTTTTTTTGCAACTTGTTTGTCTATTTCTATTGCATCAATCTTGAGTTCTGGGATATCAGAATCACTGAATTTTCTTTTGGTGTCTTTAAAGTAATTGCCGTTGAGCAGACTATTAAGAAAAATGCCATCACCCACACTTGGTTCCTGAACATCAATTTGCTTACTAAAGGAGTAATCTCCCTCACTGAATAGTCTATAAGTAATGTAATCGGCCAGTAGCTGGGGAGTGTAGTATGCGCCATTATATTTTTTTGACATAGTCCCTAAGCAACCTCGGCTTTATATAGGTCAAGATAATTCTCGTAGGTATCAATCTCATTCGTGAAATCTCTTAGTAACCTTAGAATTTCAAGCTCATGATTTGAGCCACTCAATACTTTCTCTGAAAGTGCTGTCAGCTTCTGTCGTTTCTCTCGCAATGTATCCAGACGCCAATAAATCTCATATCGCTTTAGATAAAGTTTGAGCTGGCTCCACATATATATTGCAACCCGATCGTCTTCTTTAGGCATAATTGCACCCCCAGATGTCCTATAGAAGTGATCATTAAAATCCGTAGAGCATGGATCGTAATAGCCACGATCATTCTTTACTGTCGTAACAGGATTATCACTAGGCCAATCGTTGGATTTTGCCCAGTTAACCTGTGGGCAGGCGTAAACCAGGTTGTTATAAATTAGTTCACCATCTAGGAAGGCCTGTTTTTTGTTTTTTGACACGTTTGGCCTCAGGGGAGCGAAGTGATCCACATGAAAGTTTACACTCCAGTACCGGTGGCTTGAGTCAGTGTATCCACATCTCCTGTTAAAGTCTTCAGATAGGTATGGTAGGTAGTCTCTGTATGAAGTAAGGCTAGGGGCATCAGTTCTTCTAGAAGGTTGCTTTTTTGAGAAGTTATTCATTTGTGTCTAGAAGCCCCAGTTTTTCTATTATTGCGTCGGCACGAACTATAAGTGAGTCAAGCCTTTCTGTGTTTGAAGTCTTCTTTACTTGTCTTGGTACACTAGTCGATGCATCTAAGTTTTTGTCAACAAGTTCATCTAGCTCAATCAATCTCTCTTCTTCTGCTGCAACGAGTTCGCCACTTATCTCACGTGATCTGAGTTCACGTAGTTCTTCTTCAAGTTTAGTAGCCATGTCTGCATAATCATCAATCATTTTGTTTATGATCGCAATAAACTTATCGGACTCGTTTTGGTAGAGGCTTTTGGAGCGAATATTTCTAACGTCAAAATTTGTAACCGCATCAATAGCATTGTCATCATCGTTTGTCAGCATCAACAATGGGAACCCGGGGTGTCTTAAGTTAAATGCTCGAGCTACATCATCGCCTTGATAGGTTATGCTTACTGTTTATTGTAACAAAAAGTAAT
>JAGQNP010000086.1 GCA_020428005.1 Candidatus Saccharimonadota bacterium
ATCAATGTGATTCAAACCCTAAATTACATACACGATTTCTTACAATTATTGAACAATTTCGTGCTGTAATAGACCTGACGAATTTAAAGCATGTGGCTGCCGTCGAAGGAACTGGTGCAATCGCATATGAGCGTGGCGTAAGCGCAGGCGAGGGAGGCTATGCTGCTGCTCGAGACATAGTGATCTCTCAAACCCAATCCCCATTACAGAAGGATGAGTTTAGCCTAGTCTCACAACCACAGCTTAAATTTCTTGAAGCAGCTATAGAGGATTACTCAGAATGGTCGCAGAGACAACTTTCTACACGCTGGTCGAGCAATACTTCACCTTATAAGGGACTATTTAGTTACCAGACAATGGACAAGGACAATTTCTTCGGTCGGGAAAAGGAAGTTGTCCAATTGATGGAGTACATTCAAGATAGCGGAAAACAATCTAAGGTCACTGTATTGTATGGAGCTTCGGGCGTCGGTAAGACTTCACTAATACAAGCCGGAATAATTCCTCGATTAGTAAATGCAATCCCGCTTTATGCTTTGCCGACTTTAGGCTCTAGTTGTCAAGGACCCGATGACACCATTCGTAAACGAATTCTAGATGCATTTAGCCGTACCAACATATTACGGTCCGATTTGTCACACCTTTCTTTGCACCAGTTTTTAAGTTTGGTCAGCCACTATCTAAACGGAAAAACACTGATAATCTGCTTAGACCAATTTGAAAAGTTTTTCATTAGTACACCACATGAAGCCCAGCAAAAGTTTATTTCATCCCTGGCTCAATGTTATGACGATCAGATACTGCCAGTAAAGTTCGTGCTTTCGCTGCGAAAAGAGTATTTCTCTGACCTCGATATTTTCAGACAAGCTGTTCCTACTATTTTCTATAATTATATGAAATTAGAGCCCCTAGACTTTGACCAAGCAGCGTGGGCCATAGAAGAACCTTTGAAAAAACGAGGCATAGAGTACGATTCCAAGCTTGTGCAAGAAATTCTGAATGATTTAAGCAAATACGATTTTGGCGAAAGCAAAATTGAACCGCCTCAGCTCCAAATCGTATGTCGTCATCTTTTTGAAGCAGGTCTCGGTACAAAGCTCACTATCGGTGATTACTACCGTTTGGGTCGGGCTACAGGTATTCTCAGTGCTCATTTGTCATTGATCATGAATCGGTTTGGACCAGACCGACAAATATTAATCTATAAAATACTGGCCGCACTAATTACTGAGGATAATGATAGTATCTCCCTAACACAACATCAGTTAGAAGCTGAGATCAATGAGGGTAAACTCGATGTGTTGTTAGCCGAACTAATTGACGAAAGGTTATTGCGACATATTGAAACCACAGATGGTGTGCGTTACGAGCTCGCTCATCAGTATTTAGTCAAAGACATAAAGAAAACAATTAGTGAAGAAGAATGGCGACTAAAGGAGGTCAAGGATCTATTAAAGCGAGAACTTATAAACTGGCATAACAATCCAGAGTCAGTAATACCTGCCGATCGTCTTCAAATTATAGAGCAATGGTGCGCCAATGGACGTTTAGTAGTCAATGAAGAAGCTGCAACTCTTATTGAGTTAAGCCGCCTGAAAGTCGACACACTGAACCGAGAAAGAATGAATCTTATCCAGTCTATAAGAATGGATGCACTAGAACATTTAGTAGTCGGTATTGACTGTGAAATGAGTTCACCTGTTGCCGCTAT
>JAGQNP010000087.1 GCA_020428005.1 Candidatus Saccharimonadota bacterium
AGAAAGTACGATGCAATTTTCGCCGGTGAGCATAGTGGACATTATTATTTTAAAGATAATTGGTGTGCTGATTCAGGACTAATCGCAGCCGTTATAGCTTTATACATACTGTCTAGCTCAGGCAAATCTTTGAGTGAGTTAGCGAAACCGCATCGGGAAGCCTATAAGCAACTGGTGGAAACAAATTTTGAAGTCAGCGATAAAGATTCGGTGATAGAAAAATTGAAAACAACTTTTTCCAATCTAAAACTAGACGAGCTTGATGGTCTAACTGTTTATTTTGATGGCGGATGGTTCAATGTTCGTCCTAGCAATACTGAACCATTACTTAGGCTAAATGTTGAAGCAATAACGGAACAACTACTCAAAGATACAGCTGAAAAAGTTACATCAATCATAAACGCATAATTTAAGATATAATTAGTTGTATGAAATTACTTGTTACAGGTGGTGCTGGTTTTATAGGATCAAATTTTGTTTTCCTAGTACTAACTGAACGTCCTGAGTGGCAAATAACGGTTATCGATAAATTGGGTTACGCCGGAGACATCGAAACTCTTGACTCGATAAAGGATAAGATTCAGTTTGTTAAGGGAGATATTGTAGATAATGAATTGGTTGACAAACTAGTTTCTGAAAACAATATAGTTGTACATTTTGCAGCAGAATCGCATAACGATAATTCCCTGACTAACCCTTGGCCGTTTGTGGAAAGTAACATTATAGGAACTTTTAATATCCTCGAAGCCGTTCGCAGGCATAAAAAACGTCTACACCACATATCTACAGATGAAGTATATGGTGATCTTGAGCTCGACGACCCGTCTAAATTCACACCCACCACCCCCTACAACCCATCAAGCCCCTACTCTAGTACTAAAGCTGGTTCCGACTTATTGGTAAGAGCCTGGGTTAGAAGCTTCGGTATTCATGCAACAATTAGTAACTGTTCTAATAATTACGGACCGAGGCAACATGTTGAAAAATTCATACCTCGTCAAATAACTGAAATTCTTGAGGGGCGCAAGCCAAAACTCTATGGCACCGGCGAGAATGTTAGGGACTGGATTCATGTTGATGATCATAATAGTGCGGTGATAGCAATTATAGAAAAGGGTGTAAGTGGCGAGACATACCTAATAGGGGCAAACGGAGAAAAGAATAATAAATCTGTTATAGAAACCATCCTTAAGCTAATGGGCAAACCTATGGATGAATACGAACATGTCAATGATAGACCGGGACATGATTTAAGATACGCTATAGATAATAGTAAACTAACTTCCGAGCTAGGCTGGAAACCAAAATATACAGATTTCGAGGAGGGACTTAAACAGACAATAGATTGGTATAGAAACAATGCAAGTTGGTGGCAAAAGCAAAAGAGTGAAACAGAATCCAAATATGCGGAGCTAGGTAGGTAATATGGGGGGCGAGCTAAAAGTTACCGAAAGCCCAATTCCAGGTCTATATGTTATAGATTTGGTACTTCATGGAGACAATCGCGGTTGGTTTAAAGAAAATTACCAAAAAGCTAAGATGGAAGCACTCGGATTGCCGGCGTTTGAGGTAGTTCAAAACAATTTTTCTTACAATGAAGAAGTTGGGGTAACACGTGGTCTACATGCAGAGCCTTGGGAAAAATTTATATCTGT
>JAGQNP010000088.1 GCA_020428005.1 Candidatus Saccharimonadota bacterium
AAATTGTACGTACTTCGATGGTGTGTAGTAGAGTCTGCCGTGCATATGGCGGTATGACTTTCTGAGCTCAAGCTTATGCCTATTCTGAAAAGCATCAATGAACTTTCTTATTTCAACGAACTTGTTCTGGAGTGTATTTGCCGAACTTTTGTCTTCGCCAGCCTTAGTAAAATCTTTGTTAAAGTAAACTTCATTCATAAACGTTTGATCAGGTGAAAGTAGATGGGCAAAAAATTGCCTTGCGGAAGAATCTAGTCCTACTTCAATTTGAAGAGCTATTTTGTGTTGCGTTCTTTGATCGTCGTCATCACCTATTTTCTTCTTGCGTTTATCGAGCTTAAACTCTTTATAGAATCGTTCGTAAGCACGCTCATAGTCGTTAACTAGTGCAGTAATTAAATCAGAATAATCATCAGCTTCTCGGTACTCTTCATCAGAATAGGCTTGTTCATAGGTATCTATATTCAGGGTTTTCATCACATCTTCCTAAGCTCATTATAGGGGAAAATTCCAAAAAAATTTTGTGTGAGCACTAGGTACAGAAAAGCAGAGAGAAGAAAGGAAGGTGGGGGTGGTTGATATATCCAGAGAATGAATGATATTAGATACTCAACCACTCTTAGGTGTACGATCGCACAAGTTCTTGTGCGACATACCAATAGCTTCATTGAGTCATCGTACATTATCTGACAATGTACGACGCCTTTCCCTACGGGGTTAAGTCTATTTGTTTAATGTATAGGGGGGTATACACCACGTGGATATAGAGATACAGCTAGTTCTGGGGTAATCTACCTCTGTTGTCTGTTTAAAGCAGGATTCTATTACCGTCTTTGTCGTAAATAACAAATGCATTCTCTTTGTTGCTTGGATCGTTTTCGTCAATTGACAACAATAACTCCACTAGTTCAACTAAGCTTGATGATTCACTCATTTATATTCTCTCCTATGTTAATAACTCGCTACATTTTGATACTATAAGAAGGTCTAGTTCAGTACAAAGTACGAAAAACCAACAAATTTCGAGTTGGTTGCACTCAAAAATGGGCAACTCCTCGAAAACGCAGGGTGCAACCGTGCCTTGTGCTGGACTAGACAACCTAGAGGGGTTGTCCTTTTTTATTCAGACAACTTCTCCGAACTTAAAAAGGAGGTATAAGTTGTCTACAAAAACCCTTAACAAGAAGCGGATGGATCGCAAGTCATACCTAATTAGTATGCTGTTTGTATTCCCATTATTTATTATCAGTACGGCACTTGGTCGGGCGTACGTTTATGCACCTTATGAAACTGAGCAAGGTTTTGCATCAATGGCAAGGATTGTGGCTCTTACGCTAATGGTTGTTGTGGTTGTCTGGAGCATCCGCAGACTGCACGATATTGGACGATCAGGCTGGTTTTCGCTACTGCTGATACCACCAGCGACTTTGTTCTTTGTAATTTACGCTCTCGTCGCTCCTGCTAAAAACGAAAACAACAAATGGGGCGATGAAACTACTCAAGTTAGAGTGTTTGGCATTAAGGCAAAAGGCGTTTTTAGAATTACGAGTATTGTTTTGACTGCTCTACTCACTTCGTTTATTTCGATTGTTTTTTATAGCGTACTGATTGGCATTTAGTTTTGGTATTGCTTTTGTTGGCTATTTTGTTG
>JAGQNP010000089.1 GCA_020428005.1 Candidatus Saccharimonadota bacterium
CGCGGACAATTTGAAGATATATTTCCAAAACAAGTTAACAGAGATAATCTTGTAATATGCACTTCAGGTGTTGGTGGAAATAAAGATTTCAGTACTTTTATAGCAGATAGTATTGTTGATCTGAATGCACTAGAGGCTGGTGCTCAATGTTTTCCTCTGTACTATTACGAAAAAATAGATAAAGACGCTCCTACTCTATTTGATAATCAGGAAAATACCGAGTATATACGACACGATGGTATTACTGACTACATTTTAAATACAGCAAAAGATAAGTACATCGACGGACGCATTGAAAAAGAGGATATCTTCTATTATGTCTATGGTTTACTACATAGTCCTGATTACCGCAGAGAGTTTTCAAGCGACCTTAAGAAAATGCTTCCTAAACTACCACTGGTTGATAAGCTGGAAGATTTTTGGGCTTTTAGTAAAGCTGGACGCGAACTAGCGGAACTGCACATAAACTATGAAGAAGTAGCACCTTATGAAGGAGCCAAAGTAAGTGGAACTCAGCATAATAACTACATAGTGCAGAAAATGAAATTTCCTAAAAAAGATCAAAAAGACAAAATTATCTACAACGCACAAATTACTGTAGAAAACATTCCTGAGAAGGCTTATGAATATGTTGTTAATGGTAAGAGTGCAATTGAATGGATACTCGATAGGTATCAAGTCAAAACCGATAAAGATAGTGGCATCGTGAACGATCCTAATGATTGGTCAAAAGAAGTCGGCAACCCTCGTTACATTCTTGACCTACTTCTTAGTGTAATCAATCTCAGTGTAAAGACTGTAGATATTGTAAATTCGCTTCCGAAATTGGAGTTCAGCGAGAAAGAATCTTAAGGCAAAATGGAATGGCTAATTATTCTAGGCATCGTAGGAATAGTTGGTTATGTAGCAGGACAATCGTCATCAAATAAGAGCTTTTCTCAAAAGAAGTACAAAGCACCTAAAGAGCTTAGCTATAAGCCCACTACTGTAGCTCAAAAACCAAAGGGGAAACCGAAACCAGTCATGAACATCAAACAGATTGATGTATCCTCTGTTAAGCTGAGTGACGAACAGGCCAAAATATTCAATCTTATAGAAACAACAAATGACAACTACTATATAACCGGTAAGGCCGGTACTGGTAAGTCTGTACTACTGCAATATTTTGTAGAGAATAGTGGTAAACGAGTGGTAGTAGTAGCTCCGACCGGAGTTGCTGCACTAAATGTAGGTGGTCAAACTATACATTCGTTTTTTAAAATGCCTTTTGATATAGACTTTGATGATTTAAAAGTTGATTACAAACTACGTGAACTATTAAGAAACATAGATACTGTGGTGATTGATGAGATTTCTATGGTACGAGTTGAGCTCATGGAGGCAATTAGTAAAAAGCTACAAATTGCTCGTCGCAATGAAGAGCCGTTTGGAGGTATCCAGATGGTTATGTTTGGTGACTTATATCAGTTACCTCCAGTGGTATCGGATGGAGAACTTGATCGATACTTCAAGCATAATTATGGGGGCTATTACTTTTTCAATGCCCCAGCATTTAAACAAAGCAACTTACAGATATATGAGTTAAATGAAGTTTTCAGACAGAAAGATCCTGAAT
>JAGQNP010000008.1 GCA_020428005.1 Candidatus Saccharimonadota bacterium
CATACTTCGTTTTGAGAAGGATTTTCCAAACACAACTTTAATAAAACTTGAACAGAATTATCGCAGCACGAAGGCAATCTTAGATGCAGCTCATGCAGTAATAACAAAAAATCAAGATCGATCAGAAAAGAAGCTATGGACGAGCCTTGGTGACGGCAATCCTATCTCTATTCTGGCAGTTGCAAGCGAACGAATCGAGAGCGAAACCATTGCTAGGCGAATAAAATCTGTAGTTGACATTGGTGCTCGTCGATACAGTGACTTCGCAATATTATATCGAACTAATGCTCAGAGTCGTACTCACGAGGAAGCCCTCATGAGGTTTGGGGTACCTTATCAAATTGTTGGCGGTCAGAAATTTTATGATCGTAAAGAAATCAAAGATATACTTGCCTATCTTCGACTTTTATACCAACCAGCTGACTCTGTTAGTTTCGAAAGAATCGTTAACGTGCCAACTAGAGGTATAGGTGCTAAGACTCTGGAAACTTTTCTTAGTTGGCAAAGAGAATCCGGTATTTCTATTCAACAGGCTCTGGAAGAAGTTGATAACGTTTCATTGCTCTCTCCAAGAGCGAAGAAGAATTTATTTGAATTCGGGGCGCTACTAAGAATGCTTCGCGAACAAATGGATGAAGTTGCATTACCGGTTTTGCTAGATAGTCTTATAAGGAGAATAGAATATATTGAGTTTATTAATGACGGAACTGTACAGGGCGAGTCGCGGGTAGAAAACGTGAAAGAGCTAATGAGTGTAGCGGTTAGTTACCAAGAGGTCGGTCTTGATGGTTTTTTGGAAGAAATATCACTTGTAAGCGATTTAGATAATGCAAAATTTAGCTCCGACTTAGTTACTCTTATGACAGTTCATTCAGCGAAGGGTCTAGAATTCCCAATTGTGTTTATGACGGGCATGGAAGAAACTATATTTCCACATTCTAGGTCTTTGTATGATCAAAATGAGATGGAAGAGGAAAGAAGATTATGCTACGTTGGCATGACAAGGGCAAAAGAAGAATTATTTATGAGTTATGCCTCCAGTCGCATGCTGTATGGGGGTTCTCAACATAATCCGCCATCAAGATTCTTAAGTGACTTTGATAATAGCCAGCATATTGGTGATCCTAGTTTTGATTATGTTCAGGATAATTCTAACTTTAATCAGAACTTATCCCCGTCGTTTGAAACCGATGAGCCAAGATATATACCAGAAATTTCTGAGGGAGATGGTATTGAGCACGAAGTTTTTGGCAAGGGGACTGTTATGGAAATTGACGGTGAAAATCTGGCTGTTTACTTTAAAGGCAGGGGTTTAAAAAAATTGAATCTGAGCTTCGCGCCGATTAAGAAAATATGAAAGACAAAACAATAGCTCTCGTTGGAAGAATTTTATATTTTCTAGCTTGGCCAGCACTATATATTTATCTTAAAATTGGAATAAGAACTCGTGTAATTGTATCTCACAACGACAGAGTATTAGTAGTTAAGAATTTGATAGGTGATGGTAAATGGTCATTGCCTGGAGGCGGAGTTCATAAAGGTGAAGATTCAAGGGTTGGAGCATGTAGAGAACTATTGGAGGAAACAGGCATAACTATTGAACCATCACAATTAGAGATGATTGGGCAAGCAAGTGCAAATTTATCTGGATTAAAGTTTACCTATGATCAGTATTTCGTAGAACTTAGACAAAAACCTGAGATTAAAAAACAAGCGCTGGAATTAACCGGAATTGCTTGGGTCAAACTTGAATCATTGAACCCAGGCAATTCACAGCCAGATGTTATCGAAACTTTGAGAGCTTGGAAGCACTAAATTACATTTGATACAATGTAATAACTCTTTGTGGTTCCTGTTTTGTAATTGAATGTATCAATAAAGAGCAAATTTTCAATGAGTAATACTAATAATTCGAAAAAAGTTTTTGACATCTCTAGGCCAACTATAAAAGGTCCTAAGGTAACTAATACAAAAAAGCCAAAAAAAGTTATTAAAAGTACAAAGTTAAAACCCCATCAACACCCATTTATTATTCCAGTTATTACCTTTTTGGTGCTTTTTTTTATTTCTATTGTCGGATTTATTATGACCAATGGACAGACTATTGGGCCAGATGATTCGCATGTAGTTCGGATTTCTATTGAAGGTGAATCAAAAACAGTTCCCACAAGAGCGAAGAATGTTAAAGATTTCTTAGACAGAGCCAATATCGAGATAAATGAAGGTGATGTTGTTGAACCAGAATTAAATTCAGAAATCAATGATGACGATTTTAGGGTTAATGTTTATAAGGCGCGTCCAGTTACGATTATTGACGGTGATAATCGTACACAAACTCTAAGTGCCGCAAAGACGCCACGAAGTGTTGCTCAACAAGCGGGTATTGAAGTCTACCCTGAAGATAGTGTTGAGGTTATATCACCTTCTCAAGAAATACTTAAAGATGGTGTTATTGGTGAGAAGGTGGTAGTTGATCGTGCGACACTTGCACATCTAAATCTTTATGGAACTCAGGTTAGTTTGCGGACACGTGCCAAAAACGTTGGTGAATTACTAAAAGAAAAGAATATAAATATTGGCGAAGGTGATACTGTTCAACCGAATAGTGATACTCCTATTTCTGCTGATGTTCAAATTTTTGTGACTCGTGTAGGAACTCAATTAACGACAGTTGAAGAAGAAATTGCTATGCCCGTCGAGACAGTCGAGGATCCATCACTTACTTTTGGAGCAATTGCCATAAGGCAAAAGGGAAGTCCAGGAAAGAAGGTTGTTACCTATCAAATCGAAACACAAAACGGTCAGGAAGTTAGTCGCAAGGTAATTCAAGAAGTGGTTGCAGTTCAACCAGTAAAACAGATTGAAGCTAGAGGAAAGGCTTACACCGTTCCTGATGATAAGAGTAGTTTATTAACAGCGGCTGGGATTTCACTTGGAGATTACCCATATGTAAATCACATTATAAGCAGTGAATCAGGATGGTGTGCAACAAAATGGCAAGGTCAGGTTGGATATTGCCCTGGCTATTATTCTGAGATTCATTCACCTTCAAGCGGATACGGCTATGGTTTATGCCAGGCAACCCCTGCTGGTAAAATGGCGTCGGCGGGAGCAGACTGGGCTACGAATCCTGTAACACAACTCAGATGGTGTTCTGGTTATGCAGTTGGTCGCTATGGTAGCTGGGAGGCTGCGTATAATTTTTGGTCAGCTAATCATTGGTGGTGATATGAGCGATGTAATTGCAAAAAAGTCATTAGGACAGCATTGGTTAAATGATCTATCAGCACTTGATGCAATTTGTGATGAAGCAGATTTGCGTGAGTCAGACACAGTACTGGAAATTGGTCCTGGCAAAGGTAGTCTTACTAGCGTGATAATGAGTAAGGGATGTGACGTTTTTGCAATTGAAGTCGATGAGGATGCCATTAAATATTTACATAAGATATTTGCAAGACAATGGGACGTAAACTTACATGTTGAAAAATCTGACATTAGATCCTTTGATTTTCGACGGCTTCCAAAAGATTATAAAATTGTTGCCAATATTCCCTATTACTTGACTAGTCATCTAATACAGTTAATTAGCGAATCGAAAAATCCGCCAAAATTAGCCGTTCTATTGGTTCAGAAAGAGGTTGCTGATAGAGTTTGCGCTGAGCCTGGAGATATGTCTATCTTGTCACTAACTTCGCAATTTTTCTGGGAAGTCAAAAAGGGTAGAATTGTTGGTGCGGAATTGTTTGATCCACCTCCAAAAGTTGATTCACAAGTACTTGTTTTAAATAGGAGAAAAGAACTGGCTTACGATGTCGATACAAAAAAATTCTTTCGAATTATCAAGTGTGGATTCTCCTCTAAGCGAAAGACACTGCTAAATTCGCTTAGCGGGGGACTGCGTATTGGTAAAAAAGAAACAGAATCTATTATTTCTGAATCCAACATTGATCCAAATTCTAGACCTCAAGAACTATCTTTAGATGACTGGAGCAGATTATATATATCAGTATCAAATTCCAAAATTTTATAGCACTTCCCTGTCAATACTTGATAGGTTAACTATTAACATGTAAACTATTTTTATGAAATACACACAAGACTCTATTGGCTTTTCTTTTCAGAGCGTATCATCTATGCTTGCCCGTCACTCTGACAATGTTTTACAAGCAAATTTAAATCTTAGCTATTCTCAATACAAAGTAATGACAGTGCTAAGTAATATTTTGTCAGCAAAACAAGTGGATATTGCAGAACATCTTAGCCAAACAGAGGCTAGTATCAGTCGTCAAATAAAGCAAATGCAACACGAAAAACTGATTGAAGTTAAAGTCAATCCTGCCAATCGGCGTGAACATTTAGTGTCAATGACAGCTAAAGGTTCAAGGATTTATAGTAAGGCCACGGATTTGCTTAACAGAGTATATTGGCCGGTATTCAGGAATCTTAATGACAGTGAGTTAAGGAATATGCAAAACTCACTACAAATATTATCTAATTATTTATCAAAATAAAAAAACAGCCAGTTTTATCTGGCTGTTTTTATTGTAACAATATTACTATCTGTCTTCTTTAGGACGAGCTTCGTTGACAGTTATTGGACGACCATCAAGCTCTTTGCCGTTTAGTTCGTCAATAGCCTTTTTAGCTTCTTCGTCACTACTCATTTCTACAAAACCAAATCCTTTTGATCGACCAGAATCACGATCTGTGATTACCTTTGCAGATACAACAGTACCTACAGTGCCGAAGAAATCAGCTAGGTCGTCATCCTTAACGCCCCATGATAGTGATCCTACGAATAAATTAGTTGCCATTAATATTATCTCCTTTTCGCACTTGGAGGTAATCTGGCAATGCAGTTAGCTGCTCCTCTGTTCGCGCACTATTACTATTAACTAGATTTCACAAAAATGTTACTTTTAGCAGCTTCTCTAGATTAAGGGTAATATTAACACATAACTTTACAAAAAGCTAGTAGTTATTTATTTGATTTGCTACTGATAGTAATTTTCTTTGGTTTAGGTAGTTCTTTTAGTGGAACTACTACCTTTAGGACACCACCGTCTACGTGTGCTTTAATCTTGTCTGAATTAGCAAGTTGTGGCAATCGAACACTTCTATAAAAACTACTAGAACTTTCGCGTACAACATACTTCTTTTTCTTATCTTCTTCTTTCTCGTGCTTTTCGGCTTGGATTACGAGTGTTCCATCATCAACGTGTACATCTATGTCTTTGTCCTCGAAGTTTGGCAGGTGTGCTTCGATAATCAGCTCTTTGTCATCTTTCGTGTAGACATCAGTAGTTGGCATGTCCACCTTACTAAAGGGTGTCATCCAATCATCATTGAAAAATTGCTTTTGCAGTGATATCAAATCTGCAAAAGGATCATATTTTGTTAGTTTGCTCATAGCTTTGTCCTCCTACTTTATTATTGATTTGATTTGTTATTGAGGGTGATTATGATCATTACCCTACCTACATGATAAAAAATTAGCACTCTCATGTCAAGAGTGCTAATTTTGATTATTCTTATAAGTTTGGTACACTTTATTGGCACATTAAATTAATAAGTATCAAGAGTGCAGTGAGAGAACTAGCTCTGCGACCTGCCAGCAACCATCGTAAATACGAAAGGTGCTCCCTCTAGCCCGCATAGGGAAAGATATATAGGTTAAACTCCTTTTATTTTCCTTGCGAGACAGGGAAGATACGAAAGGAGATTTTTTATGTCAAAATTTAGAACTGCCGAGAGTGTTTCACCAAAACATCCCGACAAATTGTGTGACCAAATATCCGATGCCATTTTGGACGCATATTTGGCTAAGGACCCACTTTCTCGCGTAGCGGTTGAGGCTGTTGGCGGACACGGGAAGGTTTTTGTTGTTGGTGAGGTTACCTCAAAAGCAAAGGTAGATGTTGCACCGATTGTTAAGCGGCTGTGTGGCAATGTTGAGCTTGAGACACGAATTGTAGCTCAGAGCCCCGAGATTGCTCAAGGTGTTGACACTGGTGGTGCCGGTGATCAGGGAATAATGGTTGGGTATGCGTGTAGTGAAACCCCCGAATTCTTGCCATTGGAGACAATATTGGCTAGGAAATCAAATCAGTTTTTGTATGAGAAGTTCCCTTTTGATGGCAAAACTCAAATTACTTTGGAGAATGGCAAAATTATTGCGGCTGTGGCAAGTTTTCAGCATGCTTTAACGGACGACCTAAGGGAATCATTACAGGAGTGGCTCGAAACACAAAAAATAGCTCCTGTTTCTAAAGAGGTAAAATTGCACATCAATCCATGTGGCGATTGGGAGCAGGGTGGTTTTGATGCCGATACTGGTTTGACTGGCAGAAAGTTGGTCGTAGATAATTATGGCCCACGCATACCTATAGGTGGTGGTTGCTTTAGCGGCAAAGATCCAAGCAAGGTTGACCGTTCGGCTGCATACATGGCCCGTCATGTTGCGGTACATTATCTTAAGAAAAATAAATCCAAAGAGGTTTTTTGTTACCTTGCATATGCTATTGGTACTGCTGAACCTGTTGAGGCCACAGTTATTATTGATGGTAAACAAGAGCAGGTTAAAGGTTTTGACCTAACTCCTAACGGTATTATTAAAGCCTTAGATTTGCGTAAACCACAGTACGAACAAACGGCTCAATATGGGCATTTTGGTAACAATTTTGCTTGGGATAAATAAGGTTACTACCAATTACCACTATTATGACTTCCGCCACCCCCACCCCCGGGTGAACTACCCCAATTGTTACTACTGTGGATAGTTGTCATAGCGTTTAGTTGTCTTTGTTGTTCACGTTCGCGCTCGCGTTGCCTTTCACGCTCCTCTTCGGCTTCTCTAACATCACGTCTAGCTTCGTCTTTTGCGCTTGTAATTGATGAGATAAGGTCATTATATCTACTAACTTGACTGCCAAGATCGCGCCTATTTGCACTTGTATCTGATGAGAATATTGTCATAGCATAAGACACATTGGTGTCGTAACTATGACTGGAAACATAACTTCGAAGATCATCAAGCGATGATTGAGCTTCGTGTTCTAGCTGCTGCACGGAGGTGCGTAGGTCATCCATCTCTTCTTTTTCGCTCTGCGCCCTCGTTATCATAGAATCAACAGTTGCTCGGTGTTGCTCGAGCCTCTCGGCAATTTCCAGATATTTTGGTTTGTCGATTTTAGTTTCGGATTCAACAAAATCACTGAATTCTCTACTTGATTGTTCAATGAGCTCACGCGTTTCGTCTTCAACATCACCTTCGTGATCATCGAAAGCATATCTATGCACATCTTTAAATCGTTCAAATATTTCATCCACACTAGACGTTAGTGATTCCCGGATTTCTATCAGATTAGCATTTCTATCTGCGACACCAGCACTAGATGCTTCTATAGATTCAACAATTGAATCAAATTCTGTAACAAGACCCTCATATTTGGCTAGTGATTCTGCTGATTTTACGCCTTCTAACTGAGAAGTTTCTTCTAAAATATTTCGTAGCCTATCAATTAGTCTTGGCATTTCTTCGGCAAGACTAGCTATATCGAAATAGCATGATTCATGATATTCAGTTCGAAGATTTTTCAATATGGTCACAGATTTTTCTGCAACCTGACTTTGTTCAGTTATTTCTGTAGTTTGTCTTTGACGTGCCTGATCTGCTAAATGCAGTCTATCGTCAAGCGATTCAACTTCTGCATAAACTGCATGAAGTGCCTCTTCTTGCCCAGCCATCAATTCGGCTGGCTTTTTAACATAATATTGATCGCGGAGTTTCTTAACTTCAATGAAGGTATTGTCAAATAGTTCCATTTTCGGGAAAAAGTACTCAACATTCCATCCAGATTCTTTTTTTCTGGCCAAAAGCTTGTAAATTGCATCTATGCGCCCTTTGAACGCATTATATAATTCGTCAATTTTACCGACTAGGTTACCAACTTGCTCTGCTTCTTGTCGTAGCGTCTCTACTGATGCCGCGGCATCTTGTGTCGCCTCATCAAGATCACTAGCTGCATTACCTACAACAAATCTGTCTGGCCATAGCTTTCTCTTTTCTCTGTTGTATGTGCTAAGGGCAGTGTCTTGTCTTGACTCGATGTCAACTAGATCTTGTTGAGTTTGTGCTAGGTATTCTCTCAATTCGGAAGCATCGTCCTCACGCAAGATACCCAGCAATGATTCAGCATTCATTATCTGTTCTGTGATATCAGCCTTAACTTCACCAGCTGCACCCTTACTATCTCTAATATCACCTTTAATGGTCAAAGATCGTTTTAATCTAGCACCAATTGCACCAAGAACTGCCGCACCACTGATACCGAATAATATCTCTTTTAGCGGAATATCCATAGGCTTACTTGGCTCTTTTGTTGTTTCTTGTCCAATGGCTTCATTGTCGCTGCCTAGTCGATTATTAACTGGTTGATCATACGGACTTATTCGATCAAGTAGATTAGCAACATCTGATTGATAACTAGTACTTTGGTCACGCAAATCATCAACCAGGTAAGGTAACGCGCTATCTATGCGAGAGCTACTGATCGAAGATTTTGCACTTCCTGTTCTATATACATCGTACGATCTAGGTTCGGTCGAAATGAATACATTGAGCAGATTACTTCCATTCCAGCCACACAAATCTTCAAGCCTTTCAGAGTGTGATTCAGCATCATCAGCACTAAATACACCTTCGTCAGTTGCGTCCTCAAGTATTTGTACATGAACCTCTACGCCGTTAGTAGCGTATTCGCCAATGACTTGTCTCAGATGTGTGGAAGAATCTCCCGTGAGAGTTTCGT
Organism: Candidatus Saccharimonadota bacterium; assembly: GCA_020428005.1. Lineage (GTDB taxonomy): Bacteria > Patescibacteriota > Saccharimonadia > Saccharimonadales > JACQNP01 > JAGQNP01. The sequence goes on from JAGQNP010000008.1 coordinate 8,811, forward strand.
CGTAAACCGGTACACACTGTTCGGGTGATTGAGCTTGTGCTTCTGCTAAAGGCATTAAAAACGAGCCGGCAGCAGCCATTGTTCCAACTAGGAGTTTTCTCATAAAAACATTATCTAACAGACTAGTAGATTTGCAAGCATTAGCATATTGTTTTATTACATTAATTTTGCTATAATGTAAATACTGTAAGTGTGCAGTATTTACGGGGCTGAATTTAAGCTCGACGTTGGACTTTATTAGTTAGAGAAGCAGGTCGCTTGCTGAGCGTTATACGGCAAATTGAATAAATGCAAAAACATTTACTCAGCGACTAGCTAGCGCATTTTCAATGCCTAAGCTAGATTTCGCACTAGCTGCCTAATTATTAGACAGCCGTCACTAAAGCGACGCCAGATAGTTTTAAATGACGCCATATTTATCTGGATGCTCACATACTCTTGATCTGTAGTATGTGCTAAGATTTTGGATCTGCGGACTATGATTTTTTGGTTATTTATCGGTCATTGTCTCAAGTCAACCCAAATGACATAAACCTGTAGATGCTCTAACAAAAATAAACTAGCGGACGTGGGGGCAGTACCCACCAGCTCCACCATAAGCATTATGACCTCTGTTATTTTTAACAGGGGTTTTTGTAATACTCTTAGACTAAGAGTCTAGCTCTGGACTGGATTCCATTGGAACTTCCCAGCTCTCAACATCAACGGCATCAGGGTATTTCCAGGCAAGGCTTCCAGCTATTGCTGTCTCACCCATTCTATCTGTAGGCATATGGAAAACATGTTCAGCACCAGCACTGTATGCATGATGAAAACCTCTTTCAGCATGCCTTTCTTCTTGCCGTCTTATGAAATCAATAATATCGAACCGACGATCACTAGTGAAGAATTTATCTGAAGTAGCATCAAAGTCTGCACCACTTACATGACCCTTGTCTTGTTTAGCTCGACCATCGACACATTCATCTCTATTCGCACTAGTATCTTTTCTGGCTGCTTCACCGTCCGAAAAGTCAAAAGGCATTGAGCCTAGCATAATACCAGCGTCACCAATTAAATCTTTTAGACGTTCTTTAGTCTCTGGTGAAATTCTTAAGTGTTTACCTCGCATACTCATAACCAAACAATAACATAAAACATGCTAATAGGCAATTATTGAGGTTTCCTGGTAGCTCCATCCTGCTCATGCTTGCTATTCACTACTAAGATAACTAAGCTTATAAAATGAGCGATAGATTAATTAGCACACGAGATCCCGAACGTATTGAATATGGTTACTCTGATGCCCTATTACAGGGGCTAGCACCTGACGGTGGCCTTTATGTACCTGGTGCGTATCCGACAGTTGATGAAGAATCACTTCGAGCTATGAGTGGCTTGGACTACGTTGATCTATTCACGAGGATTAAGAGCCTTTATGTTGACGATATACCTTCAGAAACTCAAGCCCAACTTGCTTCTGCTGCCTATAGCAAAGAAAAATTTCCAGTACCAGACGGCAATATAGTTCCTCTTACACAAGTTGATAGGAACTTTTTCATTCAGAATCTTTCATTAGGTCCTACGGCTGCCTTTAAAGACATGGCATTACAACCTTTGGGTCAAGATATGAATCATGCTCTTTCAGAAAGAGAACAGTCACTTATGCTGCTTGGTGCTACTTCTGGTGATACTGGTTCTGCAGCTGAAGCGGCCATAAAAGGCTTGGGAAGAGCTGGACTAGTTATGTTGAGTCCAGAGAATGGTATGAGTGATTTTCAGTCAGCACAGATGAGCGAGTTAACAGGAGGGAATATTTTAAACCTCAGTGTTAGAGGTAATTTTGATGCCTGCCAAGCACTTGTTAAAGCGATTAAGTCTGATGCTGAGTTTGCCGATTTAGGAGCAGTAAACTCAATAAACTGGGGAAGAATAGCTTCGCAAATTCCATATTACTTCTCGGGTTACTTACATGCTGTTGACGGTTTAATTGGCAGACCAGTTGATTTTGTTGTACCAACAGGTAACTTCGGGAATATTTTAGCTGGTTACATTGCAAGAGAAATGGGGCTACCAATAAGAAGACTTATTGTTGCAACAAATGAGAACAGTGTATTGAACAATCTAATCCAGGACGGTAAGTATCAAAAAACACCAGCACAAATAACTACAAGTCCATCAATGGACATTTCTGAAGCATCTAACTACGAACGACTTTTATTCGATATTTTTGAAGGCGATGCACTAAAAGTTCGAGACTACATGCAAATGTTTAAAAATACTGGTACTGTAAGGTTCGAAGATTTTGATCTACCATACTATACGCTTCGAGAAATGGGCTTTGATAGTGGAGTGTCTCATGCAGCTACACGTCTAGAGTCAATCCGTTGGGTTCATGCAAAAAGAGGCATTGTAATAGATCCGCATACTGCAGATGCTGTTACTGTGGCAAGCAGAAAGGCAGATGAAGATGTGCCGATAGTATGTATGTCCACTGCTTTGCCTGTTAAGTTTGAATCAACAATTGAATCTGCCCTAGGTTTTGTTCCAGAGCGTGAAGACCCACGTTTTATTGGTATTGAAGAAAGAGAACAAGGTGGTTTTGTTGTCGTTGATGACGATATCGATGAAGTAAAAGAAAAGATTCGATCATTTCGTAGTGATTCACTCTAGGACATATCTCCCTAGGGGATAAGTAACATTCTTGCAACTTTGCTAAATTTATTAGCTTATGCTATAATTTAGTAGATAAGTAAAGCGCTTATGTATGTAAGCGCGTTTTATTTTTAGCCTATGAAACAAGATCCAAGTAAAATTCGAAACATTGCAATAATTGCACACGTTGACCACGGCAAAACAACTTTAGTAGATGGTCTATTAAAACAATCAAAGACTTTTCGTGATAATCAAGCAGAAATGAGCCAAGAACTGGTAATGGATAGTGGTGACCAAGAGAAGGAACGCGGAATAACAATTACTGCAAAAGTGACTGCCGTTCAGCACAACGAATACAGGATAAATATTATTGATACACCTGGTCACGCTGATTTTTCTGGAGAAGTTGAACGAACATTGAACATGGCTGATGGATGTATTCTGATTGTGGATGCTCAAGAAGGACCAATGCCACAAACAAAGTTTGTATTGGGTAAGGCTTTGGCTTATGAACTTCAACCAATAATTATTATTAACAAGATTGACAAATCTGGTAGCCGAATAAAAGAAGTAGAAGATGAGATTGCCGAGTTGTTTCTGGAGCTTGCAGTACATGAAGACCAGTTACATTACCCCGTATATTATGCAATTGGGCGTAGTGGTAAGGCGTGGGATTCAGTGCCAACCAATACAGATGAAGATGCCGATCTATCTGTGATATTTGATGCAATTGTTAATCACATTCCGGCTCCGAGAGTCGAGATTGATAAGCCATTTCAGATGCTAGTCACGGCATTAGCATGGGATAACTTTAAAGGAAAGTATGCAGTAGGAAGAATAACAAGGGGCTCTATTAAGCCCAGTAGTGCGGTAACACTTTGTAAGAAGGATGGATCCATTGCTAAGGCAAAAATTGACAATGTTTTTATGAGTCATGGGCTGTCAAGATTCGAAGTGCAAGAAGGTGTGGCTGGCGATATCATACAGATTACTGGAGTGGGTGATGCTCAAATAGGGGAAACGATTGCTGATGCAGAGCAGCCGGAAGCACTACCTGTGCTGGAAATTGAAGCACCGACGCTGAAAATATACCTAGGACCAAACACCTCACCGTTTAAGGGTAAAGAAGGTGAGTTTGTTACTAGCCGTCAAATTGGCGATCGTTTACAAAGAGAGCTTGAAACCAATGTTGGGTTACGTGTCGAAGAAGAAGGAATAGGGTTCTTGGTGAGTGGGCGCGGAGAATTACATCTTAGTGTTTTGATAGAGACAATGCGTCGAGAAGGTTTTGAGTTTGAGGTAGGACGACCACAAGTTGTAACAAAGGAAGAGGATGGTCAAACCGTTGAGCCTATCGAAGAGCTAATTATTGAAGTTCCAGCAGAGCATGTAGGTGCTGTTCAGATGGAGTTAGGTGCAAGAAGAGCAACTCTAAAGGAACAGTTCGCGAGCCCCAAGGGAGTTACAAAACTAGTCTACGAACTGCCAACCCGAACTTTTATTGGGCTTCGAAATATCTTGATGACACAAACAAAGGGAACCGTTGTCATGAATTCCTTGATGTTAGGCTATAAACCACTTGGAGCAGTATTAACTCAACTTAGAAACGGAGTTATTATTGCTTTTGAGACAGGTACGACTACTCCTTATGCTCTTCAAATGATGGAAGACCGTGGCGAGTGTTTTATTGGTCCTGGTGTGAAAGTATATGCTGGCCAGATCGTTGGGCTTAATAAACGTCAAGAAGATATGGAAATGAATGTTTGCAAGACTAAGCACTTAACAAACATGCGAAGTTCATCTAGTGATGGGGTCGTACAGCTAACATCCCCAAGAATATTAAGTTTGGAAGAATGTCTCGACTTTATTGAAAATGATGAATTATTAGAAGTCACGCCATCATCTTTGCGCCTTCGTAAAAGTGAACTAGATTCTAATAAACGAAAAAGACAGAAATAGATAATTTGTTCACTTATTTTTATCGACTAAAATAATCACAATGAGCACTCCAAAAATTGACCCGGAACTGGTGAAAAATGGTGATAACAGGAACGTTATTGACGAGTACCGTAACTGGACTGTTGAGGCTATAAAAAATGACATGATTAGCAAGTCGTTTCCATTACATATTGCAATCGAAAATATCCAACACGACATTAACATCGGTAGCATTATTAGAAGTGCCAACGCTTTTAATGTGGCAGGTGTGCATATTATTGGTAAAAAACATTGGAATAGACGTGGAGCGATGTCTACCGAAAAGTATCTGGAACTTTATTATTATAAGATCACCGATGAATTTGTTAATTGGTCTATACAAAACAACAAAGTCATAATCGGAATAGATAATATTGAAGGTAGCAAAGACCTCAGTAATTATGAGTTTCCAAAAGAAATTGTCCTAGTGTTTGGACAGGAAGGCCCTGGATTATCTGAGGATATGCAAAAACACTGTAAAGACATATTGGGAATAGCGCAGTACGGTTCAACACGATCCGTAAATGTAGGCGTAGCAGCTGGAATTGTTCTATATGAGTGGACAAAACAGTACAAAAGTACTTGACATATAGTATAAATGTCCTATAATAATTACTACGAGATTCGTAAAGAATTTTGGCCGCGGGTTAGCATACAGTGACTATGGCGGCCACCGAAACGGCATTGCCCAACCGGTGCAGTTAGTAAGGCAAAATATAGCGCCTCTGCAACGACTAAGCAATTCGCATACTAAGGCGAAATGTTTAATCAAGCGTTGAAAGGAGGCGCTTTTCTAATGGAAAGATATAGAGAAAGACCAAGGTTCGGACTTATATTTTGGCTTACTGGGTTTAGCGCAGGGATAAGTTTATGCAACTTAGGACATATCTTAGCCGATGATTCGGATAGCCGAGTTGAAAAAATACAAACTTATAATGAGCAGATATTTGAACAGCTTTCAGATGATCAAGAAGGAGTACAAAATCTTGTACTCCATGATTGGAGCAATTCGTATTCATTTACTGTTTCACAGGAAGGTCAGGCTGATCAGGTATGCGAAGGTAGTTATGAAGTAAATAACAACGTAGCTGTCGCAATTGGTGACATTGCTTGCACGGTTTCAACACCAATCGGAACAACAACTACAACTATAGGATAAGGAGAAAAAAATGGAGAAACTATATCTAGAATCAAGAAATATTTTGCGGGCAACTTTAGTAGCCGTAGGTCTTGGCGCTACGGCATTGCTGGCAAGTGGTTGCGGACAGACAACACCACCATCACCAGAGCAAGTCGAGAGTGATGCCCAATACTTTACTCTTGATGATGTAATTGCTGCCAATGGTGAACCAGTACATTGCTTTATGTATGGATCACAATCAGAAGGCACAAATGCCTCAAAATCCTGGTTTGGGTTTGCATGTGATTTTGAGGGTAATGCAATATTTCCGGGTGAGACAACCAATACTACCTTAGGCTAGTTTTGAGTATGTCAAAAACTCACTTACAATAGAGTGAGTGAAAAAAGAGACATGGATAGCATTATCGCTGGGTGCAGTTATGGTAATTGCACTCAGCGGCATTGGCTTTGCTGTGTGGAGGGCTGGTCAATCTAAGACACAAAAACAGCCAGCAAAAAACTTAAAAACTACATCGGATAATAGCGATTCTCTCCTGAATGTCGGAGATAACTCCGGTGTTGGTGGTGGTATTGGTGGAACAGCCCAAAGCCTTGGCAATAGTGGTTCTGTTGCAGGAGACAGCACGGCTAATGGCAATAAAAAGCCAAATTTTAGTGATTATGAAAAATATAAAGACGATAAAAGTGCTCTATATGCTGACATTAAAAAAGGCGACGGTGAAGAAGTAAAAATAAAGAGCAAGGTGGATATATATTACAGGGGATATTTATTGAATGGAGAGATATTTGATAACCAGTGGCCAGCCAAACAAGGTGATACACCAAAGCCTTTTGTGTTTGAAATTGGCACAAACACTATCATACCTGGTCTTCAACAAGGGCTTGTCGGAATGAAGGATGGTGGCAAGCGATTAATAATTGTTCCCCCCGCGGCGGGTTATGGAGATAAGGGCCAGGGATCGATACCGCCAGACTCGGTGCTAATATTTGAAGTTGAATTATTAAAAGTGGAACAACCTAGCTAACTCTAAATCTGTCAGCTTCGTCTTCGATCTCGTGGCCTATAATTTCTTCGAACAGATCCTCAATTGTCACGATACCAATAATTTTGCCAGACTTTTCAACAGGTATTAAGTGCGAACGAGCACCGATAAATTTACGAAACATTGTATCGAGAGCGGTTTTGCTACCAACAATTTTTGTCGGGTGAAGTTTGAGTTCTTCAACTGGGGTTGGGTTTTCATCAAAATCAATATCTACCAGGTCTTTCATGAGCAGTACACCATAACATTCGGTCTTTGCTTTATTAAAGATCGGAATACGACTATAGTTCCTATCCTTTATCTCATCGATTATTTTTGAATCAATAACTGTTCCCGGCGTGAGCCAATAAGTTTTTTCGATTCCAGTTGCAATGTCATTAACTTGTTTATTGCTCAGACTTAATGCACCACGCATTATCTCGGCCTCATCATCATCGATCTCGTTAGAGTGATTACCGATATGTTCATTAATGATCACATTTAATTCATGACGACTATGAAGTCTGAGTTCTTCGTCACCGAGCAACTTATCAAGTAGTATTTGTAAAGGTTTTGATATAGGGTACGTTAGAATTATCATTGCGCGCAAAAGCGGTGATAAATAAGCGCAAAAACTCAGTGCGCTTCGAGCGAATAAAGCCTGAGGAATAACTTCACCAAATATGACTATGGCCATTGTACTTGCTATGCCTGCTACTAGACCATTGAATTTATTGCCAAGAATAATTGCAGTCGTAGAGTTGACAGCAACATTACTGAAAAGTATCGCGGTCAGAGTAAGATGGCTATTTTCTCTTAATTTAATAACTTTCTTTGCTTTTTCATTACCGATTTTTACCTGACGTTTTAAGTACGCAACATCCAATGACATTATGGCTACATTCAGTCCAGAACAGACACCTGATAAACCAACCAGAATTACGATTTGAATTGTAAGAGTTAAGTTGTCCATTCAGTTGATATTTATTGTATCTTTTTGTTGAGGTGTTATCAATTTTTGCCAGATTTTGATTATTAACCTTGACCAATATGAATTTACTGAAGTAGTCTGAAGGTACTATGATTGGTAAAGTAAGGAATCTGGGTAACAAAGCACTCAATATTAAGCTGTTGCGAAAAAACAGATATCTCAATCATTCCGATGTTAAAGAAGCCCGAAAGTATATTGAAGAATATTGGGAAAACTTAATTCGTTATCATCCTAAAGACGACGAAAGTTTATTGGGCCTACCAAAACCATATATTGTTCCTGCCCACGAAAAGGGTCATGAGTTTGATTTCAACGAAATGTATTATTGGGATAGCTACTTTATGGTGCAGGGCAAGTTCGGCAGAAATAATAAAGAACTAGTAATGGGAATCTTAGAAGATCTGGTTTATATGCTAGATCGATATGGGATTATTCCAAATGCATCTAGAACTTATTTAACAGGTAGGTCACAACCTCCATTTTTGACTAGTTTTATATGGGAAGTTTACGAGACATATGATCTAAATCAAAAATGGTTAAAAAAAATGATGACTGCTGCTGAAGATGAATATCATACAGTTTGGATGGGCAAGGTAAAGCCCAATGCTCGGCAAGTATATCAAGGACTAAGCAGATATTACGACATAAATTATGTTCACGATTTAGCAGAAACAGAAAGTGGTTGGGATATGAACACAAGGTTTAATCGAAAAGCCTTGCAATATTTGCCCGTTGATTTGAATGCACTTTTGTACAAGTATGAAATTGATTTTGAAAAGTACTATAAATTGATCGGAAATGATCGAGTTGCTGCTGGCTGGAAGTCTGCATCTGAACATCGAAAAAAAGTTATGAATGAACTAATGTGGAGTAATTTGAAAGGGCTGTATTACGACTACAATTTTGTTAAGGAAAAAAGAGGCGTAGTCAGTTCATTAGCTACATTTTATCCAATGTGGGCTGGTATGGTTGACGAGGAACAGGCAGAGCAGCTCGTTAAATCACTCAAGAGGTTTGAAAATAAAGGTGGTTTAGCTACAACCGATACACAGCCACTGAACCAGCTTGTACCAGGATTAATGCCAACGCAGTGGGCATATCCTAATGGCTGGGCACCACTTCATTTCATAACAATACAAGGCTTAGAACGTTATGGTTATTATGATGATGCAGAAAGAATTGCAATGCGGTGGCTAAAAACTAATCTAGATTGGTTCAACAAACACGGTGTTTTCTTAGAAAAGTATAATGTTGTCAATCCGGAAAAACCTCCGGTTAAAGGCGTATATCCTTCACAAACAGGATTTGGTTGGACTAATGCAATTTTTGAAAGACTTTGTCAGGATTATATTGATGAGCGAATCTGAGCTACCATGTGATGAAAAGCTTAAGTTCGATAGCAAAAAGGAAGCCAGCGCGGTTGCTCTAGCAGCGGACTGGCAAAAAGGCTCAAACCTGAGACCGTATAAGTGCAAGCACTGCAACTTGTGGCATCTTACAAGCAAGTAAGCGTATAATCAAAGGGTGATTAAGAGGGGCATGAAACTTGACGAATACCAGATGTTAGTAAGGGGTTTGGTTGTGGAGCGTGGCTTTGATCAGGAAACAGTTGCTGAAGTTTTTATGTTGTTTCTTGAAGAAGCTGGCGAATTTGCCAAAGCGGCAAGGAAAGCGACTGGAGTAAAGGTTGATAAAAAGTCAAAAATTCACGACTTACAGGAAGAAGCTGCTGATGTGTTTTGGTTATTAATTGACTTATGTAATCGCTTGGATATAAACCTAGAAGATGCCTTCATAGAAAAAGAAAGCAAAAATCAAAAAAGAAATTGGACAACTTCATAGCAGATATCTTTGATTTACTGTAAACTATTCGTTGAAATGACAGCATATTTACCTGAGTTATTTAACTCCGTTATGATGCCCAACTAGGGCTAGTAATTTTTTTCTTTCAGATTTTATGTCAAACTAAGCAGGTAAACTTATGAATTATTATGTAACAACTTCAATACCGTATGTTAATGGGGAACCTCATATAGGGTTTGGTATGGAACTAGTTCAAGCAGATGTTCTTGCCAGAGCAGCTCGTCAACGAAACAATAAAGTTCTCTTCTCTACAGGTGCAGATGAACATGGTGGCAAGATTGCGGAGAAAGCCAGAGAAAAAGGCATTGACACAAAAATATTTACAGATCAAATGAGTCAGAATTTTCGTGATCTAGGAAAACTATTAAATATCAGCAATGATAGATTTGTAAGAACAACAGATGCTGGTCATGAGCAACGTGCTCAATTGGTTTGGGAAGCATTAGACAAAGATATTTACAAATCCAAATACACTGGCCTTTATTGCACAGGTTGTGAGGCATTTGTAACTGAAGCAATTGCTAAGGAAAATAATGGACAGTGTCCAAATCACGAACGCGCTTATGAGAAGATAGAAGAAGAAAATTATTTTTTTAAACTTAGTTCATATTCTGCACAAATAGAAAAAGCTATCAAGGACGGTAGTTTAAAGATTGTTCCAAAGACAAAAAGGAACGAGATACTAAGTGTTATTCACGAAGGACTTGAGGATATTAGTATTTCTCGCCCAAAGGATAAGATTTCTTGGGGAATTCCAGTACCAGGAGATGATACTCAGGTAATGTACGTTTGGTTTGAGGCTTTAATGAACTATATAACAGTACTTGGCTATCCTGAACATTCTGATTTTAAAAGCTACTGGCCAGCCAATGTACAAGTTATAGGCAAGGATATCTTGAGGTTTCATGCTGCTATATGGCCAGGTATGCTAATTGCACTAAAACTTCCACTACCCAAACAGCTATACGTTCATGGGTTTATAACTATCACTGGTCAAAAAATAAGTAAAAGTACCGGTTTGGTTGTTCATCCAAAAGAAATTGTCGATAAATATAGTGCAGATGTGTTTCGTTACTACTTTTTAAAACATATACCTTCTTACAATGATGGTGATTTTAGTTGGGAAAAACTAGAAGCCGCCTACAATAATGAACTTGCCAATGAACTTGGAAATGCTGTGCAACGAACAGCAGCCATGATTAAGCTGTACCAAAACAATATTATCGGCAATACTCCAGAAGCCACTCATGATGTTGCGCAGTATTGGGAGGCACTTGATGATTGTAGATTTGATAAAGCACTTGAAGAAGTGTGGGAACAGGTCAGGGGTCTAAATCAATATATTGATGAGACCAAGCCCTGGGAAATTCATAAGCAAGGTGACACAGAACATCTTAGAGAAGTCCTAGCATATCAAGTAACTTGTCTACTTGAAATTGCTGAATTACTGGAGCCTTTCATGCCGGAAACGTCTACAAAAATACGCCAAACTTTTGAAACCGGTGTTGTAAGACCCATTGATGGTACTTTGTTTCCGAAGTCTGAAAAAGTAACCACAGGCTAGCTGTGGAATTTATTGATACCCATTGCCACATTCATTTTTCTGACTACAAGTCAGATCCTGATCAAGTAATATCTGAAGCTCTGAACAATAGAATTACAAAAATGATATGCGTTGGCTGCACTTTAGATGACAGTCGAATTGGGGTTGAATTTGTTAGTTCTCGCGATAATTGCTGGGCTACAATCGGCCTACATCCGCACGAGGCTAAAAAATACAAAGGCAACAGCAATCTCCAGGAAGAATTTACACAGTTAGTAGATAAACCAAAGGTGGTAGCTATAGGCGAAACAGGCCTTGATTTTTATTATAATAATTCACCGAAGAATGCTCAGATTAGTATTTTGGAGTTTCAACTTGAATTGGCACAAAAAAATAATCTTCCAGTTATTTTTCATGTACGTGATGCATTCGATGATTTTTGGCCAATATTTGATAATTTTAAGGACATAAGAGGTGTTATTCATAGTTTTAGTTCAAATGTCGATGATTTAGATAATGCATTGTCTCGTGGTTTGCACGTGGGTTTAAATGGAATTATGACATTTGCAAAAGACGATGCACTATTGGATGCAGCTAAAGCTGTTCCGTTGCAAAAATTACTTCTTGAAACAGACGCCCCCTTCTTGACTCCTGTGCCCTTTCGTGGTACAATCTGCGAGCCTAAGCATGTACGTGTCACGGCGGAGTTTTTAGCTAACCTGAGAGGGGAATCCCTGGAGGAGTTAGCAGCTGCGACATGCAAGAATGCCCAAGCGTTGTTTAATATATAGCTTACAAAAGGAAGAGATGCATTCAATTGACGAAAAAGTTATAGAACGATTACACCGCTATCCAAGTGATGAAGTGGGTCAGGTTGCGTTTGACCGTGATCAACATGAGCTGGAGCGGGCAAGGCAAAATATTGCACGTCTAGGTATAGAAGAAAGCCCAGAAGAATTAATAGCACAATCTGCTCAAACAAAACCAGAAGCCAAAACTCCCATAAAGTCAGAACCAACGGTTCCGCATGTTAATGATGGAGTATTGGATATCGATGTAATTCGTTTGCAAGTTGAACAAGCACAAAGGGCAGCATAATTATGATCCAGAAAGTTATTTCTAACTTTGCTAGAAACAAGCAGTCCGAGAGGCGTCAGAGCATTCGTCGCAATTTATTAAGATTAGAAGCGAAAATTGGTGGCCAGGTATTTGGTAAGATTCCGGCAGGCCATAGTCGGGAATTTTTTTGTCTTGACGAGCATAGTTGGGTTTGGCACGAGGAGTGGATTGACCATAATGGCAATAGACAGTCGATGACTACAAGATATGAAATACGCCCTAGTGGATTAATCAAGGTTCAAAATGGTCACTATCAGCCAGTATCTTACGAGGAAGCAAAAAGGTTTAAAGTAGCTACTGATCGATACTTTAAAAGAGTTAGATCGGAAATATACGCTAGCATATAACAGTTTTATTAGGGACTTTCTAACTATAGAATAGTTATATATGATCACTCAAAATTATTTTGATTATGCTGCTGCAACACCTATGAATTCGGAGGTTGTTGACTCTATGCTTCCATATTTTAGTGATGATTTTTTTAATCCTTCTTCCGATTATTTGAATGCTAAAAAAATTGCAAAAGATATTCAAACTGCAAGACAGGACATCGCTAGCTGTTTAGGAGTCAAGCCAACAGAGATAATCTTTACAGCTGGGGGAACTGAAGCAAATAATCTAGCAATCAGTGGCGTTGCAGAAAAGTATTCTGGATCTACTTTGGCATGTTCTGTTGTCGAACATAAGTCCGTAATAGCTCCTACATTGCGCTATAAGCACAAACTTCTTGAAGTTGATAAAACTGGTGTCATAAATCTTTCAAAGCTTAAACAAGAAATTACAGATGACGTAGTCCTAGTAAGTTTGATATTAGCAAATAATGAAATAGGTACTATTATGCCTATGAAAGAAACTTCGCGGATCATTCAAAAAATAAGGGATTCAAGAAAATCGAAAAAAAATAATCTACCATTATTGCTTCATACGGACGCGAGTCAAGCTGGAAACTATCTCTCACTTAAACCCTACTCTTTAGGTGTTGACATGATGACCATAAATGGTGGAAAAATATATGGGCCCAAACAATCGGGAATATTATATGTTAAAACCGGTATAGATATTCATCCGCTTGTAATTGGCGGTGGCCAAGAGCGCGGTTTGCGTAGTGGAACAGAAAATGTTGCTGGAATTATTGGTTTCGCAAAAGCATTAATTATGTCCCAAAACCTTAGAGAGCAAGAGCTCAAGAGAATGCAAAAACTTCACAAACTATTCGTACGTGAACTTAATCAAAATATCCCAAACGCAATTATTAATGGTTCAAAGAAACGTCTACCCAATAATTTGCATATTACTGTCCCTGGTATTGATAATGAACGTGTAATGATGATTCTTGATGAACGTGGCTACCAGGTTGCAGTTGGTTCTGCCTGTAATGCTAGTAGTGAAGAGCCTTCACACGTTTTGCGTGCTATAGGTTTAAGTGACAAAGATGCCAGATCTAGTTTAAGATTTACTATGGGTAGATTCACGTCCGAAGAATCTATTAAAGGCTTGATAAAAAATCTCTCAGAAATATGCGGGTAGCTTGCAACAAATATACAGTAGGATATACTGGAAGAGGACATATTAAAAGAAAATGTCAAAGACAAAAATAAAACAACTATTTTCTTGGCCTCGTTTGGCTGCGCTAGCTGCGTTAGCTTTTTTGGTTTTATTGAGTGGAAGTAGTTCAATTTTTGCTCAGGCTGTTACTCAAGGTTTTGGTGCTGACACGGTTCTTCAAAAGGGAGTAGTAGTTCAACTTGATAAAACTGACACAACCAAAGTCAAACCCGTTACATTAGAGTCAATCGAAGAGATGTATGGTGTTGTTGTTGATGCCAACGATGCGCCAGTTACTTTATCTAATGAAGGAAGAAAAGTATTTGTTGCGACTGTTGGGCCATTTGACGTACTTGTTAGTGATCAGGGGGGTACAATTAACCCTGGAGATTATCTAACAATATCTGCTATTGAAGGTGTGGCAATGAAGGCAGGGGATAAAGAGCCTGTTGTTGTTGGTAGAGCTCTAGATGCTTACGATGGTAAAACTAATGTAATTGGTGCCGCTCAAGTCACGGACAACAACGGGGCAAGCCGGACAGTTAATCTTTCTAGGATAAGAACTGATATAAGTGTATCGAGGAATCCCTTGCTAAGGGGTGAAACACCAAATGTCCCTGAGTTTTTAAGAAAAGCTTCCGAAGCAATTGCTGGTAAAGAAGTAAACGCTGTGAGAATTTATCTCAGCGTCTTCGTTTTTACTGTTAGCACAATTGCTGCCGGAAGTTTGCTATACGCAGGTGTTAGAAACGGGTTAATTTCAATAGGTAGAAACCCACTCAGTAAGAAAACTATAATTCGTGGCATGTTTCAGGTGATATTAACTGGTTTAATAATTTTCATTGTTGGGCTTTTTGGGGTATATTTACTACTAAAGCTTTAACAGTACATTATAGGTGGGTAATTAATAAGTGGAGATGTGGGAACTAGGACTGATTTTGGGCATGTTGTTAGCAGCAACAGTAGCTTTTATTTGGCTGGCTCTTAATATTGGTTCTGGTGCAAAGAATAAAAAAAATCCAAACGATGCCTTTACCGAACAGGCTGAGAAAGATGTTGAACATATCTTTAATGATGATTTTAGGGAAGAATTAAGGAATAGGGGACGGCTTCATTTTGAAAAAATTATTGGTGAAAACGCCATGTTTTTACAGCAAGATCTTCGACTCACTACTTCACAGCTAAATGAATTCATGAAGACCGAAATAACTCGCAAACTACAAGAAGAATTTGCTAAGTATGAAGAGTCCATAACTGATGCTAAACAGCTTGCAATTGATTCAATAAATAAAACGCAAGAAGCTATTGAGCAGCAACGAAAAATGATGAGCCAACAACTTAGTCAGGAGCTTGCTAACGAGAAAGCTCGCTTGATACATAGATTTGAAGAAAATATGGCAGACATCATTAATCACTATGTTTTGGCGGCTATTGGTGATCAAATTGACCTGAACGATCAACTCGAATACATACTAAGCGACCTTGAGACAAACAAAGAAGCAATAATTAGAGATATTACTGATGGAGCAGGATAAGTCGATAATTGTATTACCAACGGGCGTAACCGGCAGGATGGATGTTGGCAGGTTAGTCAGAGAGGTTGATGCATTAGATCAGTTTTTGGAACAGGCTGCGGTGAGAAAACCGGGTACTCCAATGCAAATGCCAAAAACCAGCAAGTTGTTAGACGAGATGCTGGAAACAAACAAGATAAATGCGCTAGTTGAAGATGACAGGAAAAGACTACTCAATTTTTTAATAACAGTTAGAGCTAAAGCTCCTGTTATGCACATGAGTTTTAGTGCTGATCCAGCTCCTCTGTTTACTCAAAAACTCGTCACATGGCTTAGAGATAATATTCATCCTCTTGTGTTGCTGCATGTAGGGATACAGCCGAATATTGGCGCCGGATGTATTGTCAGAACAACAAATAAGCAATTTGACTTGAGCTTAAAGCAGGATTTTGCAAAACAACACCCATTATTGATGGCAAAAATTCATGGTTCTGTTCAAGAGGTAAGTCATGAGTAGTGGTAATAAACATTTTGACCTGTTGATAGAGTCTGGTAACCCTGTAGGTGAAGTTGTGTCTGTTGACGCTTTTCTGATACGCATACACGGACTGCAGCCTTGCAACATTCACTCCTTAATTATGTTTGAGGATGGTAGCAAAGGGTTTGTTAACCAGGTATCAGAAAACTATGTTACAGTGCTGCACTTAGGTTCTGAGCATCTTCAGATTGGAATGGTGGCCGTACTTCAGCATCAAGAACTGGTTTGTAAAGTCGGTAAGGACTTCATCGGAAGAGTGGTTAGTGTTACGGGTGAGCCACTTGACGGAAAGGGGCCTATAGCTGCAGACTCGGTATGGAAAGTATTTAATACTGCTCCTCCGTTGTATGAGAGGAAACTATTAGACACTCAGTTAGAGAGTGGTGTTACGGCAATAGATGCCTTATTCCCTGTTGTTAGAGGGCAAAGGATGGCATTACTTGGAGACAGTAAGTCTGGAAAGAGTACACTGGCGACCCAGCTTACAATAAATCAAAAGAATACTGATCAAGTTGTTGTTTATGTTTTGATTGCAAAGCGACGAACTGACGTCGATACATTACTGTCTAGATTACAAGAAACCGATTCCCTAAAGAAAGCAATTGTGGTTGTATCGACTATGTTTGAATCTCTTATAATGAGCTATATAGCGCCCTATGTTGGCTGTGCTATGGCTGAATACCTTTGGCAAGTTCACGCCCAGGATACCATTATTATCTATGATGACTTAACGAGTCACGCACATGCATATAGAGAGGTTGCCCTGATGTCTGGTGTTAGTCCGGGTCGTGATTCCTATCCTGGTGATATGTTCTATGCTCACTCAAGTTTGCTAGAAAGGGCAGGTAGGCTGGATAAGAATTCTGCCCATCTTACTAGTATTCCTGTTGTAAATGCTGCGGGCGGTGACATTACAGCGTATCTACCAACCAACATAATGTCTATTACTGATGGTCAGTGGATACTAGATATGGATATTTTTCGAAATGGTATTAGGCCTGCTGTAAACATGGGTCTATCAGTTACACGTGTCGGTGGTGTTGGTCACAATAAACGACAAAAGTCTTTGGCTGCTCAAACTTTAAAAACTTTGGCTGACTATCGACAAGCCGAGGAGTTCTCTCACTTTGGTTCGGAACTAGCTTTAGAGTCTAAGAAGGCATTAGAAACAGGCAAGCGGATATTCGAGCTACTTACTCAGTCTCCAAGTGACACCTACTCATTACTTAGTCAGCAGTTGATGATGGACGTAATTCTGAACCTTGAAGATGGGGCTGTGCTGGACATCAACACTATGAAGCTTAAGGTAAAAGAATATGCAGACAAAATCGAAAATGATGATCAGTTTGAAAAAGTTCGTGATGAGCTGAAAGTCGGTAGTCAGGTGGAACTTAAGAAATGAAACGGCCAAACGAAATAGAGCGCGAAGAAGTTGCCATGTCTACCTTGGTCGAATTGACAAGTGTATTTGAGGGTATTGCTAGTATGCGAATTGCACAAATTAAGAACCAAGTTCTGCAGGCGACCAAGTTTTTTGATGATTTATGGCACATTTACTCTCAGCTTAGAGTAGATGGTTTGTTTCGATTTGGTAGAAGTCAATCGGAGGATAATGTTTCAGATAAAGAACTATACATAATCATAACTGCTGAAGGTGGGTTCAGTGGCGACATTGACCAAAAATTAATCCACTACATGCTAAAAACTTACGATAAGGAAAAAAACGAGATTATTGTTATTGGCCATCACGGCGCAATTCAACTAGCCCAGAGGGGGATATCTTATAAAAAATACTTCAAACTTCCCGTTAAAGACCAAAACATAAATGTAACGCCAATAATTCGTGAAGTCCAAAAATACAAGACAACAGCAGTCTATTATCAGGAATACATTTCACTGATGGTTCAGGATGTTAAGCGTATTGATCTTGCCGCTGCAGTCAAGGAACAAAGTAAACAAACAACTGAAACCGAAGAAATAATTAGTGAGTTTAACTATATATTTGAGCCAAGTACTTATGACGTAGTCGATCACTTAGAGAGATCTATGATGCAGATCGCCATTAGTCAGTTAATATTGAATTCAAAACTCGCTCAGTATGCATCAAGGTTTCGGGCTATGAGTGCATCTCATCAAAGAGCTGATGAGGCTAAGTCTGATCTTCACTTAGCATATAATCGGGCTAAACGTGGCATTAAGGATGAGAGGTTAAAAGAGATTATTAATGGTCTTCGGAAGGCAAAGGCTGAAGTATGAACAATGGTTCAGTAGTATCAATCAAGGACCTTATAGTTCGCGTTCAGTTTGACGAGGGTTCCCCAAAAATAGGTGAAATTATTATTGTTGATAATCAGCACAATACAAAATTACTTGTAGACCACCTTGAACCGGGGGGCATTGCTATATGTCTTAATATGCGTAGTGACCGAAGGATCCAAAAAGGTATGCCTGTCATTCGAACTGGTAAGGGCATCGAAGTACCAACTGGCTCAGTAACGATAGGTCGCATATTAGACACTCTTGGTGAGCCTCTCGATGGTCAGCCTCCTATTTCTGGTGAAAATGTGCAGTATAAAGATATTCTAAAACTTCCAGAAAGGTCTACCGATTTTACAATCGCTAAGCCCGAGATACTTGAAACTGGTGTTAAAGTCATAGACTTCTTTACCCCTTTTGTTAAGGGTAGGAAGATCGGAATTATCGGTGGTGCTGGCGTAGGTAAAACGGTATTGACCATGGAGCTAATTAATAATATTGCCAAAAGTGGTAGTGGGCTTTCATTCTTTGCAGGTATTGGTGAGCGTATTAGAGAGGGTCATGAACTTTGGGACACACTGCGGGAAAACGATCTACTTAAAAACACTTGTATGTTCTTTGGTCAGATGAACGAAAATCCTGTACAGCGCTCCTTGATTGCGGTGGCAGCTGTTGCGTTGGCCGAATATTTTCGAGATGAAGAAGGTAAAGACATTCTATTCTTCGCGGACAATATATATCGTTTCATACAAGCCAGGAACGAATTAGCTACAATTCTAGATCAAGTTCCTAATGAAGGTGGGTATGAACCAACCATATTCTCAGATATTAAAGTTCTTCAAGACAGACTTAGCTCTAACGAAAAGGGCTCAATTACTTCAGTTCAGACAATTTATGTTCCGGCTGATGACCTTTCCGACCCTGCTGTTCAGCTTATTCAGCATGAGCTTGATTCTATAATCGTGCTTTCACGTAAGGTTGCTGAACAGGGTGTTAGACCTGCAGTTGATCTTAATAAGACGAGTTCTTCATTACTGACACCTGAAATTGTCGGTGATAGACACTACTTACTAAGTGTTCAAGTGTTAGCTTTGCTTCAAAAGTATGAATCTCTTAGAGGGATAATTGCAATTATAGGTGAAAATGAATTATCAGCTTCAGATCGTGCCGACTACGCAAAAGCTAAGAAGTTAATCGCAAACTTTACACAAAATATGAATGTTATGGAAAAACATAATGGTATACCAGGTGATTTCTTCACCCGTGAGCAAACTCTGCAGAGCATAGAAGAGATAATTGCTTAATTCCAGAAAGTCTTTATATGTCTGATAGTGAGCAACCAAACGAGAGTACAGAAAAAAAACAGGATGACAAGGTTGATACTGGCGATGAAGACCATATGCACGTCAAGGTTTACGCTCCCTTCAAGGTTTATTTTGATGGCGTTGCAACTAGCATTTCCGCCGTTAATGATACTGGCCCATTTGACATTTTGCCTAAACACCACAATTTCATGACCTTAATTAGTCAAGGAGAAGTGATTGTACGTACAGACAAAGCAGAAGAAAAGTTCAAGATCAGTCACGGCATCATGCATGTTAAAGCCGATGATGTTGTAGTGTTTCTAGACGTTTAGGAACTTTATTTTTATTCAACTGCCATATAATCGAAGCTAAACGACGTTCCGGGTGAAGCCGCATTAGTGCTGCAGATACTAAAGCTTGAAGCTGATCTATCTACATAATAGTTCAAGCCACCACCTGCGCCACCGACTGGGGTAACTATCACGTGAGGTGTAGCGTTGAAGGAATTGGTGAAGTAAATCGTAACAAAACAACCTGCAGGTGGTCCGCCACCGATATTTATCTGTACAGTTCCCGCTGTATCTGTGCCACTAACTGAACTCGTCCCACCGGAGCCAAGCGCACCACCGTTTACTTTGCCTGGTGTTCCTCCCCCGGCATCTAGATGCCTACTAAATTGCAAATCACCACTTATCTGTAAACTTTGCGTTGAAACAACTGGAGCAGAAATTCCGCCGCCAAAAGATCCGCCACCACTTACGGTAAGATTTTTCTGAACCGTTAATTGACCCTGAATACTCACATCGCCGGAAACAGAAAGTTTGTTTGCTTGAATCTGGTCAAAATTACTTTCGCCAGAAACAGTTAGGCCAGGTAAGCTTAGTGAACCACCCACTTTAATTGTTCCAGCGACATCAATGCTGTCACGAAACAGTACTTTGCCTGTAAAAATAGCGTTTGATTCGATGCTTAAAGTTTGCTTTGGGTCACCAACCTTCGCCTCGCTACCTTTTAGTTGCTCGAGAGTTTCTTTGGTAAGAGGTTGGGTATTGATGGTTGTCTCTACATCGGCTTTTTTATTGCGTTGTATTCCTACAAAAATTATTGCTCCAGTTAGAACAAGTATAAGAATGAAGAGCAGTAAGTAAATATTTAGATGAGAAACTAAGCCTTGAATTCGTTTGGCAAAACTTACTTTTGGCTTATCTGCTTTCGCATTATCGCCACCAGTCTTTTGCTGTTCGTTTTCAACTACTGTCCCCGGATCTTCTAGGGTATCTAATTCGTTGTTTTCCTCTGGTTTGTTATCCATAACATCAATAAGGCTTATGTTTAAAGCTTTCCTACATCATACTATGGATATGGTAAAAAAATAACCATAATTGTAAATATTGTTCACTTTTGGGATAATTACTACTGTATAGGTAGGGTGTACCTTAGGAAGTGTCATGACAAAATATCAGTTGGGGGTGAATCAGGCCAGGCAAAGAAAATTCTTTAGATGGGCTTGGAAGATTTTGGCGGTAATAATCTTGCTAGTTTTGCTAGTATTGCTGGCAATATTTGTTGACAGTTGGTTACAAAAGAGGAAGGCTAATACACCTTCTAAAGCGACTGATCCTGTTACATCAACAATTGCCCCGAGTACCCAGATATTCACTTCCCCTTATTTTCAATTTCAAACAGATAAAAACTGGCGAGCCATAGCCAATGAGTCAACTACAACAAAATATGTTTACCGACGTGGAACTGATAATCACGTAGAAGGTGACATGACTGTCTATATTAATTCAAGCCCTGATGACGTTCAGGCAACAAGAGTGATGCCAGTTGTCTTAAATAGTGATGGCACGAGCCTTGAAGCTAGCTTTGTATCAGATCATTGCAAGAAAAACCTATCAAAACCTCAGCAAGAGAACACAGGGGAGGTTACTCTGACACTGAATTCGGTTAGGTTTGTTTGTGATGTTGATGGCAATCTATTCTCGGTAATTGTCGGACTAGAGAATGCCACGCCAGTTATGAATTTTAGGAGGCCTGATGGCACAAACGCTAATTATATAATTGTATTTACGGACCTTAGGTTTACCCCGCAGGCCGACGAATTGGAAAAAATTATGGACACCTTTCAAATTCGCTAACTGCCTATGTGCTACTATGTAATTGTCTTATGAAAAAACACAGATTTGGGATAGTATTAATGACCTTTGTTTTGGTACTTGGAAGTGGCTCAGTGTATGCCCAGTCTTCATCATCAACTAATTATCGTGTGGATGAAACATTCTTTGGCTCTGGCGGTGAACTTGATGCCCAAAGCTCCAGTTATCGTGCACAACAATCAGCAGGTGCTCTCGGTGTCGGATTTGCCAGTAGTACAAGTTATGATGTGAATGGCGGATTTTTAACCCAGAATAACGCATATTTAGAGATGTCAGTCCAGAATACCACAGTCGATCTAGGTACTCTTTCCAGATATAGTACCGCAAGTGGTTCAGCTCAAGCTGGTGTGTGCAACTGTTCTTTCACTGTCAGAACTTACGTTTCTTCACAATATGTAATCTATTCAATTACCAATCCTCCAACCAGCGAAAACGGTGATGTTCTAACAGCCAAGGCTTCTCAAGGTGCACCTTCTGCCGATCCCGATGTTGAAGAGTTTGGAATGAACATTGTCGCCAATACAAGCCCAGCTAGTATTGGCGCTGACCCAGTTAATTATCCAGATAATACTTTTGCTGATGGTGAGGCAGCTACTGGCTATGACACAACCAACCAATACAAATATGGTGTTGGTGATATTATTGCTCGCTCACAAGCTACACCTGGAAATTCAGCAACGGGTAGGACAGATTACACCGTAAGCTTTATTGCCAAAACCAATGCTTCTACTCCAGCTGGAACTTATACAATGAGACAGCAACTAGTCGTCGTTCCAACTTACTAAGTTTTTCACATCTGTGGATAAACTCTTAAGCTAAAACTTGATAAATGAGGTGAACTGTGATAAAAAAGACTATGCAATCAACCAAAACAAAAAACAATTTAAAAAGGAGATCATATGAAGCAACTACTTCATAGGCTTGACTATAGGCATAGTATAAGCAGAATGCTGCAAATAGCAGCAGTAGGGCTTTTACTTGCTGCCAGTGTAGCTCAGATTATGAGCTCACAAAGTGCTAGTGCCGCTCAATTGACATCAAGGAGCGTTACTATTAGCACTTCACAATTCGGTGCAACAGCAAACTATGCGTTTGCTTTCACTGTACCGGCTGCTGGTACGGCAATTCAGGGTATACTCTTTGAATTCTGTACTACACCAATCGGTACCTGTACGGCACCTGGTGGAACATTTGATGTTTCATCAGCAACTGTCAACGGTACCCAAACATTTACTAACGCTACAGCTTTCACGGATAACGGTAGTGCTGACGAAGGTGCTTGTACTGAGGCAACTAATACAGCTAACGTATTCTGTGCCGAACGTGCAGATGCGACTGCTGAAGGCGCTACAGCTAAAGCTATACAGCTTGACAGCATCACCAACCTAAGCACAGAGGACACTGTATACGTACGCATTGGTACATACTCAGACACTGCTTTTGCAACAGCTGTAGACTCCGGTGTCGTTGCTATGGCCACAGTTAACCAATTGGTTACAACTGGTCGTGTTCAGGAAAATCTAGAATTTTGTATCGCTGCTATCGACGATGACGACGCTTTACCAACTGACCCAGCTGACTGTATTGCTAACATGAATGACACAACTGTAGACATTGGTGTTATCGACAACACTGCTGCTGCTATCTCACCTGTTGAACCAACTGCTACAAACGGTGCCGACGACGACTACGGTATTGCTAGCTTAACGACTAATGCTTCTGCTGGCGCTGCTTTGACATTCTTCTCAAACACCGCTGGTTCTGGTTCTAATCAACTAGCAGGTTTCCGTGTTACAGGTGCAACATGTAATGCTTCTGACACTACTTTAACTGACCAATGTTTCCGACCAGCTGCTAATGCTGGAACAAACTTCGATACATCTGATGGTGAACGCTTCGGCATTCAAATCCCATGTATTGATACAACTCAGGGAACTACATCAGCTTTAGTAGGAGATGCAGCTTACGACAACACTGATGGTGTCACAACCAGCTCAGCTGATTGTGAAAACCCATCTGCGGGTGACACCGGCGATACATTCGCTTGGTGGGATGGTTCTAACGCTGACTTAATAGCCAGCTCTACTGGACCTGTCCACGATGAAGTTGTTAAGATCCGATTCGGTGCTATTGCTTCAGCAACTACACCTACTGGTTCTTACACCGTAACAACAACCTACATCGCTACACCTACGTTCTAAAAAGAAC
>JAGQNP010000090.1 GCA_020428005.1 Candidatus Saccharimonadota bacterium
TTTAAGAACTATCTATGATAAGCTGAAGTAGCAGATTATAAACATAAAAATTTTACTTTATTCCTGAGTAGGATCCGAAGGGAATATTGTTTCCAAAACATCAGCGAAATCGTATTCTTTTCCAGTCATTACTGATGTTAGCGAAAACGGAATGCAGTCGGGTGCAACGCGTACGTCTGCTTGCCTTAGAACAAAACCATTAACTTCTTGGGTTGAATAAACTACTTTCGGCGCACTAATAGGCCCCTCAGGCCCCAAAAACTCACCTAATCTATTAGCAGATGCCATTTATAAAACTCCAATCTAAATTATATCTTAATTTGCATATTAAAAAATGCTTGATAATAGTTCAAGCATTTTTACAATTTCACAACAAAATATTAACTGGGTAAGTTATCAGGATTGGTTATAAAGTAACCATGTCTTGCTCGAACTGCTTTCAATCTTGCACTTAATTCTGCCTGACGAGTCAGTCTTGACACAGTTGCCTCATCTGGTGCTTCCTGGTCACCATCACTACCATCTGTCCCAAAAAATATCATCACATTTGCTGCTCTACGAAATGTGCTTGCAGTAGCTCTGAGTTCTGGAGTTTGTGGTTCAATTTGATCCAAATTGTGCGCAACGGTAATTAATGTTGCGGGTGTTACTAAATCTCCTGCCATAAACCTAAAATACAGTGTATTTTCTTATATGTAAATAATTAATCACCTCGTGTTTCACCCATATCAGTAAAATAAGTTTCTGAATCGGGATCTACGCCACCTATTTTTTCAATATAAGGATAAGCGCTCGGAGAGTTTACCAATGGTTTTAAGTCAGAAATTGGATGGCTTGGATTTAAATATACTCCAGCTGCACCAAGAGCTTGTCTTAGTTCTGCTCCTGTCGTTGCTGTTTCTGGTATTAGGAAGTCGAACCTAATTTCACCCATTTTGAATCTTATTCTTCTACTTCCACGCCCATGCTACGTGCTGTACCGGCAACCATTCGCTTTACTGATTCGATTCTATCAGTATTCATGTCTTTTGCTTTGTCTTCTGCGATTTGTTGAAGCTGGGCTTGAGTTAGTTTCTTGCTAACTTTTTCCTTGTTTGGCGTTCCAGAACCCTTATCTACTCCTAGAGCTTTAAGGATTCGTACATCTGTCGGTACACTAACAATTCTCCAAGCCATTGTTCGGTCTTCGAAAATCTGAATATGAACTGTTACATCCTGTCCCATCATATCTTTAGTCTGGTCGTTAAATGGCTGGATAAAGTCCATCATATTAACACCATATTGACCCAATGTACTACCTACTGGAGGAGCTGCAGATGCTTGTCCACCTTTTAGTTTCATCTTTAAATTTGCTTTAACTACTTTAGCCATAACTAGATTTTAGATTATAGATTTTAGATTATTGAATACTAAAGTCTAAATTTACCTTTCTTATTTTTGCAAGTTTTCAAGTTGAAGCTTACTTTAAACTTGCTACATTTACTTTCGACTGCGACTTAGTCGCTAGTGCGTAACTAAAGTAAAGTTTAATATAAAACTAACAATTTGTCCATCCGCATATTAGTCACGTCGATAAATAACGTCA
>JAGQNP010000091.1 GCA_020428005.1 Candidatus Saccharimonadota bacterium
GACCTTTTTTGGAGACCAACCGTGGGTTGATCTCCGTACCACCCTTCAACCCACCCTAGAGAGCAAAACATCGGAACATCTATGAAATCTGCGATGCCGTGTCTATGGCGACTACAAGTCGACATAACCGTTCAGGTTTGCCATAACCTCTTGGGCCAGACCCTATCAACGACAGAGTCGGAACCTAGTTAAAGGGGTTAGTTTGTTTTAGAACGCCTTTGGCTCCTAAGAGACAAAAAGCCAAGAGAAAAGTGGAGGGTAACAACCTTTATGCTGGCACGTTCTAAAACAATCTAACAATACTGTTAGAATGGGGGATATAAGGTGCGATAAGCAGCCCACCAAAATGCTGTGACCGCTTACGAGTTGCTATTTTAGCAAAAACATGGCAATATGTCAATACTTACTCATCTATTCGTATGAAAGTAAAAAAAGTTACATTACGTGATTCGTCATATCCTTCGGTGCTCAAGGATATTGCTTCGCCGCCAAAACAGCTGTATTACCTCGGGGCAGAACCCGATACGTGGCTAGCACGGCCCAGAGTAGCCATCGTCGGCAGTAGGAGCGTCACGCCGTACGGCAAAGCTGTAACCGAGCAGCTGGCAAGCCAAC
>JAGQNP010000092.1 GCA_020428005.1 Candidatus Saccharimonadota bacterium
TGGCGGGTGATATTAAGTTTGTAAATTTTGATACTAAAGCAGGTGGCCTTGATGCGATTTTTTCTGAGTATGGCCGACCTGCGCCAGAGAACAATGGCATGGGAGCGGGGCGACTAAATCCTCAGCCAACATTTGTTGCACCGCTTGGTACTAAAGTCCATTCACTAGTAGATGGCAAGGTATTTAAGGTAGAGAAGCTGTATAGTGGCGATTACTCAGTCATGGTAATGCCAGAAGGCAGTAACTTGGCTTTTGAAACAGAACACATTAAAGATGTCACAGTCAAAGAAGGCGATATAGTAAAAGCCGGTGATGTTGTTGGGGTAGTGAGCGACTATGATGCTGAAAACCTAAATGGCATGGGACTAGTAGAAATTGGCGTATTGCTAGGTGAAGCAAATAAGCCGCCAAAACACCTATGTACATTTGACTATTTGGATGACTCTATCAAGGACGAAACTTTGAAGAAAATTACTGCCTTAGAGACAGCGTGGGAAGAATTCGTTGGTGATAAAAACGTCTACCAGCAAGACAAGGAGCCAATAGCTGGCTGCCGTACACAAGACGCAATTGAGGATACTAACTCAGCCAACTAAAAGTTCTAAG
>JAGQNP010000093.1 GCA_020428005.1 Candidatus Saccharimonadota bacterium
CTTTGTGTGCCAAGACTTCACCTAATTCTTGCGCCTGCTCAGTGAGTACCGGGCTGGTAGTCTCGCTTTCAAAGACTGTTAGGCAATCTACATCTGGATATTTTGCTCCCGGCATAAAAGTAGCTCTATACAGCACATTGCCTGCATCAGCTATGGTATGTAGTCGTTCGGTGAGTGTTTCTGGGTTGTTCATGTATTGTCTTTCTTGCCCACCTATCTATATTCAAGTTTATTTGGTATCCCCACTGCGATTCGAACACAGATCTGCTCCTTAGGACGGAGTTATTCTATCCATTGAACTATGGGGACGCTGGAGCCATTGTATACTTGTTCGCCCTGTCCGTCACCAGGTGGCTTTCGGCTATGGGTAAAATTGCGAAAAATTCGCAATTTAAGCTCGCTACTTTTTGCGCGGTTGCGTAAATTTTTCGTGCGTTGCGCTGTAATCGTACAGTTCAGTTTCGGAAAACCAATGCGCAATTTCTTTTTGCGCTTCTTGGGAATCTGCTGACGCGTGAATAATATTTGCCACGCCACGGCCGATACTTGCTGCCTGGCCATAGGTAACGTGAGCATAATCACCCCTGATAGTACCTGGGAGT
>JAGQNP010000094.1 GCA_020428005.1 Candidatus Saccharimonadota bacterium
AACTCGAGAAGCACTTACAGCAGGCATCAAAGCAGTAAAACCGGGACGATTTGTTGGAGATATTGGAGCAGCGATTGAAGAAGTTGCTCACAAGGCGGGGCTCGGACTTGCGAAAGGTCTGTCTGGTCATGGGGTTGGGTATGAGGTTCATGAAGATCCATTTGTACCAAACGAAGGAGCACGTGGTACCGGTGAAGAACTTGTATCAGGTATGGTAATCGCTATTGAACCGATGCTTACACTGGGGGGTGGTAAAGTTGCTTTTGATAAAAGTGACGGCTATACGTATAGAACCAAAGACGGTTCACTCGCAGCTCATTTTGAACATACAGTAGCAGTGACAGAAGATGGACATATCGTCTTGACCGAAGAGTAGTCAAATAAAGTGTTTTGATGTACGCTAGAGGGCGTCTTATTTGTATTTAATATTTTTTATTATGGATCACCCTAAAAAAGAAAGAACACTTGTTGTTATCAAACCAGACGGAGTACAGAGATCTCTCATTGGTGAAATTATTAAACGATACGAGCGTGCTGGTCTAAAACTAGTTGCGACAAAGTTCTTTGCACCTACTGCTGAACTTGTTGAGAAGCACTA
>JAGQNP010000095.1 GCA_020428005.1 Candidatus Saccharimonadota bacterium
TGCGAGCGGGCGATATTGTCTTGAGGTAGGGTCGCTAAAGCCAATGAGGTTTGCCCCACAATGCTGGTGAGTAAGTTGCTGAAATCGTGGGCAATGCCGGTGGCCAGAAACCCGATTGTTTCTAATTGCTGCGCGTGGGAATTTGAAGGTGGTGACGATTTTGATGACATAGTTAACTTTACAGGTTCTAGAATACAGTCATTGTAAGAATACAATTGCTATTTCTGCTGACATGGTATCACAATCGTTGAGTGGTACCCTCAAAAAGACTGCAAAACACCTGCAAAGCAACTACAAACGCACTGGAAGTAAAAGGGGGATTTTGGGGGTGTAAGAGGGGCAAATTTAGGGGAATTACTCGACTGCCGCCAGCCTTTTTTGCATGTAATCCAACAGTTCGTTGGCATGGGGTGTGTCTTTAAGCACCTGTAAACCGTCTATAGCTTCCTGCAAGGTTTGTTTGAATACGGCCGTTTGCTCAAGCGCCTCGTAAAGATCAGCCAGGTTATCCAAGGAGTTAGCCCAGTTAAAGACATCGCCAAAACGCCGGTAAGCCGTAATTGCCTTGAGGAGCATTTCTTCGGCCGTATCCCA
>JAGQNP010000096.1 GCA_020428005.1 Candidatus Saccharimonadota bacterium
TACGAAAAAAACAGAAAAGTGAAGCATTTTTTATAATACTATAAATATTGATTCAATATTGCGTCCAGTTGGTTGTGGTGAGGGTCTGGTATAATTGCTAGACATGAGAGCAACAAAATTATTCACAAAAACTAGTAAAACCGTGCCTGCAGACGAAACTGCTAAAAATGCTCAGTTACTCATCCAGGCTGGTTTTATTCACAAGGAAATGGCTGGGGTTTACGTATATTTGCCACTGGGCCTTATAGTACTAGAAAAAATTAAGCAAATTGTTCGTGAAGAAATGAATGCGGTAGATAGCCAAGAATTAATGATGACCACTCTGCAACCAAAAGAACTTTGGGAAAAAACAGACAGATGGGACGACAGCAAGGTTGACAATTGGTTCAAGACCAAACTAGCCAGTGGTGCTGAGCTAGGTGTTGGCTTGACGCATGAAGAACCAGTCGTCGATGCTGTCAGTCAATACTTAAAATCCTACAAGGATATGCCATTTTCGGTTTACCAAATTCAAAATAAGTTTCGAAATGAACTGCGAGCTAAAAACGGCTTGCTTAGGGGTCGTGAATTTGTCATGAAGGACG
>JAGQNP010000097.1 GCA_020428005.1 Candidatus Saccharimonadota bacterium
TAACAAAAATAGCTCTAATATGAAAGTTTGAGCCGACTATTTTTAGATTCTATTTTGCGTAGAGTCATTTATACCAACACGTAAAAAAGTTACTTAAGCTATGTGTTATTGGTATAATTTACATAGTTAGATAAGTTAGTTAAAAATGATAGGATTTTTATGGCCAAAAAAGTCGCCATTATAGAAGACGACCAAGCAATATCTCAAATGTATCGAATGAAGTTTGAAGCAGACGGCTACGAAGTTGAAACTGCTGAAAATGGTAAGTTAGGTTTTGCTCTAGCCGAAGACATGAAGCCAGACCTTATATTGCTTGACCTAATGATGCCCGAAATGAACGGCGATGAGTGCTTAAGGAAGATACGCTCTGAAGCCTGGGGCGAAAACATAAAAGTTATTATTCTTACCAACATGGGTGAACAAGAAGCACCCAAAGAGCTTAAAGACCTAAATGTTCTGGCGTTCATTGTTAAAGCCAATATGACTCCTAGACAAGTGGCCGATTTGGCAAAAAAATATCTTGAAGGTTAACTTATGAAGATCGCTATTTTAGGCTATGGTCGCCAAGGTCAAAGTGCTAGT
>JAGQNP010000098.1 GCA_020428005.1 Candidatus Saccharimonadota bacterium
TCAAAGATTAGGGTAATGCGAGACTGCCATGATGGAACAGGTTGTGGGGCAAACACACAGGTCAGATAAGCACATGATAACCCCATAGCCATCGTCATCTGCAGTTCGTGCAACAAAGCTTACACCAGACACAGTGATGTCGTAAACATGAGCGTATTATTACTCAGAAGTGATCGTGTTTGTTGACTGTGCTGGTGAAGCAAGCTTTAGGCCAATTCAGAGTTTGCAAAGAGCGGTGGGCAAAATTTGCTACGTGTTTTGAAATGGAGGCCATATTTAGACCCGCAAATTTTGCCCACCTTACACCATAAACTGTCAACGTTTACCGTCAAGGCAAAGATGCTACGTTTCGGCAACAGGTTTGGCGACTATTGTTCAGGCTGGTAGAACAAGGTTAATGAATAATCAATGCCTATGGAAGAAATTAAACTGAAATTATTGCAAGATTGACTGACATCCCTTGTTCATGTTAAGATGTACAGTAGTTTGGCCAAAATAAACGCTAGATACAACGCGGTATTATAAGGAGTAGAGGCAATGAAAACTGTATCCGTTAGTGAAGCAAGAGAGC
>JAGQNP010000099.1 GCA_020428005.1 Candidatus Saccharimonadota bacterium
ACCACATGCGGCTGAGTTGTTGGATTATATGAAAATGCGGTTAACCTCTATCGAATAACCCCTCAATTATCTTCAAGATCACCTCTTTGTTTTGGCTTCGCAATAGCTTTTTGCACCATTTTTATAGTTCCTTTGCAGGTGTTTTGCAGTCTTTTTGAGGGTCGTCTCTCAGGATTGTGTTAACATGCCTTTATTCTTGCACCGTTAAAAACGTTTTATGCTTGCATCTGTAAAGTTAGATATGTCATCAAATGCACCGCCTCCTACAAATTCCCAGGCCCATCAATTAGAAACAATTGGGTTTCTCGCAACTGGCATTGCTCATGATTTTAGCAATTTACTTACTAGCATTGTAGGCCAGACTTCCCTCGCACTGGCTTCCCTCCCTCAAGATAACGTCGCTCGATCACATATTGAAAAAGCTATGCAAGCCGCCGAATTTGCTGCTGAGTTGACACGGCAGCTTCTCACGTACGCAAGCTCTCAAGATGCCCCAGATGAGTTGATTGATCTGAATCAATTGGTCAATGACAATGTCAGTTTGTTAAACACAACTTTGCTTAATGG
>JAGQNP010000009.1 GCA_020428005.1 Candidatus Saccharimonadota bacterium
AACGTTTTTTCTCTCAACTATTATTGGCCATCCACTATTTTTGGCAATTTCATATAGTTTACTGTCTGGGTTGAATGCAATGGGGTTTTCTACGCTTGCGAGCATTTCTGAGTCACTTTCACTGTCTCCTATGCCGTAGCTAGCCTCGTTTACTAATGAGTGTTCGGCGATTATTCCTTTAAGTGTTGATAGTTTCCCATGACTTCCCACAGTCTTTTTACCAGTGAAGTGGCCATTTTTTCTCTCATACTGTGTTCCGACGCAGATATCAAAACCATGTTGACGCGCTACATCATTAACAAGCTCTTGATGAGAACCTGAAATTGCTATCAGGACATAACCCTTATTCTTTAATGATTTTGCAAAATCTTTCGTGAATGCATAAGTCTGAAATCTATATTCATTAGCTATCTCACTAACGGCCTTATCGAATTGATCTGTTGTGAGTTGCCCAAGTGCAGTCTCATAGATATTGATCAATTCAACTTCGTATTTTTTAAATGCTTCCGGATGTTCTCTACGTTTCCAGTGCATACGGGCTTCATTCAATAGCTGTTTAGAATTCTTTCCCAATAATTGCTTCTTAGCTAGCCGATCAACTACTGCGTGATACAGTTGCCAGCGAATAAGAGTGCCGTCAATATCGAAAACAGCAAACCGTTTACCACTATTTTTTGTACTTTGTATACTTGGCATGACTACCTCTTGCCTTTTCGGCTGGATATTTTGATTCATTTTCAATCATTTTGCGCTTGAAAGCTTTTTTTAAATCCACATCAAGGTAGTGACTCATTAATAATACCCAATATAAAACATCAAATAATTCATCAGCAACTTCATCCCTGTGATTTTTCAAATACTCTTCTATCTCTTGAGGATTTTTCCACTGAAAGTGTTCTAGTACTTCCGATGCTTCAAGGCTTAGCGAAATTGCAACATCTTTAGGATTGTGGAATTGTTCCCAGTCCCTTGCTTTTACGAATTCAACGATCTTTTTAGTTATTTCATCCATTATATATCCAGCTCTATACTTATTGGGCAGTGATCGGAACCCATCTGTTCAGAATGTATGTCTGCATTTTTAACCATAGTCTTTAATTTGCTAGATATCAAAAAGTAGTCAATTCTCCATCCAACATTTCGAGCTCTAGCATTTGCCCAATGCGTCCACCAAGTGTAATAGCCGTTCCCTTGCTTAAATAGTCTAAGAGTGTCCAAAAAACCAGCATCTAAAAAGTTTTGAAATCCTTGTCTTTCTTCAGTTGTGTATCCTTTCTTGCCTTCATTTTCTTTTGGTCGTGCTAAATCTTCTGGTTTGTGGGCAACGTTTAAATCACCGCAAAATATTACCGGCTTTGATTTTTCAAGTTGTTTACAGTACTCCAAAAATGCTGGATCCCAATGTTTATACCTCAGTGGTATTCTACTTAGGTCATCCTTAGAGTTGGGAGTATAAACAGTAATTAGAAAAAATTTTTCAAATTCTGCGGTGATAATACGACCTTCTTTTATAGGATCTCCATAGACATCTTCCATGTGATATTTCTTTGCAATATCATCTGGCAATCCCTTAGTAGTATCTAATGGCTTTATTTTTGTAAAGATTGCAGTGCCACTGTATCCTTTCTTTTCAGCAGAATTCCAAAATTCCTTATAACCTTCTAGATCTACCTCTGATTGCTCCTGATGTGCCTTTGTCTCTTGTAGGCACAGAATATCTGGTTGATAGTGGTCGATAAACTTCTTAAATTCTCCTTTATTCCACACAGCACGAATACCATTAACATTCCACGAAAATATCCTCATGCATTTTAGTATAGCGTGGCTTGTAGTATGTCTGCTAGACTATTCAACAGTGAAATCATACAAAAGAATTCTTTTAAAACTGTCTGGCGAGCAATTGTCTGGCGAATTTGATGGTGGAATTGACCCAAAACTCGCATCTTGGATTGCGGGTGAAGCCAAAACTCTTACAGATGCTGGATTCGAGTTAGTTATCATGGTAGGTGGTGGAAATTTTGTCCGTGGTGCTCAAATAGCTGGTCATGGCATACTTAGAGTGACAGCTGATCATATGGGTATGCTAGGTACACTGATGAATGCCCTTGCCTTAACTGATATTTTTGAAAATCACGATGTAAAGACGAGGTGCTTGTCAAATATTTTTGCTGAACAGGTTGCTGAACCATTTGTTCATAGGTTAGCATTCAAGCATCTTGAAAATGGACGAGTTGTTATTGTTGCAGGAGGTATCGGTCGCCCTTACCTAACCACCGATACTGCAGCAGTATCCCTTTCACTCGAGCTAGATTGTGACGTAGTATTAAAAGCAACAAAGGTTGATGGTGTTTATGATGTAGATCCAGCGATAAATTCTAAAGCAAAAAAAATTGCAAAATTATCTTATCAGCAAGCAGTTGAGGACGGTGCAATAAAAGTAATGGACAAAGCTGCTATGGGATTGGCGATGGAGCACGAGATGCCAATTGTTATTTTTGATGCCATGAAGTCTGGCAATATTCTAAAAGCAGCCAAGGGTGAGAACATTGGCACAACCATCGCATAATTTATAATTGGAGATTCACATGAATCGGAAGACTGAAAAAAAATTTATACTAATTTTGCAGCTAACTGCAGTCTGTGCCGTCATAGGTATCATATTATTAATAATTACTAGGTGGCGAAGTGGACCATCTGCCGCATTTGATCTACTTGCATATGTCGTCAGCATCTCAGCTCTTGTTATGACGACATTACAAAGCATATCCATATCACGACAGGTTAAGATTACTCAAGAAGGAGCAGAAAAAATTGAAGGTGCATCAAAAAAACTTGAAGACCTAATTGCAAGCGATAAGTTGATGACCAGAGAATTAAAACGTGACATTAAGCTTGATGAGGAAAATGAGGAGATGGTTCGAAATCTTTATAAAGAAGAAAATGATATTGAGCAAAAAATTGAATCTCTAATTACCGAACTTAAAAGGATTAGGAAGTAATATTAAAAAGAGCCGTTTTTCACGGCTCTTTTCTCGGCTTCTCGGACTTACCTAGTTAAGGTTTGTCTTTTCGAATGTACCGCCACCTTCGTAAGTAGCAGTTAATGTGTATTCTGCACAATCTGCTGTGCTGTTGTCACAGGCACCACCACCACTAGCGGTTACTGCATAGCTATATACGTTCGCAGCAGCTGCTCCAGCAAGTGTGTTATTTGCGCCTTTTGGATCTTTTAATGCTTCGTCATCAAGACCCTTCATGTTAGCTGAACGGAACGTAGCGTCGTTCATGTTAGCCAGTGTTGGGTACCGGCCGTTTTGTGCATAGTATGCCTCAACTTGGCCGTGAATTGCCTTTATGTCTGTTTGCCTTTCGGTGTTACGAGCCTTTTGCTGTATGCCAGTAAAGGTTGTAACAACGAGCGCAGCCAATATACCTATGACTACTATTACGATCAAGAGTTCAACGATTGTGAAACCTTGTTCTTTATTACTAATTTTCATGAGAGTGTGCCACCCCTTTCTCGGTTGTTATTAAAACTTGTACAGTAGCCAGTATAGTACATGCCGTCAACAAAGCACAAGCTTTTTTATTTGCTAGGTATTTTACTATTCATTGGTAGAAATAATTGTATTGGCGGAACACACGGGTCTGGAACTAGACCACTGTCTCATATTTTAGCACTTTCAAGAGTAAAGTGAGACAAATGAGACACAGCAAGCCATATACAGCTGTGTCCCATTCCTTGTCGGCTAACAGAGGTAGCTGTTTAGTGTAAATAACTGGCATAATTCCAGAATATATGTCATACATACACTGTTAATCGAACGGAGTGCTATTTCAGCTACAATAAGTGTATGACCAGAAAAAAGATCGCAACCAGATTCGAATCAAGTGTCTCTACTGCCTGATTTTAGGCTTACCCTACCATAGCTTACATCTGTTAATTTGCGTAGTGCTACCAATAACAATGGATAAGCGTTATATTTATAAGTATGGAATCATTACATTTACCAATAATTATCGTAATTTTACACTTAATAAATCTCTTTTGCTTAATACTACTTATTCGAAGCGGTATACAGATTTTATTTGATCATCCAAAGCTGTACTGGACTGACGATACGACTGATGATAACCACTGGCTGCGATTTGGTAAGAAGATTATGCCCAAGGATAGACTTTGGACATCATTGGATGAAGCTGAAGACCCAGGTAAGCTTGCTCTACCAGGCGGCAATCATAACCTGGGTTCGGCACGGCATTGGCATTTTACGATAGCTATCATCTGGGTAGTAACAGGCCTAATTTATATGGGCTTTTTGTTCTTTAGCGGACAGTGGCAGCGCTTGATTCCTACGGATTTCGGTGTGTTTTCTAGTGCCATAGACACGATGTATCAATACTTAACACTAAACGTACCAGCAGAAGGTGCGACCTATAACGCCTTACAACAACTTACCTATGCGGGTGTTGTATTCATACTGGCACCACTAGCTATCATCACTGGACTGGCTCTATCACCGGCATTAGTAGCAAAATACCCAGGGTTTCTCAAAATGTTTGGTGGACGTAGACAGGTAGCTAGGAGTATTCATTTTATTGCAATGGTAGGATTCTCTTTGTTTATTCTCATTCATGTAACCATGGCTTTGGGTTTTCATTTTTACGACAGCGTGAAGAGAATCACACTTGGAAACACAGACATAGACTTTGCGCTTGCGCTGTCAATATTTTTGATGGCACTGATTTTGCTAGTGGCATTTAATGTTTGGGCATCGTTTTTTACTCTCGGAGATCAAGTA
The DNA here is from genome assembly GCA_020428005.1 of Candidatus Saccharimonadota bacterium. Lineage (GTDB taxonomy): Bacteria > Patescibacteriota > Saccharimonadia > Saccharimonadales > JACQNP01 > JAGQNP01. Next base: position 4,803 of record JAGQNP010000009.1, read on the forward strand.
CGATTACGACGCATACTCATAAAATTCTATGTACCTGTAGTGCGACTTTTTTTTGGAAAGATGGAGTCGAATCAGAACTACACCAAAAAAGACATTTCACCGTTCTTCAGAGTTAACGGCTATCCTCCAAAATCCGAAGAGTATGAAAAACTAAAGAGCAACAATTTCAAGGACTGGAAGCTTAAGGTCTACGGATTAGTCGATAATCCCCTTGAGATGTCGCTCAAAGATATTAAAGACTTGCGTAAGCAAGACCAAATTACAAAGCATAACTGTATTCAGGGGTGGACTGCGGTCGCTGAGTGGGGCGGTTTGCCAATGAGCGACATCGTCGAGATATGTAAACCAAAAATGAATGCAAAGTATGTGATGTTTTACTGCTATGACATCGACGACGAAGGAGACGCATATTATGCTGGGCTTCGATTGAGCGACATGTTAGACAAGCAAACAATCTTAGCATACGAAATGAACGGTAAGACTTTACCGATAGAATACGGAGCTCCAATCAGGTTGCGTTGCGAGAAGAAATATGGCTACAAGATGGCTAAATATATACACTCAATTGAGTTTGTGGATAGTTTTGAACATATTGGTAAAGGACGTGGCGGTCACCGTGAGGATAAAGTCTTCTTTGATTGGGAAGCAGCGATTTAGCTCTGATGTCAGCTAAAGCCATTGGTTATAATCGTCCTTCACACGCCGCTTACTTTGCACTAACAATTGCTACGCTCGCCTTGATTATTAACTTCTGGGCATGGTCGCTACTTAGCCCGCTTGGTGCAAGGTATGCCAGTGAGTTGTCGCTCAATCCATTATCACTGTCTTTGCTTTTGGCTGTGCCGGTCATAGTAGGTTCGCTGGGACGTATTCTTTTGGGCATTATAACAGATAAGTTTGGTGGGCGTATCGTGTTTGCAGTTACGTGTTTACTGGCTATGATACCCGTCATTGCTTTAGCTTTCTCGGATACATACTCACAGCTTATCTTGGTTGCTATCTTTTTGGGTATCGGTGGCGCGGCTTTTGTAGTGGGAATTCCTTTTGTAAGCGCCTGGTTTCCGCCCGAAAAGCGTGGATTGGTGCTTGGAATTTATAGCATGGGAAATACTGGAACTGCCGTATCGGGGTTTCTTACACCTAGGCTAGATGGTGCGATCGGCCGACAGTGGACGTACTATCTAGTAGCGTCCCTTTTGTTTGTTATGGCGATAGTATTTATAGTTTGGGGTAGAAATGCTCCAGGATGGAAGCCACCGAAGGGCTCTTCTTTTAAAAGATTCGCCTCTGCCGCAAAAAGCCGCATAACCTGGGACCTTGCAACTGTATACGTTATTACCTTTGGCGCTTTTGTTGCGTTTGGTGTATATCTACCCGTTTTACTAAAAGTATCCTACGGGCTTTCTTTGACAGACGCAGCCTCGCGAGCAGCAGGGTTTGTATTGCTAGCAACCTTGGCCCGACCAGTCGGTGGTTGGCTAGCCGATAAAGTTGGCGGCAAACATGTTATCCGGATTGTTCTAATAGCTGTAGTCGTTTTGGCTATGTTCGTAGCATTGCAGCCAACGCTGCAGTTGCGCACCACAATAGCTTATTTGTCTTTGGCATTTGCGCTTGGCTGTGGCAATGGTGCAGTTTTTGCGTTGGTTGGAAAGTTATCTAAGCCAGACATCATGGGTAGTGTTACGGGAATTGTAGGTGCCTGTGGAGGACTAGGTGGCTTTTTACCACCGTTAATTCTTGGGTTTACGTATCAAAAGACGCATTCATACTCCATAGCTCTAATGATGCTGGCCCTCGGCGCTCTAACTGCTTTCTTCTACATAAACAAACGGTTTCAGGACCTGTCTACATACAAAGCGCGGTAGAACTAAGTTGCCGATAGTACAAAACTGCCCAAATGAATAGATATAGCGCTTGAGGGATCCCCGGTTGCTACATTGTGGTTCCTGATAATTGTCAGCGATGTAGCAAAAACTTTGCTGCTGAACGCATACAAATCTTTTTTGGGTAGTTTTGTTTCTTCTGAGCCTATGACAGAATTGGAGCTTAAAATTATAGAAGTATCAGACTTGTTAACTTGTTGTAGAATGGTTTTATCTCTATCACTTCCAATTGGAGGACCATCATCTAGACCTTGATGTAATAAGGCGTCCATACCATCTTCTACTTCTTGAGTATCTGATAAATCTATGTTGCCGAGGAAACGAACTCCAATGAGGGGTACTCCATCGTGTCCATCAAAAGGCCTAACCCCTACCATAATTTTAGTTGCCACAATCGGGTTGGGCATTTCGGACGCTATGATTAACGGCATCATCCCGCCAAGCTCGATGAGTTCATCTACTGTTGGTAAGTTACCCATTGAAACTTCAGCAGAAATTCCCTCAATGTGAGGTAGTTTTACTACGGATTGCCCTTTACTCATAGTTCCAATTATAGAATAATTCCTTTTAATTGTAAAAGTTTTATAAACTCCCGTTGGTATTGAGTTATTATTTAAGGTAGTGATTGACGTAAACAAAGCCGCGAGAATCGTTTTACGCCACAAGATTGGGCTTGGTTCGAGTCGCATTGATTATATTAGTTCCCTTGGTAAAGTGCTTGACGAATCTATAATTGCAGATAGGGATATCCCGGCTTTCAATAGAGTGACAATGGATGGCGTTGCGATTAGCTATAAAGACTTCGTAGCGACTAATAAGGGCACGTTCAAAATAACAGGCATACAGGCTGCCGGCGCACTGCCCCTTAAAATAAAAAATGCTGGTGAATGCATTCAGATAATGACAGGCGCAGCACTCGATAAGACTCTAGATACTGTAGTTCGTATAGAGGACGTAATTATAAAGGGTGGTTTGGCAACTATAGCCGTTAGGAATATATCAAAAGGCCAGTTTGTGCATGTCAAAGGTTCAGACAAACTGCAAGGTAGCGTTCTGGCTGACCCAGGTCAGATTATAACTTCAGATCTACTGGCGACAATGGCGAGTATAGGCAAAACCTCTGTTCATGTAGTGAGCCCGCCCAGGATAGCCATTATTACAAGTGGTGACGAGTTGATTGATCCCGATAAGACCGTTAATGATTATCAAATAAGAAGATCAAACGACCTAGCAATTTACGGTCTTTTATGTAGTTACGGCGTAGAGGCCGAAATGATTCACGTCCCGGACGACGAAAAACTAATCATGCAAAATATCAAGAAAGTATTGAATACTTTTGACGCTGTCATAACAGTTGGTGGTGTTTCAAAAGGTGAATACGACTATGTCCAAACTGCGTTAGCCAAGCTGGGCGCTACAAAATATTTCCACGGCGTCGAGCAAAAACCAGGTAAACCGTTATGGTTTGGGTCGCTTAAAGATAAGCCGATCTTCGGGCTACCGGGAAATCCTGTGTCGGTCTACATATCAATGGTGAGATACGTTATACCTTGGCTCGAGCTCTCTTTGGGAGTCAAGCCACGGCACATCATTACAGCGATACTCGATCAAGATGTAAGTATCAACCCAGCGTTAACACACTTCGTTCTAGTAAAAACCTATCTTGATGCCAGTGCATGCTTGCGAGCCAAGCCCGTGGCTAACAATACTTCTGGAGACTACACGAGTATTAGCTCAGCAAACGCATTTATAGAATTGCCTGCAGGGCATCCAGTTTACAAACAAAACGGTTTGCACAGACTCTGGCTGTACAAGAATGAGACAATATAATAATGGACGAGAAGCTTTTTGGACTGGTTTTGGCTGGCGGCAAAAGTCGCAGGTTGGGTGAGGATAAGGGCCTAATCAATTGGCATGGTAAAAAACAGAGGTATTATTTGGCTGACTTATTGAACAGACACTGTCAGGATACATATATTTCCTGTCGCCAAGATCAAGCCAAAGAAATACAAGATTTGAACTACAGAACAATTTTAGATAATTTCGTCGGTGTCGACGGGCCTTATGGAGCTTTAATCTCTGCAATGAAAGAATATCCTAAAGCTAGTTGGCTAGTAGTGGCCTGTGATTTACCCTTTTTTGATGATGAAGCGGCGGAAACTCTCATTAAGAATCGTGATCCTAACTTCATCGCGACCGCGTATAAAAGTCCCGCTAATGGCTTGCCGGAGCCTCTAGCAGCCATATGGGAACCAGCCAGTCTTCAAATTTTATTAGAGTCATTCAAAACAGACGCGATTTCTTGCCCCAGAAAAGCACTAATAAAAAGCGCGAACATTGTTAAGCTGATTGATCCGAAACTTCCAAGTACGGTAGTTAATGTTAATACCCCCGCTGATATGATTCAGGCGCGAGAGTTAATAGGTGTTAAATGACACAGAATGATGATTTTGCTCGGTATAGCTGCCAAATTCCACTAGACGGATTTGGGATTTCCTCACAAAAAAAGTTAAAAAAAGCCAAGGTGCTGATTGTGGGTGTTGGAGGCTTGGGCTGTCCGGCTGCTCTCTATCTCACAGCAGCTGGAATCGGTACATTAGGGCTAGCCGATGACGATAAGGTTGATGTTAAAAATCTTCATCGTCAAATTCTTTACAAAAAGAGTGATATCGGTAAGCCTAAGACAAATGTTGCAAAAGAAATGCTATTGCAGCAAAACCCTGACGTAAACATAATTTGTCATCCTAGAATAGTGCTTGAAAATGTTATTAAGGTAGTCAAGGATTACGATATTATCGTAGATTGTAGCGATAATTTTGATACAAGATATTTGCTGAACGATGCCTGTGTTTTGACCGGAAAACCCTTGGTCTACGGTGCTATATTCCAATATGAAGGGCAGATCAGTGTGTGGAATATTAAAGCAGACGATACTTTTTCGACAAATTATAGAGATATTTTCCCGAGCGTAGATGATACGTATATTCCTAACTGTGCCGATGGTGGTGTTATTCCAATGGTCGGCGGCATAATTGGCTGCATACAAGCATCAGAAGTTATAAAATACGTTACGGGTATAGGCGAAATGCTTAAAAATAAACTGCTACTCCTCGACACCTTGTCTATGCAGAGCTACACGGTTAGTTTTCCGAGTCGCTCGTCTGTAAAAATTGAGACTCTTAGTTCGGATAGAGATGAGGTTACGACAATCAACACGGAAGACTTTATCAAGATTCAAAATGACAAAAATTATCAGATTATTGATGTTCGTTCTGAGGAGGAGCACGAGAGTTTTAACCTAGGGGGTACCAACATACCTTTAGATAAATACATGAATAAAAAGGTTAAATTAGACCCCTCTAAGACGACTGTTTTTTATTGTAGGACAGATACCAGAAGCGCCCAAGCTGCTAAAAAAGCAATCCAAGATAATCCTAACACAAAAATACTTGTTCTCTCTGGTGGTGTTGAAGGTTTCCGCAAATAATTTTTTGCTAAGGGTGTGCCGAAACCCACGCTTCTCCATCTTCGTAGACTTCCTTCTTCCAAATAGGAACGGATTTCTTAAAAGTGTTAATTGCATAACCGGTTGCTTCGATTGCTTCTCTGCGGTGTGAAGCAGAAACGGCTATAATAATTGGCGCTTCGCCTACTTCGACTTTGCCTAGCCGGTGGTGAATAAGGATGTTCCTTACATTAAACTTCTCTTTAATTGAATTCGCAATGTTTTTAATTTCATTTATGGCCATATCTTCGTATGACTCAAACTTCAAATAGAGCACCTTCTTGCCCATATTGTTTGCTCTAACCGTGCCGACAAAGATATTTACACAGCCACTATGATCTGACGTGATCCTTTTAAAACATTTTTCAACCTGAAGCAGTTCATCAGTTATCTTTATGTCAATCATATCGTATTAGCTAACCGCCATTAGTGGGCGGTATTATTGCTACCTCGTCGCTATCTTTGATTTTGGCTTCGTTCATGGAATACTCTTTATTGACTGCGATCATAAAATTTGATGCTTCTTGTAGCCTGGGATATTTTGTAATCAAAATTTGTTTCAATTCTTCTGGATAAACAGAATCACCATCTATTTTTAATGAAACTTGGTGGCCACCCATTAAATCTTTTGCCATTCCAAAAATTAATACATTTATAGTCATTCATTGGTAGTTTATCAAAGTTGCCTCTCAGGGACTATATTTGCCTAAAGAGTCTGCCATTGTCGGCATAGCAAGTATCTGGCGGCACCTCTTGTTCTTGGTATAGCTGTGGTTGTGTTTAGGATTATAATCGGGCTAAATGCTAGACTTCCACCACCATTGCGGTACCTTTGTCCTTAATGGAATCAACACTACCCCAACAGATACCACGGACAGCAAAAACAACACCAATCCGCTGGTGTCTATATGCACGTAAATCAAGCGAACAGGACGAACGCCAAGCCCTGTCTATAGAGCAACAAATCAAAGAAATGGAGTTGCTGGCCGATCACTGGGGCATAAAAATAGCTGAAGTCCGCAAAGAAAGCCATTCCTCCAAAGTTGCGGGTACTCGACCGATTTTTAATAGGCTAATTAAGGACATTCAGCTAGGCTACTTTGGTGGCATAATTTCTTGGGCACCAGATAGACTATCAAGATCGGCAGGCGATCTGGGGGTCCTTGTTGATCTAATGGATGAAGGTAAATTAGTAGAGATTAGGACTCACAGTCAGACCTTCACCAACAACCCAAACGAGAAATTCCTCCTCATGATTCTTGGCTCTCAAGCTAAACTGGAGAACGATAACCGAGGCCTAAACGTGATTAGGGGCTTACATAACAAAGCCGCCAACGGCTGGCGACCAGGTCAAGCTCCAATCGGCTACCTTAATAACGGACTCGGCGAAGAAAAGATTATTATTGACGAAGAACGAGCACCCATCATGGCAGAAATGTTTGAGCGAGTCGCCAAGCAGGCTTACTCGGGACGTGACGTAAAAAGATGGCTGGATGACATAGACTTTCGATCTAGACAAGGAAAACGACTGGTTTTGAGCCACATCTACCGAACCTTGCAGAACCCCTTCTACTACGGCGAGTTCCAATATCCCAAAACGAATCCAAAACTGCACAAAGGTAAATACAAGCCTATAATCACTAAGGAATTGTTCGATGCTGTGCAAACACAGCTCACTGTAGTCCCGAAACTACGCACCGGCAGTAAAGAGTTCGGTTTCACCAAAATACTTAAGTGTGGCGCCTGTAAGACAGGTATAACGGCCGAGGAACATATGAAGCGACTTAAGGGCACTGGTGAGATCAGGCGTTACGTCTACTATCACTGCGGTAGAGCCAATGACTTAGACTGCATACAGCCATATATACGTGAAGGTGATCTGATGGATGAGCTACTAAAGCTAATCGATAACCTAGAGTTGGATGAAATCGGTGCACAGGAACAATTCAAGGATGAGCTAGAGCGATACCAACGGTTTAATGGCGTTCTGGGTTATAAGGGCGAGGAGCTAATCCAGAAACCTGCCATAGACCTAAAAGCCTACGCCAAATACGTCCTACAAAACGGAACGAGAGAAGAAAAACGAGAAATACTGAAGTATGTAAACGGCGAGCTATTCCTCAAAGATCTAAAGGTATATGTAGAGCGAAAACCAAGGTCTAAAAAGTTTAACTAAGCCAGTTCGAATTCCATTGCCATACAGAACGGGAATGACAGAATTAGGCTCATTTCATATCATTAAGGCTAAATGAAAACGACCCACTCCTTTAGTAGCTACCTTAGGAGAACGGGTCAGATCCGAACTATATTCTTGGCGGAGAGGGAGGGATTCGAACCCTCGAGACGGTTGCCCGTCTACACACTTTCCAGGCGTGCCAGTTCAACCACTCCTGCACCTCTCCTTGAAGCTCTAGTATAACAAAAATAATATTTTTCTTGCCTTATCTGTTGTTAAGGAGTTAAAATAACAAACAATAATGCCAGTTATCGAGCTAAAAGACGTCAGTAAACTGTACGGCTTCGGCGATGCCACTACCGTAGCACTCGACGAGGTCAACTTTAGTGTGGAAAAGGGTGAGTTTGTGGCAATTATGGGTCCCTCGGGTTCTGGTAAATCAACACTTCTGAATATAATTGGTCTTCTAGATAAACCCACCCATGGTACTTATGATTTGGGTGGTCGGCGCGTTGAAAGAATGAGAGCCAATCGTCGATCAAAAATTCGCCGAGATACTATCGGGTTTATTTTTCAGTCATTTAACTTACTACCTCGACTTAATGTTTTGGAAAATGTTGCATTGCCCCTTGCCTACAAGGGAAAGACTCAGACAAAACGCTTAAAGCAAGCGGGCGCTATTCTAGAGGAAGTTGGCCTGGCAGACAGAGAATATTTTATGCCAAAACAACTGAGTGGCGGACAAACACAACGAGTGGCCATAGCCAGAGCGTTAGTTAACAATCCAAAAATAATAATTGCCGATGAACCTACCGGCAATTTGGACAGTGCTTCCAGTCTAGTAATTATGGAGCTACTCGATAAAATTCATCGTGACGGCAATACAATCCTGATGGTTACCCACAATCCTGAACTAACAAAATATGCCTCAAGAGTAGTATTCATGCATGATGGATCAATAGTTGCCGATGAGATGTCTAAATTTGGTGAAATACCAGGTTTTATTAAACGTCGCATGTATAGTGTCAAAATCAAAACTCAGGAAGATAAACTAAAGGGCGTATCTGCAGTTATGAAGGCTATCCCTGATAAAAATACAAAAAATGACGATTCTTCTAATAAGAAGCAAAAAAAGCCAATCAAGAAATATAAACGTAAAAATAAGGCTAAGAAATAATGCTTCTATCTAGGAATATTCGTTTAGCTGTCTCTTCACTTAGGAGTTCAAAGTGGCGAAGTTATTTAACTATGCTAGGAATAATAATTGGTGTAGCAAGTGTGGTTGTTACGGTAAGTATTGGCGAGGGTGTAAAGAAACAAGTGGTTAAACAAATCAATGAACTTGGTCCAGAACTTATTACTGTTCGTCCAGGTACAACTGTTCAGCGTGATGAAAATGGAAATATTGTTGGGGTAAACTTACTCGCGGGTATTAATCCAGGTTCATTTAGCGAGAAAGAATGGACAGCAATTACCGAAACTAGTGGTGTACAGAGTACATCGCCACTAAATGTGGTTAGTGGTGTGCCTCGTTACCAGGATAAGACCATGCCAAATAGCATAGTCGTTGGTACCACCGATAACTTTGCAGCTCTAATTGGTCAAGAATTAGATTATGGGGCTTTCTTCTCAGATAATGATAAAAACGAAAACACAGTGGTTATTGGTAAACGTGTCGCAGATGAGCTATTTGGTGAACTTGCGCCAATTGGGAAAAGTATTCAGGTTCGGGGGCATACTTTGATAGTCAAGGGTATCTTTAAACAATTCCCCAGCACGCCACTAGTTGCGAGCAATGACTATAATTCAACAATATTTATGCCATATGAAGTGAGTAAAAAGGTATCATCAGGCCAAGTTCAGATATATCAAATTTTGGCCAAAGCCAAAGATGAGAAAACTGCTAACAGCGCAGCTGCAAATATTCGTTCAAATTTAACCAAACTTCATGGTGGAGAAGAAGATTTTACAGTTTTGAAACAAGACGAAAACCTAGCAGTTGTAAGCAATATGTTAAATTTGCTTACGGCGTTTATTGCGGGTGTAGCTGCGATTTCACTTTTAGTAGGTGGGATTGGTGTCATGAATATTATGTTGGTACTTGTAAGCGAACGTACAAGAGAAATTGGAGTCCGAAAGGCTGTCGGTGCTACTAATAAGCAAATATTAACTCAGTTTCTAGTCGAGTCTTCGGTCCTTTGCGTAGTCGGCGGTTTGCTGGGTATAATTTTATCCGTAATAGCCAATTATTTAATACGAGTATTCACCGATCTACAGCCAGTAATTACAATACCAATTATTTTAATCTCTGTAGGTATTGCATTAATTGTTGGAATTATTTTTGGAACTACACCAGCTGTTATTGCTGCCCGAAAAGACCCAATCGAATCACTTCGATACGAATAATATGAAACTAACCATAATAAGTGTCGGTAGAAAGTCTAGCCCGGAGATTGCCAAGCTGTGTGCAGAGTATGAAAAACGGCTTAGCTCTAGTTTTCATATTGACTGGCAGTTAATCGAACCTATTGCAGGTAAGATGAAACGCCTAGAACAACGTGAGCGAGAATCAGAAAAAATTTTAAGTGGTATTTCTGATTCGGAGTTCGTAATATTGTTAGATGAAACTGGTAAGCGGCTGAACAATCATCAACTTGCTGCAAGTTTCTCAAAATGGCTAGGCGTAGCTAAAAACCCGATTTTTGTTATTGGCGGAGCCTTTGGAGTTTCAGAGAAGCTTAAAAATAGAGCAAATGTTATTTGGTCGCTTTCTGATTTGGTATTTCCACATGAGATGGTTAGAGTCATTTTAGTAGAGCAAATATACAGGACACACTCGATTATAAATAATCTGCCTTATCATAACGGATAATTATTGTTAATCTTCAGCAGTTTCAGGTTGCGAATTAGTAGGATTTTCATCAGTATCATATCTCAGTATTTCCTCCGAAATATCCGAAAGCATACTGGCGTCAATCGTAGTGTGTTCAGCCGGATTGTCAGGCTCTTTACGGGTTCTAACTGGCAGAGCATCTGATATAACTCTTCCATTTTCTGAACGTTCAACTGGTAGTATCTCGCCACTTTCCATAGCCTTATTATACAACTTTTAGCCAATAATACCAATTTTTTTGGCCAGAATAGATAGTCTAGATTGAGCCCCTTCACCAAGGTAAGTTTTGAATATTACCCAAAACATAAAGCCCAGAAGCATCATAGTTTCACCGATCAAGGTATAGTCAAACCAATTGATACTTGGTAATGAACCGAATGTTATAACACCTCCTATTATAATCAATCCAAATGAAAATATTCTTACGATTCGCCAATTTCTAAGATGTTTTGTCTTTCTAGTTTTACTTATCAGGCCGTCAGATATTACTAAAATAGCCATAGACGCCCCGGTCAAAGCAAATCCTATCAAGTGAATTCTGTATGGCCACGGTTTCCAGCTAACGGGCATTAGCGCAACTGTATACAGTCCTAGTATCATGAAGCTTAGTAAATAATAGAATATAACCTTGTGTTTCAGGGTTCGTGTTATGTAATTTCGCCATCGCCATAGACCATATGCCGCAAAGAATACTGATCCTGCAAAATAAGGTGCAGTTCTAACATCATTTCCAAAATCACTAAATGCCGTGGTTACTACAAGTAAATCCGGTCTGATAGCAAAACATATTGCCAACCCCAAACAAAGCCCACTAATAGCAACTACACCCCAAAATCTTCCATGAAGCTGTCGAAAAAAACGAAAAATAAGAACCCTGTCGAGTAGTAGATTAATTTTTGATTTTTTATATGTAATTTTTATATATTTGTTTTTTTTGGCCATAGAATGATTATTCTAAAATAAGGTTTTCCAATAATACCAGAACTGATATGTAAGAATAATAACGACAATTGTATACATTGTTGCGATTATGTTAACGGGGTTTTTGATTATAATATTACTTATCTTAGACATGCTTTTAGGAATCCTAAAAATACTATTTTCTAGATTATGTGCAGTTATATATACAAAAACAGGTATAGTCACCATCCATGTCAAAAAACACCAGGGACAGATGGCGCCAATTCTAAACACACCCTGAAAGAATAAGTAACCCATGAATAATAAACCACTTAGTGCTGCAACCTGAGCGACTTGCCATACCCATTTTTTAAAGGTTCCACCAGCCAGTATAAGCACGCCAAAGGTTAATAAAGCTGTATATCCCATAATCCCAAAAATAGTATTGGGTACACCTAATAAACTGGCCTGCTCAGTCTTCATGATTGAACCACAGCTTAGAACTGGATTAATGTTGCATCCAGGATCGTAGTTTGGATTTTGAAGTACATGAATCTTATCGTAAGTTAGGGTAAATGCCGCCAGCAAGCCTAATAAAGCGCAAACAATCAGTATGTAAGGCAACCTTTTGCTAATACTTCCCTTTTTATTTTGTTTCATTACTTAGATTATTATAGCCTTTTCACGCTTTTATTACCAGTAGACTGTAGTCTGTACATACTACGTATATTCTTTTACCACCATTATTAAATTGTACCTATAAAAATAATTTACTATCTTTATAAATTAAAAAACAGCTCTTTTTAAAAGAGCTGTTTTAACGGGTTAGATTTTACTTAATCTTTTATTTGTACACCCATGGCAATCCATAGTGGTCCTGTAATAAGGGCAAAAAGTCCCAAAATCCAGACAAATGCTAGACTGCCTGCTACCGGATATCTCCATATTCCAATACCAGCCAAGAAAGCAAAAATACCATAAAATATTGTTAATGTTTTATCGCCACTACTGAAGTCTTTACTGTCGACAAGTGGCATAACAATTGCAATTACACCCTCTACAACTAGCGCTATTGCAATAAGTGCTACGAAAGTTGCGATGGTTAGACCAGGCCGCTGAATCAGATAAGCACCAATTCCAATTTGTAACACTGCAAGTATCAAGGTGAAAACCCATCCACTTCCCTTACCGATGCCCATAACACCGCGTACAACATTAATAACACCGCTTACTAATAGCCATATGGTTACCAACACTGCAAGTGATGCAATTGTTAGACCTGGCCAAATAAGTGCCATAATACCGAAAAGTACAGACACTACCCCCCTTGTGATTGTTAGGAAACGAAGAGCCTCTAGCTCTCCACTAGCTTTTGCTGCCATAACATCCTCCTTAGTTAATATACTTATATAATGCAACTCCAAGTAAATAAAGTCAACACCTTGACTTTAGTAGAGGCATAGTTTGGTGATATAATTGTATAAATGACAAAGGAAAACAACTTACTTAAAGTTAACGATTCTCAAAAACGTTCTTTGGCAATTGCTACCATAGTCGCATTATTTATTGCCTTTGTTTTTCTGAAAAAATACCTTATGTTAATCGCAGTAGCGGCAATATTTGCGTTCATATTTTTTCCAGTTTATAAATGGCTAATCTCAAAAGGCTTAAAGTCGGGCACAGCGACAACATTAACTTTTCTTGCAACTATGCTAACCATAATAATTCCACTAGTATTTGTCATTATAGTTACGGTCAGCCAGGTTAATCATCTTATTACTTCAGCAAGTAGTGGATCACTGAATATTGACTTTGGTCAATTGGGTTCAAGGTTAATTGAAAATTTTAACGATATGATGTCACAGTGGGGATTAAATTTTAGACTATCAGCTTCTGAAATCACTAGCTGGATGTCGTCAGTAATAAATAAATTTGGAAATCAATTCATTTCCTGGGTGGCAAATTCTGTCACAGGTGTTTTTTCGCTTATTACATACTTAATAATATACATCTATGTATTCTTTAGTCTTCTTAAAAATCATAAGTCAATAATAGAGACCACTGCTGCACTTAATCCTCTCGGTGAGAAAATTACGGATGTGTATTTAAGCCGCATGGGTTCAATGACAAAAGCTATGGTAAGAGGTCAGTTTATAATTGCCTTTTGCCAGGGTCTTGCAAGCGCGATTGGTTTGTACATTGCTGGGTTCCACGGACTCTTCTTCTTCTTTCTACTTACCTTAACTGTGATGTCAATAATTCCGCTTGGAGCCGGTATCATAACCATCCCACTTGGTATAGTTATGATATTGTTTGGTGATGTTTGGCAGGGAGTCCTAGTTATAGCTAATCATCTGCTTATTGTTACCAATATTGATAATGTACTTAGGCCTTCACTTGTACCTAAAGATGCAAGGCTCGACCCAGCCTTAACCATGTTGTCAGTGTTTGCTGGTTTAGCTATGTTTGGGTTTTTTGGAATTGTTTTAGGGCCTGTGTTGATGATCGTAATAATAACTACTATACAAATGTTCCTAGAGGTTTACAGGAATATAGATGCCCTAGACAACAAAGGTGGTAAAAGCAGGTCCATCTGGAGCTTCTTCAGTAAGTTAAATCCTGCTGCAAAAAAATAAATTTCTCAATCACTTAGGTTTGAGCGTATTGCTATTAGCCAAAGGCTAAAAAACGAACCGGCAACAAGAAGACCTAGGCTTAATACTGTATTCTTTGGTCCAAACAACAAGATTAGTGAATATACTAGGGCGATTAGGGAAACATATGTGTAAGCGTTATCAGAAAAGTTTTTCATCAGTGGTGAGTCACTTCCTTTACCGAGACGCCTTAATTGGCTTCTGACAAACTGTGCAAATTTAGTTGGACCACTGAGTACAGCAACTACAAGTACTGTAAACGCCATGAACAGGACTACTCGATTATAGAATATAAGCCCGCTCATAAGCGTATCAAAGATAGCTGTTGTAGACGTCGGTGATACAGCGTTTGCATTTTGAGTAATTCCTTGGGCTAGAGGAAGTCTTGTAAAATATATCAACTGAACATTAAGTACCATAAGTGTGATTATTGAGACGGAAACACCGATAACGGTGCGACGTTTGTTATAACTTAATCCGAGTGCAGCTGCTCCAGATACGATGGCTATCAATAATAATGCACGAGATGCCCGGTTGAGCGTATTAAACGACGCAAGAATGGTTGGCATGTTATTAATTTCGGCAAGCGCTATTTGTGAGTTTATTAGGTCTGTCGGTAGCTTGTTAACGAATGACAAACCATTATTTGCTAAGCGATCTTTAATATTTGTTATAACTGGTTTTAGATTTAAGACTAGGCTAGATGTATCAATAAATATAACGTACTCGTCTGAATTTGTTGGTTTGTTTCCACCATTCTCTAGACTACTAATTATGCCTTCGTGGGCGTTTTGACTCAGTTTTTTCCATTTATTTTGAAATTCTTCAGAAGCAACAGCTGACTTTACTTGTTGCTGCGTAAACGACTTAAGACTTGTTGTGAGCGGTTGACTTAATGCCTGAGCTTTTTCGGGTAGGAAGTCTTGTACAATCGACTCAGCGTCCGTGGCCGTAAAAAGTTCATCAGTTATCTTTGCGGCAATATCGTTTTGTACCGATTCGTTTTTAAGGATAATTGTTGTGTTCTCAACCCACTTGTTGCTATCAACAATGTTCTGACGCACCCATCCTGCTGCAACAGCTAAATTAATACTTAGCGCACATAAAATTACGAGTACCCAAATTGCGATAGTTCGGAACACTGCAATAATTCCTCCCATGCGTCGCTTCTTAAGTTGTTCTATTTCTAATCTGAGATTCTCAATTTCCTTCTCAAGTACCATCTCTCGCTTTGATTTTGCCATTATGGTTTCTCCTAATAAAATAATACAACATTAACACGATTAGTCAATATTAGTATTTGTTTTTTGTTTTTTTACTAGTCTTTTTGAACCTAGAAGTGACAGTAATATTATTGCCAACAGAGCAATTATTTCTGATAGATTATTAATTTGATTTATACTTTTTGTTTCTACAGAGAAATATAAGGTTACGTTACAGTCATTATTTTCAAAACTAATGGATCCATTGAATATTCCCTTTTTATGGTACCTGTGATAGAAATAGTCATTTTTTGTATCTGAGTTGAATATTTCTTTTGTCCCATCACCCCAATCAATTATTAACTTTGAAAATTGCTCATAGTGCGCCAACAGTCTTATAGCTTCTCCTCTGGGCACCTCCCAGTATCTGTACTGCTCAAGCCCATACTGATACTTACATAGAACATTTTCGTCACCAAAGTTAATAATTATTGTCTTTGACCGAACACCACATACTCCATTTTTACATGCTTCTACACTTAGAGATATTGGAGTCTTATCTGGGTAATAGATAAATTCCCAATAGCCATTTTTGTCCACAGATACCGAACCTACTATTTTATTATCAACGTATATGTTCACCTGTGACTCTGGCTCTGCAGTGCCATAGATCTTCACGCTATTTCCATTTATTATGACCCCATCACTAGGATAGTCAATTGTTGGTGTGGATATGCTTGCAGGAACGACTATAATGTTAAAATCTGAGCCACCACTCTCCGATTTTATTGATATGTCGGCATTTTTGGATAGTTCTGAAGTAGCGACGCCCTTAATTATTCTAGTGTGAAAAGTGTGATTACCATGCCCTATTTCACTATTTGCGATAATAAATTCATATTGACCAGAATCACTAATTGTCATTTGTGAAAAGTATTTATTGTCAATAAGAATATCAACTTTGGCACCTGGAACACCGTATCCAACTATTTGGCTTGAAGCGCTCAAGGGGGCTGATGCTTGCCCAAGATAATTTATTGTTGGTGGCAATAAGAAATCTATAGATGTTGTCTGTTGAGATTGGATGCTAATTGATTTGGATATTTCTTTAGTTGTGGTATTAGTTTGATCGGTTGATGTAACTTGAATATTTCTTATACCCACCGGACGATTGTATACAGCACTAAAATATCCCAAACTATTAGAAGTAACAGAGCCTATGTTGGCACCATTATCTTTAATGATCACTAGTGAATATGGTGAAGTATAGCCGCTTACCTTAAGGGCAGTATCCGGAACTGTCAACTGAAATTGTTTCTGCAGAGTGATCGCGTGTATTATTTGTGGTGATGTCGTTACTAAAAAAATCCACAAGAGCCCCCACAAGATCCTGCCAATTTTATGCATCCTATCCTTTGTTATCTTTTCCACTCAGCACCTTTAGGGCTAAGGAGATACGAGACCGGAATTTAACTATGACAAATATTACAAGTACGATTATGAGAAATGCAGGAATAATTATCTGATACGGAAAGAAAGTAAATGAAGTAGAAGATGTCTGAATATTGTTGTCGCTACCATAAACAACTGTTAAAGTTGCCGTGTATTTCCCAATCTTCACACCGTTAGTTGACCATTCATTCGTGAACTGTCTTATTGTTTCTGGAAGTATATTTCGTTGATCTATGTCCATACTTGCGACTTCTTTGTTAAACATATCCTTTATTGTAATTTTGCCAGATGGTTTGAAGTGAACATTCCCTGTATTTTTTATCCTTGAAGTTAACACCACTTTTGATTGGTTACTGTATAGTGATTGATTTGTTTTGAACTCAATAATTTCTGCTGACTCTCTAATATCTCCTGAAATACGAACTAATATTACAGGAGCAATCTCTTGACTGACAGCTGTAGTTGCCGCTGGTTGAGCAGGTGGCAATGTTTTGAATACTATTGAACCAAAGTGACTACCTGCTTCGGCATTTTCGGGAACATCGATTGTTGCCTTAAAGTCGATAGTTTTACCAGCCTCAATAATAGTGGTCTTTGGACTTACGGTAGTCCATTTGGCAAGTGAATAACCAGTATCTTCCTCAGTTATATTAACTGCACCTTCTTCACCTCTGGGTGTAAAATTTTTCGGTGTGGCTTCAATAGACAGAGATTCCTTAGAACCATTTGTTAATCTAAACGTATTAGTGAAACTTTCACCTGGATTTGCAGTGATATCAAGTATTTGTGGTGAGACACCAAGTGTGATTGATTGATCATCCTGCTGGGCGAAACTATATGCAATTGGAACAAAGAGCATAAATGCTACTAACAGAAAACTTAAAACCGACCCTCGCCTATTCATTAATTCAAATACTCACTTAACTGATAACTATTGTATATGGCTATGTCGTTTTGCTCAAGGATATAGACAGAGAATGTAATCTTTACACTAATATGTTGAAGCAACTGTGTATATGACTGTTGTTTGGTATGTGCCAGCTGGAGTAGTTGTGGAGACTCCTACCTGATGACCTACCCTAGTTGTTTCTGTTCCCGAGGTAGCGCCTGTGTTATTTATGACTATTTCATTGGAAGTTGTAAAACCAGCCCATAAATTTCCTGGATTTGTGAACCTATCTGCAGTTGGGTCAAGCGTGCTATCTTCTGTAGTGTATCCCCAAGCTTCAGTACCAGCAGCTGGGAATGAAGTAGGTGCAGCATTTGTGCCTGTGTGGTTTGCGATTGTGTCTGAACCGTTGGTAAGTTGACCGGTATGACGAATATAGACAGTATAGCCATTGGTTGCGTTGGTTGACACATTTAGGTCATGAGCTGATATACCGTTAGTTGATGACGTAACATTATTCTGGTAATTAACACCAGATGCAGTAGAAGTGACATTTGTCGTTGCACCGTTTACTGATTGGCTTGCTGCTACTCCTGAACAGGTGAAAGTGAGAGTCGGGTCAATTGTCAACTGAATTAGTTCACCGTCTTTGTATATAAATGCAGCAGTTGCCTGATCTACTTCATTACCGCCAGTACAACTAGCATCAGTGTAACTTGTGAATAATGCAAAGTATGTTGTTGCAACTGTAGATCCATTCGTTATGTTTCCCCACACTACGTTACCACTCGCTGCAGGTGTTTCACCTCCAGCAATTGTTATTCTGAGCCTGCCATTTGAGCCGTTATCTACGGACCAGGATCCAGCAGTAATTAGAGATGAGCTACTTAATGTAGATGATGTGGTAGTTATACCCGTAGGCGCAGAACCGCCTCCATCAGCTTGTGTATTAAGAATCACGTCTATACACCTAATAGTGGTTGCTGTAGTAAAACCACTTCCGCTAAATGTGTAACTACTTGATGTGCTTGGTCTAGGATCTCCCAAAAGAAGCGATGGGCTTGAAAGTGTTGCAGCGCTAACTACTGGCCCAATTATTGCAGTCATTAGCATAGCTACCAAAAATACATATAAAGCTTTTAAACTGTTTAATCTGTGTGTTTTCAAAACATAACCTCCATACACCTTACCTTTAGCATTATTATATAAAACCAATCTATTTTTGCAAATTGATTATTTATTCGCCAGCGCTCTTATTGCAGGCTTTATGTTATTTCTTTTTATGTATAGAAAACAAAAGATCAGAACTATTATTATCATTGATGTCAGTAGACCGGCATGAGGCATTATAATCATTATCTCTGTTTTTGTTTTCTGTTCGTTACCTTGATTACCGTAACGATATTTTATTGATGCTAGGTATATTCCTGGTCTACTTGGCGTTTGCCACCTATCTTTTATTTCTTTCTTACTGTTTGGCAGGATTATGTGTGGTTGAAGCTTTGCAGTGAAATTGTATCCTATAGTTCTAAGATTGACTTCTGGCACTATAAGGTTATGTACGTTACCATTATTTTCTATATTCATACTTGCGATTTGGTCTCTGCTTGGCTGACTATATATAGGAAATTGGTTCCTTTTTGTATGATAAATATTTTCGTCGATGTCTCCACTTACAGTAATGAATACACTTGACGCAACTTCGGGAATTATGATTCCTCCACTTTGCTGTCCTAAAACCTGATCAACACCTATTCCCTGTATATTGAGTTGTGTATAGTGACCGCCCGGTGTGGCATCACTCGGTATCTGTATATTTATCTGTATTTCTTTAGTTGCATTAGGCCCTAGAATCAGATCGCCTTGTTTTAGTTCTAACCACTGACTTGCATCAAATTCAGATGCCTTTTGTGCATTAATGATCTCTTCTAGTGTTAGAAGTGAGCGTGTTTCAATATGTATGGGGAGAGGGTTACTTGAGCCGTTTATTATAGCTATATTTTTTTCTACTTTTTCACCTGGACTGCCTGCAGTCTCGATGATAGCTGGTGAAACTCCAATTTCAACTTTATTTTGCTGAGCATTTACAATAATTGGATGAATAAAATTGAAGGATATGAAACAACTTGTTAGCAAAAGAACTCCCAAAGACCGCATGCTAATAATTCGCTGTCGCACTATATATTAACGTTGTTTGATATCGTCCAGGCTCTTGAGTAGGATCAGTCATTACTTTGTGTGTGATAGTAAATTGTTCATTTGTTATCGCAGCACCAGTGACTGGACCTGGGTTATCAGCAACAATATCACCTGGCGCAGAAAGGCTATACGGTGCATAACACGGGCTGGACCCACCGCCCGCACACGTTATAGGATTGAATAAGTTGGTTCCATCTACTAGTGCATCGCTTGAAGTATAGCCAAACCCCCTATCGCTGCTGAGCCATTCGTCTGGCGATGCATAGGTTCCGCCGTTAAACATGGAAATAATAGTTGAATAAACATTAGTTAGGTTATTATTTGCATAAGCACGTATGGCATATCCGTTCTTAGCGTTAGTTGAAGTTGTTAATACTGTTTGTTCAGTATCGCTGTAACTGTTTCCGCTATTAAGATTATCGAATGTAATAGATCCTGAGCTAGTAGAAAAACTTAATGTTGGCGCTACCAGTTGACCATCACTTGTGATTATAGCTTGGTTTCCAGCTATATCGGTTGCTCTAATACTAAAATAGTAAACTTGCGATGTTTCAAGAGTGAGTGAATTTACGGTTTGTGAGGTGGATGTTCCAATGTTTGTCCAATTGACAATGTCCGTACCACCATAGGTAGTGCCAATTGCGTATTCAAACGAACTTATGCCCGATGTGCTATCGGTAATGTTCCAATTGGCGGATAGGCTGTTCAGAGCGCCGCTGTTGTAGTCGAGGTCAATACCTGTGCTTGTGCCATCATAGACCGTTCCTGTTGGGTCCGTATCGTCAACAGCAAAATCTGTTTGGTTTTCGGGATTTGCACCAAAACTTACCCAAGAAGAGTATGAACCAAAACTATCTTTCGTCCTAGCTTGCCAATGGTAGGTTGCCCCATCTGTTAAGCCATAAAGCGTAACATCAGCGTTTACACCAGAACCACTATATGAAACAGGAGATCCGCAACTATTCTCTGTATTAGTAAAAGATGTACCAACTTCTTGTGCTTCAACGCAGATCGAAAGACTGTCTGGGTTATCAGGATCAGTTAACGTGGCTTGAAATTTAACCTGTGTTTCATCAGACCAGCCACCGGTGCTTATTGAAGAGCTTGTACTTACGTTAATTTGGTCCAGCGAAGACGGCGAATTCGGTGGGTTATTAATGCCTGTTAACTTTGCAATAACAACGTCAATATAGGGTGGCGTATTGTTATCCGTTGAAAAGTTACTAATTGTAGCGTTGTGGGTGTGTGTATCCGAGCTTGCATTAGTAAGACCCGTTCGGCTATTTATTGTTGCACTTGGTCCGCTAGTGACAATAATGGTGTCGGAGTGATTATGTGTTCCCGATCCTCCTGTTGTTCCGTAAGACGAATTTGGCTTAAATACTCTCTGATAAAATGGACCCCCAGAACTTGACTGGATAGTCCATGAGACTGGAGGTGTACCGTCCCACATAGTAAGTATAGATGTTGGTGGTCCCGTATCACTGTCAGCCTTACCAAGAATTGTTTCAATATAAGGTGGCTCGTTGTTAGCGCTCGGGCTACTCCCGGAAATTGTGTGAGTATGGTCTTGTGTGGCCACTGGTCCTTGTGTTCCAGCTGTATTAGGCGCTCTCGCGACTCCACTACCGATATCTGTCGTCCCACTAATTCCGTGAGTATGTGTATTACTTCCCCCAGTTGTACCAACTGTTCCTTCAGCTCGTACGTAGTAACCATCTTGTGCCGAATATTGAGTCCATCCACTTGGAACAGAAGCATCAAATAAAGCAATTGCACCAGTCGGAATAGTACCTGGAGTACCGCTAGTATCGTATCTTATAACTTTCAATTGTCTGTAAGTAGGTAAATTTGAGGCTGATGCGATGGTTGGGGTAGTAGTATGGGTATGGGTATTGTTAACGAGTTCATTGCGAGTAGGGTTATTTGATCGTGATGGCATTGGATCAGAAGTGGCATCAATTGTTGCACTGGCTGTATGAGTATGTGTAGTTGAGCCACCAGTTGTACCATAAGTATCACTACCTCTTATAAATCTTTGATAGAATGGATCGCCACCACTGCATGATACACATGTCCAACCAGTTGGCTCTGAGCCACCATCCCAAAAAAGTAACATATGTCCATCGCCTGGAGCGGCTTGAGCCGTTTGAAGGTTTAGTAACAAAAACTGTAGGCCAGGAGATAAAGAAAGCACAAAAACCGTACCCACACTAAACAACGTGATCAACCAGTTCTTTATTTTATCAATCATTACACCCGCTCATTAAAGCTAGTGTTTATTATAATAAATTGACACTATTCTAACAAGGTATACTACTAGAGGTAATGCTTCTTGGTGGAAAAGTGGAATGCTATAAACCCTGGAATAATTGGTAGCCAAAATGTTAGTAATCGGAATAATAATGCAATTGATAGTCCTACTTCAGCAGGTATGCCGACAGATACAAATCCAGCCACAAGTCCTGCCTCTGCACCTCCTATTCCACCCGGCGTTGGCGTAACGCTGGCAGCTGTAATCCCAATAGTAAAAACAAAGAAAGCCTGTAATACAGTTAGATCAATTCCAAGTGCCAATGCACTTGTATAGAGACACATTGAATAAAGTGTGGTGATGGTCATTGCACTAAATAAAGCAAAGAAGAACCTATCAGGGTGTTCGAATAACTTTGTTAGGTCTGAACGTACTGACTTGTATATTTTTTTTGCCTTCCGTCTAAGCGAATCAATTACGAAAATAGCAATTATGCATGAGGCAATAACCAAACCAGCAATGAATATAACAGAATTTGATACGGGTATAACAACTATACTTTTTAGTGACGTATGGCTTAGACCAGCTACTACAAACAGTATAGCCAGATGACCCATTAGGCCAACAAGATTATTGAGTGCTGTTAGAGACGATGCACCTGTTGTGCTGTAGCCGTAATTCTGAAGGTACCTAATATTTGTAGCGATTCCACCGGTGCTTGCTGGTAACAATCTGTTAGTAAAGCTTGTAGCTACAGTAATTAGCAGAGTTCTGAAATAACTTATCGGTAGAATTGATATAAATTTGTATACTGCAGCGGCTGCAAAATATGTAGAGACAGACAGAAAGAATGCTAACCATACGTAACCAATATTAGCACTTTTTAGACTTCCAATACTATTCTTTAAATCAGCAAACTGCGGGATGAATACGTATAGAGCGAGTCCTATCATTGCGATGTATAGAAGGGCCTTTATATCGATTCGTTTTATCTTAATGGGCTTGACTTCTTGCTTACCAGTGACGACGGTATGTATAGCTCGAATTATTTCGTCAAGTCTTCCCTTCCTTTCTTTAAGTAGTTTAGTTGTTGCTCCTGACAGTGACGCATAGTCAACATACGGTAATGCATCAACCAGTTCTTGTTCGCCAATAACCTCTCTAGCGGTTGTTGCTACTAGTTTTGGATCTACAAATACAGATAGGGACGCAATGAGTTCTACGGTATCACGATAGAAAGTTCTGCTTGGAACCGAAGCTTCCGAAAATCCAAAATCAATAATCCAGGGCTCGTTATCTTTATCCAAGAATATATTTGCTGCTCTTAAGTCTCTGTGAATTATATTTGCATCGTGAAGCAGTTTAACCTGCTCCCAAATTTTTATTAGTAACTTCTTGTTAATTTTGTCTATGCCTACTTTATCAAGAGATTCACCCGGTATCATCTCCTGAGCCATAGCCCACATATCTTCTTTAACGTGAAAAATGCCTCGTATTTTCGGGGTTCTAACATTGTTAGATAGTGCTAGGCCTGCTACATATGCCTCGTGTTCAAGTTGTCTTTTTGGAGTTAAGAATGGTGATTCGTCTTCAAGACGTCTATATATTACTTTCCTTGTTAATTTAAACAACCAGTCGGCAACATTATTACTAGTGTCGACTACTTTAACAAATATATCTGGTTTTTTATCTAAGACTACAAAAAATGGCGTGCTGCCACGTGCGTCTACGTTTGCTCTTTCAACGTGTTTTATATTAAGTTTTAATACTGATAATTTTGTTTTGATTTTTGAAGTAGGAATAAACTTTCCCTGTGTATCCCCAAATATGTAATTCAAGGTGCTTGCTACTACTAGCCCGACTGCAAAGCCACCTAAGATGTCAATAGGTAGATGCATACCCAAATACAATCTGGATAAATATACTAAAATAATTACGCTAGTTATAAATGGATGCATTCTTTTAGGGGTGTAAAGATATGCAATTAAACCTAAGGCTGTTGCTACTGCAGCGTGACCGGAAGGATAACCAATGGTTGAGTCGAGCGTTTCTCTTAGTTGAACACCCGGAAGAATTTCTGATGGTCTTGCTCTGTACGAAAAGAGTTTTAACCACTTAACTATAAGCCATACCGATACACCTGCGATTAAGAATTTCAATGCGTGAGAATAGTGCTTTCTAATCATTGCAACTATAGTTGCAACAAAAACAAAACCAATAGTTCCAAAGAAGGAGATCAGAATAAATAGTGGGGTTAAAAATCCAGGCAAGCTATTAAAGAATCTAAAAAGGTAAATTTCTAGGTTGCCGACACCACTTGCAACTATTAATCTACCTAGCAAAAAAAGTAATACACCGGCTAGTATATAAACAATATAAACTGGATTTCTGTATGACCTAAGACGGTGTTCGAACGCTGTTTTTACGGACATATTAACGATATTTTATCATTCAAACAGAATATGCCTAATGTGTGTACTAATAATTCTTTACTTTTTATCTTCTTCGTCTTCGTCGCGTCGATAAAGTATAAAGAAAAGCAACATAAGTCCACCAAAAGCTAATAACAGCCACCACCAATTTTTAAAGATCCAATCTAATATTCCTGCGTTACTGTCATTTTGTGCTTGAGCTACACTTTCGTTACTATTATCTTCTGTTTCTGCTAGCACATTTCCCGCACCACTATCGTCTCGACTACTGTCATTCTGGTCATCATTTTCGCTTGTATCGGTACCCAGTACTTGCCCGCCACCATCACCCCCGAAAGCATTTGTAGTTTGGACAGCAAGTACTTGCCCGCCACCATCACCCCCGTTTCCGTTGTCTTCGTTTTGAGTAATTGTAACGGTTGTAGGAAGTTCATTTATAGTTAATTCGTTGGCCGTAGAGTCATCTGCACTATTTCCAGCAGTGTCTGTTGCTGTAGCGGTGACTTCATAAATTCCAGCACCCAAACTTGGTGATATTACACCTGCTGTAAGTGACCATGTGCCACCACCATTGTTAGTAGCAATATAAGTATTTCCATTTACAGTGACGTTAACAACTGCAGTAGGGTCATCAACAGTCCCAGTTAGTGACGGTGACGTTACTAAGGTTGAAAGAGTATCTACTGTTACTACGGGAGCCGTATTATCAATAATTACGGGCGCGAAAACACTAGTATTTGCTTTGTTGTCAGCGTTATCCACAGAACGGGCAGCAATGTCGTATTCGCCATCACCATCGGGTAGGTCGCTAGGAGTTAGGTCAAGTTGCCACGTTCCGGCAGAATAGATAAGCTTGCCGCTACCGTCATCTGAACGGAAATTGTAAACGTGACCAGTTGCAATGTGACGAATTCTAACCCTAACTCTAGCAATACCAGAGATACTATCACCTGCTGTACCCTTAACTGCGAAGTTTCCACCTATAGGACCTGCACCATCAGTTAAATCTGTATCGCCGTTAACGGAATCTATGGTAATTGTTGGCATCTCATTGTCTACAATTACTGTAATCCAATCAACGGAATCGTTTGGATCTTCTGGGTCAGAAGGCACTGGCGCCAGATTAGGATCTTTATTACCTAAAGCATCTCTAGCCTCGAGTTTGATGATATAGCTGTCGCCGTTAGTAAGTCCAAGGGTATTCCAAGTGAAGATATTTTGCTTAATTATTGAGCTGCTATCATTCACAACACCAGGACCTAAGTTAGGGCCACCCCCGCTAAGTTGAATTGCAAGCCAGTAATGGTGAGGATTATCATCGGAAATTGTAGCTTTAATTTTCTGATTACCACTAACGTATGTTTTTGGCTGATGAATTTTTACGTACGGTGCATCGTTATCGTAGATATTACCAAAAACATATGAGGTAATTTCTCCGGTGTTGGCGGTTACTGGAATGCACTTTTCACCCTCATCTGTAGCACCAGATGTATTTGGTATGCTATAGTCCGGCCAGACGACCCAGCCTTCAATAGTTCGGGCAAAACTTTGTTTATATCCAAACTGCATTACCTCACACAAAACATAGTTTCCTGGGTCTACCAAGAATTTTGCGGAATTGCTGTAAACAAGCCCGGTTGTCACAACGGAATCCTGATACATCCAGTCGGCGCCCGTATCTTTATACAATCTAATTGTCCAGCCAGGCTGATGATTTTCCGGAGCTTCCCAACCTGGCAAACCATCCTCGTTCACGTCATAAACCTTATGAACCCTGATCTCAGCTTGCTCGATGACTCCAAACTGTTTTCCTTTGAGTTCATCACTACTATCATTTACAACAACTCGGTAACAATATTCGTCGGGATTTAGTGGATCGACTTGAGAATTTGTTACTGAGTTTGTTGTTGAGGCAGGATCAGGACGAGTTTGCATCCAGCCACTTCGCGATTCATTACAAACCACATAAGTAGCATTGGGTAGATTAACAAAACGGTATTGTCCATTGCCTACCGGCCCAACGTATGTTGTACCTAATGTTGTGTCGCTTCCAGTGATTGTGCTGTCTAGCAAGGTTAGTGTTCCACTATCGTCACGATACAATCTAATTGTCCAGCCGTTCAATCTATTAACG